>CAZIVR010000073.1:0-19281 GCA_964542745.1 uncultured bacterium
ACATGGTGTTCTTCACCAACGGCGGCACCGAGGCGATCGAGAACGCGGTGCGGCTCGCGCGCGGCCACACCGGGCGCCACAAGGTGATGTCGGCCTACCGCAGCTACCACGGCGCCACCGGCACCTCGATCATGCTCACCGGGGACCCCCGCCGCTGGGGCAACGAACCGGGAGCGGCCGGCGTGGTCAAGTTCTGGGGGCCCTACCTCTATCGCTCGGCGTTCCACGCCACCACGCCCGCGGAAGAGTGCGAGCGAGCCCTCCAGCACCTCGCCGACACGCTGATGGTCGAGGGTCCGCACACCGTGGCCGCGATCGTGCTCGAGACCGTGGTCGGCACCAACGGCATCCTGGTCCCGCCCGACGGCTACCTCGCCGGCGTGCGCGAGCTGTGCACGAAACACGGCATCGTGATGGTCTGCGACGAGGTGATGGCGGGCTTCGGGCGCTGCGGGGAATGGTTCGCCGTGGACCGCTGGAAGGTGACGCCCGACCTCATCACGTTCGCCAAGGGTTCGAACTCCGGCTACCTGCCGATCGGCGGGGTCATCATCAGCCGGAAGATCGCCGACACGTGGCGCGACCGCTTCTTCCCGGGCGGCCTCACCTACTCGGGGCACCCGCTCGCGGCCGCCTCGGTGGTGGCCAGCATCGGGATCTTCAAGGAAGAGAAGATCGTCGAGAACGCGCGGAAGCTCGGCGCCGAGGTGATCGGTCCCGAGCTGCAGAAGATCATGGCGAAGCACCCGAGCGTCGGCGAGGTGCGCGGGCTCGGCGTGTTCTGGGCGATCGAGCTCGTGAAGAACCGGAAGACCCGCGAGCCGCTGGTGCCCTTCAACGCCTCGGGAGCGGACGCGAAGCCGATGATGGAGGTCATGGCCGCCTGCAAGGCGGGCGGCGTGTGGCCGTTCGCGCACTTCAACCGGCTGCAGGTGACGCCGCCGTGCACCACGACCCCGGACGAGGCCCGCGAGGGGCTGGCGGCGATCGACAAGGCGCTCGAGGTGGCGGACCGGCACGTCAGCGCCGGCTGAGGTTGGAACGCGGGAATCCGTTCGGCGGGCCACCCGCCGCCTTCGCCTCGGGCGGGAGCCCCGCGTCCGCCAGGTGCCGCGTCACCTCGCGCAGCGACTCGACGAGGTGGCTTCGCCAGTAGCTCCAGGTGTGGGATCCCGGGTACTCGCGAAACGCGTGCGCAACGCCCAGCGAGTCGAGCAGGCGGTGGAACTCCCGGTTCTGGCCGATGGATTCGTCCTCCACGCCGCAGTCGAAATAGAGCGCCGGGTCCGGCCCGCCCCGCTCCGCCGTCGGCAGGTACTCGAGCGGGCTCAGCGCCGCCAACCTCGGCCCGGCCTGATCGGCGGGACCGACGATCCGCCCGACCCCGAAGCCCAGGCGAACCCGGTAGTTGGCGCTGTGCGCGCCGGCCGCCCCGAACGTTTCCGGGTGACGCAGCACGAGGTTCACGGCCGCCGTGCCCCCGTCCGAGAGGCCGATCGCGCCGCGCCCCGCCGCCGATGCTCGGGTGCGGAAGGTCGAGTCCACCCACGCGACCAGGTCCCTGCGGATGAAGTCATCCATCGCGAAGGAGCCGTCCCAGGCGTTGGCGAACAGCGTGCGGCCGAAGAACCCCCGGTTGCCGTCCGGGCCGACCAGGATCACCTCGGGCATTTCTCCCCGGGCGATCAGCAGGTCGGCGGTTTCGCCGGCGTGCCCCCGCCCGAACCAATCCCCCGCCGTGCCCGGGAAGCCGTGCAGCAGGAACACCACCGGATACCGGCGGTCCCGCGACGCGGGATCGTCGTAGGACCGCGGCAGGTAGACCCAAACGTCGCGCGCGGCTTCGCCGAGGCTCGGCGCGGGCGCCTCCGCCCGGAGCACGCGGCCGCGCGTCACGGCACCGGCCGGAGGGGCGAGCAGCGACAGGGCGGCGAGCGCCCACGCGAGGAGGCGCCGCGTCGGCAGCGTCACGGCAGCGACGACGGCCGGGGAGCCGGCTCCCCCGCCGCGCTCCACGCGAGGATCCCGGAATCCGCGGGGTCCGCGGCCCTCCGCGGCCGAATGCGCCCGGGCCTCGCCCACAGCGCGTTCCAGTAGGCCCGCAGCCCCTGCGGACTCTGCGCGCGGACCAGCGCCAGGGCGACTCGCGGCAGCGACAGCCGCGAGGGCAGCACGAGGTAGCGGGGTTCGCAGGCCGGATCGAATTTTCGTTTCCACCGGAACAGGCCGTCGAAGTCGTAGAAGCGGCACAGGTGGCGCCTCAGGAACGCGTAGGCGCGGTACTCGGCCCCGCTCAGCCCCGAGACGTCGGGTTCGCCGGACGCCCCGCGCGCGGCGCCGGCTCCCGCTTCCGCCGTGGCGAGTGCCGAGAGCGAGAGCGAGAGCATCTCGTCGCCACGCTCGCGCGCCGCCTCGACCGAGCGGGCGACCAGCAGTTCCATGACGCCGGCCGGCGAGTCGCGCCGGCGGCGCATGAGGTCGATGGCCCAGCCCCGCCGGGCCCACACCGGCTCCCAGGTGACGAACGCCTCGACGCGGCCCCGATCCGCGTTCCACGCCACCGCGAGCCACGAGGAGGCGAGCCGGCGCGCGCCGAACGCCCCCATGCAGAATCCCTTCTCGCCGCCCGGCCGCCCCTCCAGCCATTCCTCCGAAACCTGCGTGAGTTCGCGGAACAAGGCCGCATCGCCTTCGCCCGAACCCAGCGCCCGCTCGTCGGGCCGGAAGTGGCGCACCGTGATGCCGAGACGTTCGCACCGGCGCACGGCGCGCCGCACCTCGCCCGCCGCCGCGCCCTCGAGCGTGAACCGCCCGGTCCAAAGGACCGGATCCTCTCCCAGATGAAGTGCGGTCCAGCCGAGGGCGCGGTACAGCGGGAGGTACTCGGGCCGCGCCTGGAAGATGGCGAACGCCCAGCCGCCCTCCTCGCAGTAGCGCCGGAAGGCGGCGAGCAACGGTGCGTGTTCCTCGTGAGGCCCGATGGGATCGCCGATCGCGAGCAGGGTGCCGGACTGGTGGCGGTAGGCCAGCACGGCACGCCGGTTCGAGCTGAAGAAATAGTCCACGTCGGTGTCGAGCGCGAAGCTCGCGATGGTCGAGTCGCCGTAGCGCCGGAGCAGGCCGCGGACCCACTCCCGGTCCCGCTGGTGGCGACGCCGGTGCAGCGCGGGGCCGAGCGACGCGAGCGCGCCGCCCGCGACGAGGACCAGGCTCAGGAGCGGCAACGAGTGCGCGAACCAGCGCGCGATGGGCCGCGCGTGGAGGGGAAGCGTCGCCGGGATCGCCTCGACCGGCTGGCCGATCCCGAACATCCGGTAGCCGGCGTCGGCGAAGGTTTTCGCCAGCGAGAGGTGATGTCCGAACTCGCGCTCGAGCAGCCAGGTGCCGCCCACCACGTACAGGCCGAGGACCGCCGCCGCGGCGAGGAACTCGGCGCGCAGCACCGCGAAGCGCAGCGCGCGGCTCCGCACCCGGAACGCGTCGGCGCTCACGCCGAGCGCGAACATCAGGGCGGTGGCCAGCGTGGCTTCCTCGACGTCGAACGCCTTGAAGAGGTTGACGGGCACGGACAGCGCGCACAGGAACAGCCCGATCACGTACGCGCGACGCTTGCCCTGCTGAAGTCCCCACGCCGTCACGAGCAGCAGGGCCCCCGCGAGGAGGGTGAAGGTGCGGCTCGTGTCGAGCACGTCGGTGGGCAGGAGGTGGCGCAACGCCCGGAGGCGATCCGGCGGCCGCGACAGCAGCGCGGAGAGCAGGTTCACGACGCCCATCGCCGCGAGGGCCAGGCCGAAGAGCGTCCGGCGCAGGACGAAGCGGGACGGCGCCGTCGGGCGCGCCGGCGGAAACCTCCACGAGTCGGTGGCGTGCATTCGGGCGGAGCGGGCCCCGGAGCGGGCGTCCCTGCCCACCCCGGTTCCTTCTCCTCAGGGCGTCAGCTGGACTTCGCCTGCTTCGCCACGATCCTGTCCTTGATCTTGGCGTAGACCGCCCGGTTCACGACGCCCTTGCTCAGGAGCTGGGCCTTGGACGCCCAGGGACGCCCGGCGACGATCTTGTCCGAGATCGCGTCGCCGATGCCGGGAAGCTTCATCAGCTCTTCCTTGCTCGCCGAGTTCAGGTCCACCAGTTCCGCGTGCGACGGGGCCTTGCCCGGAGCGGGCTTCGCCGCGGCCGCCGGAGTCGCCGCGGGCGCGCTGGCGGGAGCGGCGTGGACCGCGGGCTTCGCCGCGGGCCGGGCGGTCGTCGGGGCGGGCGACTGTGCCCACGCCAGCGAGGCCATGGCCAGCGTCGCGGCGAGCGCGAGCCAGGTGAACGACGGATGGCGCTTCATGTGAGACCTCCGTGAGATCGAGGGCTGCTGTCGGGGCGTCGCCGTGCCCTCGGGACGGCGGACGCCTGGGCGGGAACCCGCCCGGTCGAGACCAAGGTTGAGGAACCGAGATGCGCGGCGGATCGCGCGGTCGAGGGGCGCGAGGCGCTCGAAGCGCGCGGGGCCACACGGGAAGTGTGCGCGGGACGGCGGGTGATTCGGGAGGTGGAGACCGGGGCGTTCACGGTCCGGTGCGGGACGGCGGCGACAGCGGCCGCGGCGGAGGAGCGTCGGCTCGGGCTGGCGCGCGGAGGACCTCTCCCCGCCTCCGGACGGCGGCGGTGTGACGACGGCGTTTCACGGACGTCCGGCGCGAGCGAGCGCCCGACTTGCGGGCCGGCGAGCGTGGCCGCGCGGAACGCGGCGCAGGACGCGTGAGGACCCGGGGGGCGGCCGTGGGGCGCGTGGCCCTTCCGGGCGATCGGAGCGCGAGCCGGGCGCGCAGGCGAGTGGCGCGGAGCGCGACGGGTGGGCGATTCGCTTCGCGGGCGGGAAGGCGAGGAGGATTCCATCACCGGGTGGCC
Source organism: uncultured bacterium (assembly GCA_964542745.1). Classification (GTDB taxonomy): domain Bacteria; phylum Eisenbacteria; class RBG-16-71-46; order RBG-16-71-46; family RBG-16-71-46; genus DATKAB01. The sequence continues at coordinate 4,897 of CAZIVR010000073.1, forward strand.
CGTCGCGAACGCCGAAGCGGGAGGCGACGCGTGCCGGCTCGCCGCCGCCGCGGACGACCCGCCCCCAACGATCATCGTCAGGATCACGATCCCGCTGAAATGAAGGGCGCGCATCGTTCGCGTGGGGTCTCCGGTCCTGCGTTCGGGGGGAATGAGATGCCAGCCGGTGCACGCCTGCAAGCGGGAATTTCAGGGCGCCGATCGTGGAAACCACGACTTCGCCCGCGAACGACGCGGGTGGGCGCCCTCTCTTCATGGAGGGGTCAATTTTGCTCGCGCCATCCTGCGGAGCCGCGCCGGCGGCGACGCGGGCGGCCGGGGATCGCTCCGGCCCGGGAACGGGATGGGTTTGAACCCGGTTTTTGCTCGTCACACCGGGCTGGCTTGTGCATACTTCCGACGACCCGCGGGAGCCACCCGACTCGCGACCTGCCTGGAGGAGATTCGTGCGACCCTTCGCCGTCGCGGCCTTGCTGGCCGTCCTGTTCGTTTCGGCCCCCGCCCTGGCCGATCCGGGGGTCACGACGCGCTACGAAAATGGCCTGCTGCGCGTCACCCTCAACGGTTCCTACCCCGGCCGCTACTACCAGGTGTGGCGCTCGGGCGAACTGCTCGGCGAGTACCGCGCGATGTCCTACCAGCCCACGCTTTGCACGGGCGACTGCTTCCTCACGGATATCGAGGCCAGGCCCGGAGCCGTCTACTACTACCGGTTCGTGCTGCAGACGCCGGAAGGATCCCTCCGCGAGTACGGCCCCTACGCGGTGACGGTGCCCGACACGCCCATCGGCGTGCGGGTGAGCCCCAATCCGACGAGCGGAGACGCGCGGATCGAGCTGTCCGTGCCGGGCAGCTCGCGCCGTGACGCGCCCGTCCAGGCGCTCGCCCGGATCGTGGACCTGCAGGGCCGCACGGTGCGCATGCTCCATTCGGGCCCCCTCGCGCGCGGGGTCACGCCCGTGCACTGGGACGGGCGCGGGGACGCGGGCCAGTCGCTGGGCGCGGGCGTGTACTTCGTGCACCTGAGCACGCCGCTCGGAGCTTCGATCACCCGGGTGGTCCGAATCCGCTGAGCCCGGCGCGGCTCGCGAACGCGCCATGCGTCGCGCCCTCGCCATGCTCGTGATGCTCGCCCTCGGCGCGCCAGCGTTCGCCGCGCCCGCGGCGCCCGGCGCCCCGGCCCCGTCGGCCCCCGCGCGCCGGCCGTTGCACGACGCCGGCCACGCGCTCCGCACGTTCGGCGCCGACGCCTGGTTCCTCGGCTCCTCCCCCGCGCGCATGGGCCCCGGCGACGCGCTGGCGCTCGCGGGGCTCGCGGGCGTCACCGCCGTTCTCGTCGCCAACGACGAGGCGATCCTCGCGGCCTCGCTCCGCAACCACGACGCGCCCGTCTACGCGCCGGTCAAGCGCCTCGGCTACAACCTGGAACCGCTCGGCCTGATGGGCAACACGCTGCCCTGGACCTTCGGGGCGATGCTCACGGGCTACGCGATCGGCCACCGCGAGCTCACCGTGATCCCGGCCGAGATCATCGAGTCGCATTTCCTCGCGGGCGGGGTGCGCAACCTCTCCAAGCTCTTCATCGGGCGCCGGCGTCCGTTCGAGAACCGCGGCCCGCGCGCCTTCGAGTTCGACGGCGGCACCTCCTTCCCATCGGGCCACACGTCGGTCGTGTTCGAAGTGGCGACGATCCTCTCGGAGCACGCGCGCCGGTGGCCGGTTACCGTGACCACCTACGCGCTCGCCACCACGGTCGCGATCCAGCGCGTGGACTCGCGCAACCACTGGGCTTCCGATGTGCTGGTGCCGGCCGTGTCCGGCACGCTGATCGCGCGCGCACTCGTGGAGCGGCACCGCGCGCCTTCCGTGGCGTCGGCCGGGGCCGCGACCGACGCGCCCGGCGCGGGCGGCGCGATCCCCCGCCCCCGGTGGGGAATCGCGCCGGCCGTCACGCCCGCGGGCGGCGCGGGCTGGGCGCTCGGAGTGACCTTCTGAGTCCCGCGGGCTCCGCCCCCGTCAGTCGGTCCCCGCGACCCTGCCGGGAATGAACTCCTCGAACACCGCCTTCCGCATGAGCCGCGGGGGCAGCGTTCCCTGCGAGAGCAGGAAATCGTTGAACGCGAGGCGGTCGAAGCGCGGGCCCAGGGTCCGTTCGGCCGCCGCGCGCAGTTCGAGCAGCCGGCAGTAGCCCACGAAATACGACGGGGCCTGGCCCGGCGAGCGGAACGTGTAGCGTTCGACTTCCTGGAGCGCCATCGCCTCCGAGACGCACACGTCCTCGCGCAGCACCCGCATGGCCTCCTCGCGCGTGATGGTCCCCGTCTGGAGCCCCGGATCGAGGAACGCGCGCGCCGCGCGGAGCAACCGGTGCTGGCAGGCGATCAGCTGCCCCTCCAGCGGCTCGTACGGCTGCACCTCGGCCTCGGCGTACAGCCCCCAGCCCTCGACGTTCACGCTGTTGAGCGCGAAGAACGCCCGCGCCAGCGACACGCCGCGCTCGAGCAGCGTGGCGAACTGCAGCTCGTGGCCCGGGCGTCCCTCGTGGGCGTGCAGCGTCCACGAGGCGGCCTCGAACGTGAAGTCGTCGAAGGCGAGCTTCGTGGACCCCGGGGCGCCCGGAACGGTGAGGGGAAGCACGAATACCCCGAGCTCGCCGGTGTTCCCGATCAGCCGCGGCATCTGGAAGTGCGGCGCGGGAATCGCCGCCCCCTCGGCCTCGCTGGCGAGCTCGATCTTCATGCCGCGCTCGGGCAGCGTGACGATGCGCTGCTCTCGGATGATGCGCTCGAGATCCTTCGCCCGGGACTCGTAGTGGGCCAGGATGGCGTCGCCGCCCAGCTGCTTCTTCTTGAGCTCGCGAATCACCGCGCGGTAGCCGGGGTCCGGAAGGCCCTTCTCGCGAGCCACCATCATCGAGAGCGACTGCATCTGGTTCTGCAGCTCGCGGAACGCCACCTGGGCCCGCGACTGCATCTCGTCGAGCGGCATGTCCACGCCGCTCTGGCGGAGCTGGTACTCGTAGAGCGCCGCGGGCAGCCGGAAATCGGTGCGCGCGCGCGGCAGGATCTCGGCCCGCATGAAGGCGTCGTAGGCCGCCACCTGCTTCTTGAGCTCGGCATGCGGCTTCTGCCAGCCCTCGAGCTTGTACTTGCGGAACAGCTTCTCGAGGCCGTCCACGTAGGTGGCGCTGTTGGCCAGCTCCTTCTCGACCTCGGGCCTGGGCGGCCCCGCGAGCTCGGCGATCGCGAGACGCTCGCGGATGCGCGCCTCGGCCATGCGGGCGAACGGCTCGAAGCCCTTCTCGACGCCCGCGTACTTGCGCAACCGCACCACCGCCGCCTTGCGCCGGGCCTCGGGCACCTGGTCGTCGAGCAGGGCGCGAATCCCCTGGAACACCGAACCCGAAACGCTGAAGAACGGCACCTGGCTCTCGAGCTGCAGCCGCCCCCCGGTGAGGTTCATCTCGATCGCGTCGATCATGATCTCGAGATCCTGCCGGACGTTGGGATCGCTCTCGGCGGCGTGGCGGCGGCGGAGCTCCGCGATCGCCGAATCCCCCACCGCCTCCTGCCGCGCGATGAAGCCGGGACCGAGATCGGTGATCTCCTCGTCGAGCCCGGGAACTCCAAGCTGGGCGGCGCCCTCCGGGCTGAGCCGGGCGAACGCCTGGAGCACGACCATCGCGTGGGCGTTCGACTTCTGAACCCACGCGGGCGGCGGCGCGGGGCGCGCGGCGGGGGCGCCGGACCCGGCGGCCGGGGGTTCGGCGGCGCGGGAATTCGGGAGGGCGACGGCCGAGAGGGCGGCGAGTGCCAGCGCCGGGACCAGCAGCGCCGCGCGGTGGAACGCGGGCGCTCGGCGCGGAACGGGGCGGATCATGAAACCTCCAGGGGAAGGGGGGCGTGAGCACCGCGAGCGGCGGCTTCGGCGGCGACCCGCGAATTACGCCGCGTTCGGCCACCGGGTTGCGGGCGGGCCCGGAGCATCGCATGAAACCATGCCCGGCGTGCGCTAGACTGCGCGCCGCGCGATCCCCCCCCGCGCCCATTCACCGCGCCCCCCCTGCGCGAATTCACGACACGCGCCCCGCGGCGCACCCCCTCGCGAGACCCGTCCCATGGCCCGGCCGCCCGGACTCTCGAAATCCCGCTTCACCGCGGGGCTCCAGTGCCACCGCCAGCTCTGGTGGCGCGTGCACGAACGGGACGCCCCGGAGCTCCGGCCGGACCCCGCGCTCCAGGCCCGCTTCGACGAGGGCAGCGAGGTCGGCGAAGCGGCGCGCCGCTACGTGCCGGGCGGCACGCTGATCGACCTCCCCTACGACGACTTCGCGGGCAAGCTCGCCGCCACCCGCCGCGCGCTCGAGAGCGAAACGCCCGCGATCTACGAGGCATCGGTCTCGGCGGGCAACGTCTTCGTGGCGGTGGACATCCTCGCGCGCGAGCCGGGCGGCTGGCGGGTGATCGAGGTCAAGTCCTCGACCTCGGTGAAGGACCAGCACGTCCCCGACGCCGCGATCCAGGTGTACACGCTGCGCCGGGCCGGCATTCCCGTGACCGGCGCGGACGTGATGGTGCTGAACCGCGCCTGCGTCCATCCGCGCCTCGACGACCTCTTCGTGCGCGAGGACGTGACCGCGCGGGTCGAGGCCCTACTCCCCGAGGTGCCGGAGCTCGTGGCCGGGCAGCTGGAGGCGCTGCGCGGCCCGCTTCCCACGGTGCCGGTCGGCGAGCACTGCAGGATTCCCTACGAGTGCCCGTTCCTCGCCCGCTGCTGGCCGCCGCTTCCCGACCATCACGTCAGCACGCTCTACTTCCTGAAGGGCCGGGCCGCGGAATTCGAGGCCCATGGCTGGAGCACGATCCGGGACCTGCCGCTCCACGTTCCGCTCAACGCGGCCGCCGACCGGCAGCGGCGCGCGGTCCGGGAGAACCGCACCATCGTCGAGGACGGGCTCGCCCGGGCGCTCGAGCGGTTCCAGGGCCCGCTCGCGTTCCTCGACTTCGAAACGGTCATGCCGGCGATCCCGCGCTGGAACGGCTGCCGCCCCTACGACCCCGTGCCCGCCCAATTCAGCTGCCACCGCGAGAACGGAAGCGGGGCGCTCGAACACTTCGACTGGGTCGCCGAGGGGCCCGGCGACCCGCGCCCCGAGCTCGCGCCGCGCGTGATCGAGGCGTGCCGCGGCGCGCGCACGGTGGTGGCGTACAACATGTCCTTCGAGAAGGGCTGCCTCGAACGCATGGCCGAGACGCTCCCCCGGCACGCCGAGGACCTGCTCGACATCGTCGGGCGGCTCGCCGACCCGCTGCCCGTGGTGCGCGACCACGTCTACCACCCGGAGTTTCGCGGCAGCTTCAGCCTGAAGAGCGTGCTGCCCGCGCTGGTGCCCGAGCTCTCGTACGAGGGGCTCGAGATCGCCGGCGGCACCGACGCCTCGCTGGTGCTGGCCGACCTCCTGCTCGGCCAGGAGCGCGCGCCGGCCGACGAGCGCGAACACGACCGGGAGGCGCTGCGGCGCTACTGCGAGCGCGACACGCTGGGCGTGGCGCGGGTGCTGGAGAAGCTGCGGGGGCTGGCGCGCGACGCGTGAGGGTCGCGCGGACGCCGCCGCCCGCGGGACACGCGCCGCCGGGCCCCGCCGGCCGGCGGCGCGTGCGGGTCCCGTCGCCGGTCAGGGCATCATCGCCTTCTTCGCCGCCTTCCCGATGGTCTCGTCGAGGAACTGCGCCGCCCGCTCGTTGAAGTAGATCCGGTTGTCGAGCTTCTGGAAGCCGTGGCCCTCGTCCGGCGCCACGAACACGCGCGGCGCCAGGTTGCGGTCCTTCAGCGCCACCGCGATCTGCATGGCCTCCTCGACGGGCACGCGCGGATCGTTGAAGCCGTGGGCGATGAACATCGGCACCTGGAGCTTGTCCACCCGGTGGATGGGCGAGACCGTTTTCAGGAACTCGCCGTCGGTGAGCGGTCCGTACTCGACCTCGCGCAGCTTGCGGCGGTAGCCGCTGGTCTTCTCGAGAAACGACTCGAAGTTCACGATGCCGACGATGTCCACGCCCGCGCCGAACAGCCGCTCGGAGCGCTCGCCGCGCTCGACCCGCTCCTGGTCCTCGACCAGGCACGCCACCGACATGTATCCGCCGTAGGAGCCGCCGTAGGTCGAGATCCATCCGGGCTTCGAGTAGCCTTCCTTCACCAGCCACTCCGCCGCGTCCACGCCGTCGCGCACGCTGTCCCAGCGGTTCCGGTAGTCGTCGAGCATCTGGTACTCGCGCCCGTAGCCCGTGCTGCCCCGCACGTTCGGCAGCATCACGCCGTAGCCGCGCGCCACGTAGTACTGGTTGGTGGCGCTGAAGCCGGGCCGGTGCTGCCCCTCCGGGCCGCCGTGGTAGAGCACGACGAACGGGATCGGGCGCCCCTTCTCGTAACCGTCCGGCAGGTAGACGAAGGCCGGGACCATGCGGCCGTCGAAGGCGCGATAGCGCACCAGTTCGGGAAGCCGGAACTTCGAGAGGTCCACGCCCGCGTGGTCGGTCCACGTGAGCTGCTTCGTGCTCTCGGCGCCCTTCGGGCCGAAGGTGGTCGCGAACGCCTCGCTCGCGTTCCTCGCGTTGGTGAGCGACCACACCAGCGTCGAGCCCCGGAAATCGCTCCCGCCCACCACGCCCTTCTCCATTTCCGGGCCCTTCAGCGGCTTGAACCCCGGCAGCGCGTAGCAGTACGGCACTCCGTAGCCGTCCTCGTTCGCGACCACGACCATCAGGTCGCGCCGGTCGTTGAGACGCACGCCGTCCAGCTCGAACTTCGAGAGCGCCGGGAGCGGCTCGCTCACCTTGCCGGACTTGAGGTCCCGCAGGTAGAGCCGCTGCATGCCGCCGTTCAGGTCCGAGATCAGGAGCGCCGCGCGGTCCCCGGGCATGTAGCCCACGGCCTCGCACGCCGCGGTGCCGCCCGCGGGCGCGAGCGTCAGGTCCTGCCGCTTGCCGGTCGCGAGGTCCATCTCCCACACGCGCGTGTCGGAGGCGGAGAAGTACTGCGCCAGCAGCACCCGCTTGCCGTCGTCGGTGACGGCCGACACCTGCCACGCGCCGGCCTCGCCCAGGATCTTGCGCGACTTCCCGGTCGCGAACTCGTAGAGGTAGAGGTGGAAGTCGTTCGGGCTCTCGTCGTTCGCCGAGTAGAAGAAGCCCGAGCCGTCGCGCAGCCACAGGTTGACCGACGCCTGCACCCGCGGGTTCGCGAGCACCGGCGTGAGCGGGGCGATCCCCGGCGCCATCGGATCGAACAGCGAAAGCTGCGTGTTCTCGTTGCCGCCGCGCGCGAACATCACGACGCCCCGCGTCCCGTCGGGCGAGAGCGAGAACCGCGAGGCGCCGTCCGGGAAGTCGGTGAGCCGCGTGCGCGTCACGTTCCCCGGCGCGTACGAGGCTCCGGGGCCGGGCGAGTTGGGCGTCACGCGGTAGACCTGGAACACGCCGTCCGGCCAGTCGCGCTGGAGCAGCGAGCCGTCCGGCAGGATCACCGGGGCGCCTGGCGTGCGGATCTTGAGGAACTGCGAGATGGAAGGCGGATCGGCCGCGAACGCCGGCGGCACCGCCAGCGGCGTGGCAAGGGCGAGCAGCGCGGCGAAACGGATCAGGGGACGCATGAGGGCCTCCGGTTCGTGATCGGCGACGGGGCGTGGCTGCGAGGGCACGGTACCAAAGCGCGGGCGCGGATTCCCGTCAGTTCGCGGCGGCGGGCGGCGAGGTTTCGCCGCCGAATCGCGGCTTGCCGGGCAGCATCAGCGCCGCGAGGGCCGATACGGCCAGCGCGGCCAGGTAGCACAGCGCCGCGCGCCGGTGCGACACCGCGCCCGCGTTGGCGGCGAGCAGGGCGCTCAGCACGCTGATGCCGAGCACGCCGCCGATGTACCGCGAGGTGGAGAGCGCGCCGCCCGCCATGCCCGCGTCGGCCGGCGCGACGGAGCTCATGGCCGCCGCCTGGGCGGGCGACGTGGCGAGGCCCAATCCGGCGCCCACGAGGATCAGCCCGAGGAGCGCGTCCGAGGGCGCCGAGAGCTTCGAGAAGTCGGCCACGGCGAACACGCCCCCCAGCGAGACCAGGCAGCCGAGGACCGCGACGCGACGCGCGCCGAAGCGCTCGGCGAGCCGGCCCCCCACCGGGGCGAACGCCACCATGGCGAGCATCATGCCGATCAGGGCCCGCCCGGTGGTCCCCGAGTGGATGCCGCGGACCTGCTCGAAGAAGATCGGGAGCTGGAACAGCAGCGCGTACATCGCGAGGTTCTGGAGCCCGACCACGGCGTTGCCCGCGGCGAACGCCCGGTGTTCGAACATCCGCAGGTCCATCACCGGAGCCGCGGCCCGGCGCTCCCAGGCCGCGAAGGCCGCGAGCAGGGCCACGCCCGCGAGCGCCAGCCACGGCACGAGCCCTCCGTGCGAGCGGCTCGCCACGACCAGCGCGGTGAGCGCCGCGGCCAGCAGCACGCTGCCCTCGAGGTCGAACCGCGGACGCCTCGCGGCGGGTGCCGGAGCCGCGGCGCGCCCCGCGCGGCGCAGCAGCCCGAACGCGACCAGGATCACCGGCAGGTTGGCCGCGAACACGGCCCGCCAGCCGAAGTGCGCCGTCAGCTCGCCCCCGAGGAGCGGGCCCACGGCGGCGGCGGTGCCCATGACCGCGCCGAACGTGCCGAAGGTGCGCGGCCGCCGCGCCTCCGGCACGCTGTTCCGCAAGAGGGCCATGGTGGCGGGCACCACCATCGCGCCGCCGACCGCCATGGCGATCCGGGCGAGCGCGAGGCTCGGCAGGGTGGCCACCAGGAAGCCGAGCAGGGAACCGGCGGCGTAGACCGACAGGCCGAGCGTCAACCCGCGGCGGTGTCCGATGATGTCCCCGAGCTTGCCGCACGGGCTCATCGCCACGATGCCCGCGATCAGGTAGCTCGCGACCAGCCACTGGGTCAGGGCTCCGCCCGGAACGCCGAGTTCGGAGCTGATCGAGGGCAGCGCCACCGCGATCATCGTCGAGCCGAGCGGCGAGAGCGCCGCGGCCAGGAACATGCCGAGGAGCGGGGTCCCGCCGCCCGGCTTCACGAACCTCCCCGGGTGATCGCGCGGCACTGCAGCAGGTGGAGGCGTCCGCCTTCAAACGCCCACTCGATGTCGAGGCCCATCCCGAACACCGCCTCGCAGCGGAGCGCGAGCCGGTGGAGGCCGTCGAGATCGGCGTCCGACAGCACCGCCGCGCGGGCGCGCGCGTCGTCCACCGCCACCTCGGCGGTGCCACCGCCCGCGTCGAGCCTGAGCTCGATGTCCTTCACGCCGGGGCTGCGCTCGAGAATCCGGCCCTCCGGATCCAGACGGTAGGAATCCGGGACCACCGCGCCGGAGACCACGCTCTCCCCCAGTCCCCACGCGGCCTCGATCAGCCGCTCGTTCGCGCCCGTGGTGGGATTCCGCGTGAACAGGACCCCGGCGCGGTCGGCGTCCACCAGGCGCTGGACCACCACGGCGATCCGCGGCGCCCCCGGGATGTTCATGCGCGCGCGGTACGCCAGCGCCGAGGCCGAGTGCGCCGAGGTGCGCACCGCGTGGACGGCGTGGATCAGCCCCTCGGCGGACACGGCGTTCAGGATCGTGGTGTGCTGGCCGGCGAAGCTCGCGTCGCGCGCGTCCTCGCCGACCGCCGAGGAGCGCACCGCGGCGCGGCCGCCGAGCGAGCGCAGCATCGCCGCGCAGGGCCCGGCCGCGCCCTCGCGGATCCTCGCGATCTCGTCCACGCATTCCACGTCGAGCGCGAGCCCGTCCGGAACCGGCAGCCCCTGGCGGAGCGACCGCCCGAGGCTCACGGCCTTGCCGCCGAAGCGGGACTCGTCGTCCGCCTCGATCAACGCGACGGGGCGGATCACAGCAGGCGAACGCGCCCCCGGGTGCCGTCCACCTCGACGCGGGCCCCGTCCGGGATGGTCGAGGTGGCCCTCAGCGTGCCGACCACCGCGGGGATGCCGTATTCGCGCGCCACGATCGCCGCGTGCGACAGCTGCCCGCCGCGATCGGTGACGATCGCGCCGAGCAGCGGCAGCACCACGTTGAACGCGGGGGACGTGCTCGTGGTCACCAGCACGTCGCCCTGCTTCAGCCGGTTCATGTCGCCGGTCTCGGCGATCACGCGGGCGTGACCCGCGTAGACCCCCGGGCTCACCGGCTTGCCCGTGATCGTCGCGCCCTCGGAGGGAGTGGCCGGGGCGAACAGCTCGTCCAGCGCCGTCCCGATCGCGCGCATCGCGCCGAGGGCGTGCGGCGGCAGGCCGTCCAGCGGAGGAGGAGGCGTGGGCGGCGGCCCCAGGAAGGGCGGCACCCGCGACAGGTCCGCGCCGCGGCGCCGTTCGGCGCGCTCGCGCCACGCCGCGACCGGCGCGCCGCCCGCCCCGCGCAGCGCCGCGACGAGCTCCGCGTGGGTGGCGTCGAGCACCAGCTCCGCGTCGTCGAGCCGGCCCGCCTCGACCAGGCGCCGCCCGGCCTCGAGCAGCGCCTGCCGGGCGATGCCCGTGCTCCAGACGTCGTTGTAGACCCCGCGCTCGTCGCGCAGCCGGTTGATGAGGCGCGCGTCCTCGAGCAGCTCGTCGAACGCCGCCCGATGCGCGGCGGGAACGGCGTCGCGAACCCGGGCCGCCGCGCCCTCGGCTTCGCCCCGGTCGTTCGCCCCGCGCGAAGCCCAGATCGTGCCGAGCAGCATCTCGGGAAGCTCGATCGCGCAGGGGTCGGAGACGTCGTAGCCGCCCGCGAGCCGCAGGCCGATCGCGTCGAGGTACACGCGCACCGCGGCGCCCAGCGCGTCGGAGCGGTTCCGGAGCGCGGCCAGCGTGTCGCCGGCGCCCGAGCCCGCGAAGTTCGCGGGCTCGACCCCCGACTCCCTCAGGCGCGCGCCGACTTCCGAGAGCTCGTCGCGGGCGCCGAGCGAGACCCGCGAACTGCCCCGCAGCGGAGCCAGCACGGTGCCCGAGTCGAGCCCGGTCCACTCCGCCGCGTTCGCCACGTAGTGGCCGATCGGGAGGATGCACGCGATGGTGAAGATGTGGTGGCGATAGACCATCTCGATCGCGTTCTCGCGCGATGCGTCGAGGTGGCGGATCAGGGCTTCCGTGTCGAGGCTCCGGAGCGGCGCGGCCTCGAGGCCGCGGTTGCGGCGAATCGAATCGGGCTTGACCTCGCGATCCCAGCGTTCGAGATCCTCGCGCCACAGCTTGCCCTCGAAGGAGCGCTTCGCGGCCTCGAAGCGGCGTCCCACCTCCCCGGCGTCGGAGGGATCCACGAGCTGGTCGCGGTAGTAGAGAAAGCCGTTCACGACGGCCGGCTCCAGGTGATCGAACAGCAGGCCGAACCGCGCGGTCCCCTCCTTGAAACCGCGCACGAAGGGCTCCGCGAAGGTCTCGTACTTCCATTGCGTCACGGGCCGCGGGCTGTGCACGCCATCCTGCTTCCAGGTCCCGGAGCCCGGGGGGACGAATGCGGGGGGCATCGGCTGACTCGTCATGGGGCAACTCCGTGGTTCGGGGCGGAATGTGAGTTGAAGCGGCGGATGCTACCTCATCCGGCCGCGACGCCCGAACGCCGGCCGGCCCGGCCCGCCCTCGCGCCGGTTCCGAAGCCGGAGCGTGCCGCGATCGCCCGCGCCGCCCCTACTTCTCCACCTTCGGCTCCAGGCCGCGCAGGCGCTCGAACCAGTTGAGCGTGACGCGCACGCGGCGCAGCGGCGCGACGTCGCGGTCGCGCTGGATCTCGCGGGTGGCGACGACCGCGGACCCGTCCGGCATCAGGTCGTAGGACCCGACGATGGCCCCCGTCCCGGCGGGCATGCGCACCCGGGCCCGGGGTGTGGACGCCTCGATCGAGGCCGCGCTCGCCACGACGGACACCGAATAGAGCGAGTCGTCCATCCGATAGAACAGTTCCATGCCGCGCCGCGACCAGTGTGGCTCCGTGCCGCCCCGCGTGGAGATCTGCCACTTGCCCCCGGGCCCGGGGTAGGGCCGCACGTAGACCTCCGGCCGGCCCGATTCGGCCGAGTGGTAGGCCAGCCAGCGTCCATCCGCCGAGAGGTGCGGGGCCATCTCGAGCTTCGGTGTGTCCACCACGATTTCGTGCTCGGCCTCCTCGACGGCGCTGGTCTTCCAGACGCCCCAGTTCCCGGCCACGTTCTGCGAGAAGACCAGGGTCGAGCCGTCGGGTGTGAATTGCCCGGGAAACTGCAAGGTCCCCTTCGAGGAGAGCGACTTCTCCTCGCCCGAACCATCCACCGGCTTCACGGCCAGCCGGCTTCCGGCGCCACCCTTCGTTCCCACCGAACTGAAGGCGATGGACTTCCCGTCCGGGGACCACACCGGGCGCCAGTCCGCCGAGGCCTCGTTGAAGGTCAGGCGCGTGCGCGTGCCCCGCGCCACGTCGAGCACCCACACGTCGCTTTCCTGTCCCCCTCCCGAGGTGTAGGCGATGCGGCGGCCATCGGGCGAGACCGCCGGCCCGCTGATCGCGCCCGGTTCGAGGAGCACCTGCTCCTGCCCGCCGCCGAGCGGAATGCGCAGGAGATCGCTGAGATCCACCGCCCCTTCCCCTCCGTACATGGCGATCATCGTGCCGTTCATCGAGATGTCGTACTGGGCGGCGCCCTCGGAGGCGGAAGTCCGCAGCTTCTCCGCCAGCGGCATCGGGTTCCCGGTCACCTCCAGGCGCCCGACGTCGAACGGCAGCGCGAACAGCGTCTGCTCGTAGAGGTAGAGGATGTGGCCGGTCGGGACGTACCGCGGGTCGGTGCCGCCGTGGTGAAGCACCTTGCGCTTCCCGGTCTTCAGGTCGAGCACCTCGAGCCGCCCCTTCTGCGCGCCCGCGGCGTTGCCGAACACCGTGAAGAGGACCGCCGGCTTGCCCGGAATCGCCCGCGGCCAGCGGTGCGAGATTTCGCCGGAGGTCGAGTCGAGCTGCGTGATCGCGCGCGGCTCGCCCCCCGCCTCGGGGATGCTCATGAGCGAGCTGTTCGGATTCGGGGCGTAGACGATCGTGCCCTGGTCGGTCCACGTGCCGCCGCGGTTGAGGGCGACCGTCGCGAGGGTGAGCGGGGCCCCGCCCCGGATCGAGACTTTCTTGAGCTCGCCGCGCGTGAAGAACGCGATCCAGTCGCCGTCGGGCGAGAAGAACTGGTGGTAGGCCAGTTCGGTGCCGGCGATCTCGCGCGGGGTCGGGTCCGAGAGGTCCCGCACGTACATCAGGCGGTCCTCGCCGTCCGGGACGAACACGATGCGGTCGCCCTGCCGCGACAACACCGCCGCGCTGCCGTAGCCCGAAAACAGCGGCTTCGGCGACAGTTCCACGTCGAATTCCATGACCGGCGGCGGCGCGGGCCTGCGCCACGGCGACCACGCGAGGAGCGCCGCGACCACGACCAGCGCCGCCGCCCCGACCAGCGGCAGGCGCGAGGCGCGGGGAGCGGGCACCGCCGGCAGCGCCGACGCCGCCTCCGCCGCGGCCGGGTTCGCGAGGAAGTCCTCGATCGCGAGCCGCGCCTCGCCGATGTCGCGCAGGCGCCGCCGCGGGTCCTTCTCGAGGCAGCGCCGGAGCAGCCGCAGCACCGGAGCGGGCAGGTCCTTCGGCAGGGCGTTCCAGTCGATCTCGCGCATCATCACCGCCGCGATCACCTCGGAGGCGGTCTCGCCGTCGAACGCCTGGTGCCCCGCCAGCATCTCGTAGAGCACGACGCCGAACGCCCAGATGTCCGCCCGCCGGTCCACCGCCTTGCCCTTCGCCTGCTCGGGGCTCATGTAGCCCGGCGTGCCGAGGATCACCCCGGCCAGCGTGTTCCGCGACGTGACGGTCGGGGAGACGCTGAGGCTCTCGTTGCCGGCGTTGCCCTCGAACGCCTTGGCGAGCCCGAAGTCGAGCACCTTCACCACGTCGTCCGGGGTGATCATCACGTTCCCGGGCTTCAAGTCGCGGTGGAGGACGCCCTGCTCGTGCGCGGCCTCCATCCCGTCGGCGATCTGGCGGGCGATGTCGAGGGCGTCGCTGAGGGGCAGCGCCCCGCGCTTCATGCGCTCCGCCAGGGTCTCGCCGCGGACCAGCTCGAGCACCAGGCAGTGGACGTTCCCGGCCGACTCGAGCCCGTAGATCGCGCCGATGTTCGGGTGGTTGAGCGAGGCCAGCACCTGCGCCTCGCGCTGGAAGCGCGCCATGCGCTCGGCGTCGGAGGCGAGCGGCGAGGGAAGCACCTTGAGCGCCACGTCGCGACCCAGCTTGCTGTCGGTCGCCCGCCACACTTCGCCCATCCCGCCGGCGCCCAGCTTCTCGCGGACTTCGTAGTGCACGATGCGCGTGCCGATCATGAACGGCTCCC
>CAZIVR010000074.1:0-2460 GCA_964542745.1 uncultured bacterium
CAGAGCGCCGCCCCGGGAGCGGAGCACGCGACGATGCCGATGTGGAGGGGAGCCGGGTGCTCCGAAGGACCGCCCGACCTCACCGCTGGAGGGCCACCGGGCGCTGGGAACGGACAAGCCCGCTTGCCCCGGCTCCGGCGAGCAGGACGGCGGCGAGGGCGAGGCCCCACGCCGAGGACATCGGAGCCAGCGGGGACGACTCCTCCCCGAAGGAGTACTGGATGCCATCCTGGAGATGCTGGTTGAGGGTCAGCGTGATCGTTCCGTACTGAGCGATGGAACCCACATCCACGACGATGCCGCCGCTATCGATACCGTTGTCGACCGTCGCGGTCGTGAATTGCCCCGAAGCGGCGTTCCAGGCAATCGGATCCGAATTGCCCGGACTGATGTCGAAGTCCGAGCCCACCTGCGTCCAGCCCTGGACCGCTCCGCCCACCGAGCTCGTCACGGTGATCGGCGTCGAGAGTTCATCCACCGCGCCCACCATGATGAATCCGCGAAGGTGCTGGGGGCGCGGGTTGAAATTCGTAAACGTCAAGGTCGTCGTGACCGACGAGGTACCTCCGCCATTGAAGATGGCGAGGGTGCGGAGCTGCGAGTAGTCGAGCCCGGTCTCCGTGGCGCCGACCGGCCCGAGATCCTGTGGGGTCAGGCCCTGGGTGCCTCCCGTGGTCACCGTCAGGTCCACCGTGCTTCCACCACCGAGCGATACGGTCGTGGCGACTCCCACCGAGCTCGGATAACCGGTCCCCCACGTGACGGGCCCCGCGTGTGCCGCACTCGGGACCAGCATCGAGGACGCGAACGCCACACTCGCCGCAAGCACGATGAGGCCCCCCCGTCGGGCTCGGGAACGCGTGGCGCATCGGTCGATCATGGGGTTCCTCCGCGGTCAAGGGGCACGGGGCGACTGCAGGCGTCGGGAGCGGCCGAACGCCACGCGACCATGACGCTAGCATGCGATTCGGGGATCAGGGTAGAACCGATTTCCGAAGGACCGCCATCACCTCCGAAACCAGACGGCCCACACCACGCCCGCGGCCGCGATCCACGCGAGCCCACTGAGCGCCACCCCGCGGGCGTCCTTCTCGAGCACCGATCCCGCGATCGCGAGCAGCTCGAGCGCCGCGAAGGCGACCGCCGCCACCGCGATCCACGCCGGCCCGCGGTCCCGCGGTTCCGCCCGGCGCCGCAGCAGCGGCAGGGCGAGGCCGGTGAGCGCGAAGAACGCGGCGTCCACGACCACCACGCCGGTCGTGAGCAGGTCGGTGCGCTCGAGCCCGAGCCCGAGGAGCAGAGCGGTGGAGAGGATGCCGAGCAGCAGGATCGCCGGGGCCGGTGTCGCGAAGCGCGGGTCGAGCCGGCCGAAGGGGCCGAAGAACCGGCCGTCGCGAGCCATCGCCCACGTGAGGCGCGGGCCCGTGAGGAATTGGGCGTTCAGCACGCCGAACGCCGAGATCGCCACCGCCGCCGCCGCGAGCCGCGCGCCGAGGCCCGGCGAGACCGCCGAGATCGCCTCGGCCGCGAGCGCCTTCGAGGCGCGCACCCGCTCGAAGCCGAGCAGGTCGAGGTAGGCCCAGTTGGACGCGAGGTACGCCACGATCACCACGCCCACGCCGAGTACGATCGCGCGCGGCACGTTGCGGCGGGCGTCCTTCACCTCGCCCGCCACCCACAGGGCCTGCTGCCAGCCGCCGTAGGCGAAGAGCGTGAGCGTGACCCCCGCGAAGAGCGAGGCGAAGCCGGGCGGACCCGCGGACTCGTCCCCGGCGCCCGCGACCGCCGCCGCGGCGCCCGCCGCGCCCGGAGCCGCGGCGGGATCGAACGCCACCGCCAGCGCGACGAGGCTCGCGAGGATCAGGAGCTTGGCCACGACCGAGGCGTCCTGCAGCCGCGATCCCGCCTTCACCCCGATCCAGTTGATGCCGACCAGCGCCCAGGTCAGGAGCGTCCCCACGGCGAGCACCCACGCGCCGGAGGGATCCCGGCCGTGGATCGCGAACCCGAGGTTCTGGGCGCACAGGATGGCGATGATCGCCACCGCCCCGGCCTGAACGGCGGTGAGGTTGCAGAACACGAACAGGAACGCCGGCGCCGGGCCGAACGCGTCGCGCAGCACGTGGTACTGGCCGCCCGCGAGCGGCTTCATGCGCCCGAGCTCGGCGAAGGTGAAGGCGCCGAGCAGCGCGATCACGCCCCCCACGCCCCACGCGACCATCGCGCCGAGGCTGCCGCCCGTGACCTGGGCGACGTCGCGCGGCGTGAAAAAGATCCCGACGCCGATGATCGCGCCGATCACGACGCACACCGCGTCCCACAGCGTGAGGACTGGGCGGAGGGCGGCCGGGCCGGAACTCACGGGCGGGCGAAATCGCGGCCGGTCACGGGCGGATCGGGTCGGCGGGTCCGGCTAGACGTGCTGGTCCACGAGGATCGGGTTGCCGTCCGGGTCCACGG
>CAZIVR010000074.1:2560-18612 GCA_964542745.1 uncultured bacterium
GGGTCCGGCTAGACGTGCTGGTCCACGAGGATCGGGTTGCCGTCCGGGTCCACGGCCACGAAGCTGGCCGGGCCGGTGGTGCCCTCGTCGGCCTCGGTCTGGAGCACGACGCCCTTGGCCTTGAGCTGCCGCTGCAGCTCGCGCACGTCGGTGAACGAGGGGAGCTTCTGGGCGTTGCTGTCCCAGCCCGGGTTGAACGTGAGGATGTTCCGCTCGAACATCCCCTGGAACAGCCCGATCACGTGCTCGCCGTTCTTGAGGATCAGCCAGTTCTGAGCCTGATTCCCGGCGAACACCGTGAAGCCGAACTTCTCGTAGAAGGCCCTCGAGGCCGCGATGTCCTTCACCGCGAGGCTGACGGAGAAGTTGCCGAGGTTCATGGGACGGCTCCTTTCGGTGGGGAGACGGGGACGGGCGGCCGGGCGCGACCGGCGTGTGCGGATCGGGCGGAGTATCGCCGATGAAGCCCCCCGCGGGGTATTGGCGAGCGGACGTCCCGTTCCGCGGTTCGCGACGCGACCCGGTGTCGGCCGGGGCGCGTCCTGCCCGAGCGGCCGCCGAGTCGCGCCCCGTCGCGCCCGCGGGTCGTGGGCGCCGCCTCCCCTGCGTTCAGGCGGCCGGCTTGCCGCCGAGCTTGTCCGCAAGCCAGTCGCGGCCGAGGAACGCTCCGATCGCGGCGAAGACCCCGGTGACGACACCGCCCGACTGCCCGTGGACCGCTTCCGGGAAGATCGGGAATCCGACCACGTACACGCCCGTCGTGAGGATGCCGCACAGGATGCCGACCGCGAGGAGGATGCCGAGCTGCGGTTCCTTCACCCGTTTCGACTCCCGGGTCCGCCCGAGGCTCCGAAGCAGGCTCCCGAGCAGCCCGCCCCCGAGCGCCCAGAGCAGGAACGCGATCGGCACCTGGTAGTGGATCAGCGCGTAGCGCTGTCGCCGGCCCTCCGACGTCACCCAGAGCGTGTCGAGTCCGGGCGCCCCCGAGCGCACTCGGGCCTTCACGAAACCGTTGGCGCCGATTTCAGCGGTCTGGGCGCGCGGCTGCCCCGCCGAGCAGGTGATCGAGACCGCCTGGGGCCGAGCCGTGGTGGAGGGAACGGTATGAATGCTGACCTCTCCCTCCTCCAGCCCCCAGCCCTGGAGCGACTGGCGCGAGGGCAGGACCTCCAGCTCGGTTCCTCTGAGGGGCACCATCAGCGCGGCGGTCGCACTTTCGGGGGTCGCCCGGGGATCCGAGGAGGTGACGCCGACCAGGAGCTGGATCGAGTCGCGCGGCCTCATCCCCGCCACGGCGATGTCCACGTCCCGCGACGGGCGGCCGACGCGACGCACCTCCCAGCGCGCCGGATCGTAGCTGCTCGCCTCACCCCCGATTTCGAGCGCGATTCCCGGCGCCTCCAGCTCGTACCCCGCCGCGGGCGAGTCTCGGTCTTCGAGCCACACGCGCACCCGGCCGACGTAGCGTCCCACGCCCGTGTCCCAGAGCAGCCCCTGGTCCACCATTTCCATCTTCGGCAGCATGCGGCGGCCGACGCCGGCGACGTCGCGGGCCCGGATGTCGAGAGGCACGTGCCACTGAAGGATGCGGTTCTGGATC
Organism: uncultured bacterium; assembly: GCA_964542745.1. Taxonomy (GTDB): domain Bacteria; phylum Eisenbacteria; class RBG-16-71-46; order RBG-16-71-46; family RBG-16-71-46; genus DATKAB01. The sequence goes on from CAZIVR010000074.1 coordinate 4,161, forward strand.
TCGGGCGATGCGGCCACCGCCGAAGTCCGTTCGACGCGAACCTCGCGGGCCTGCAGCGCCTGATCGGCCAGCGCGGGCGTCAGCTGGACCGCCTGGGGCCGGTTCGGCAGGAAGGACACGATACCCGGCTGGAGTTGGAGCGTGCGCCGCGCGGCCGAGTCGCGTACGAAGGAGCGCACCTGGGCGAGGTTCGTGGAGTGGGCCTGCAGCAACACCGCGCGCGCCGGGGAGGGAACTCCCAGGAGGGCCCACGCAAGCAGGCCAGCGGAGACGATCGGGCGGCCGTTCATGACTCGATCTCCCGTCCCGGCAGGTCGGTTGGGCGAGGCCGCTCAGGATATCTGTTGGCTCACCGTAATCCGCCGTGCCGTGGCGGTTACCTTAGTCCCCGCGACGAGGGGATTCCAGCGCCGAAGTGGCGATCACCCCACCCGGCGCCCGAACCCGCCGTGGAGTTCGATCGCCGCTCCGGCGGCGGGGTTCTCACCCGTGCCCGCCCCACGTCCTCGCGGCGCGCGCTCACACGCGCAGCAGACCGCGGAACCCCCGGGCGGCGTAGTAGGACTGCGCGCCGTTGTGGTAGGTGAACACCCGGCCGAAGCGCCGGTCCCCGAACAGCGCCCCACCGAGGGCCCGGATCTCCCGGGGCGTATGGATCCAGCTCGAGGTCTTGAGGTCGAACTCCCCCAACTCCTGGAGCGCGCGGTAGCGGTCCTCGGAGAGCAGCTCGATCCCCATCGCCGCCGCGGTCTCGACCGCGCTCCCCGCGGGCCGGTGCTCCTTGCGGGCGTCGAGCGCCTCGCGGTCGTAACAGAGACTGCGGCGCCCGGCCGGGCTCTCGGCCGAGCAGTCGCAGAAGAGCAACCGGTCCGTGGCTCCGTCCCGGCCGATCACGTCCGGCTCGCCGCCCGAGGCCTCCATGGCCGCGAGGGAGCGGAGGAGGGAGGACTTCCCCTCGAGCCGGGACCGGACCTTCGCCCAGTCGAGCCCGCGGTGGCGGTGCGGATGCTCCGCGAAGCGGCGTTCGAGGGTGCGGAGCAGGGTGGAACGGTCTGGAGCTTTCACGGGAACGAACCCTCCCCGGGGACGCTGCCGGACGCGCCCGCGACCGGGCGACGCGGGCTTCGGGACCCTACTTCAATCGCTCGAGCCGGCCCTTGCGGCGCACCAGGTTCTTGTAGTCCCACTGGACGTCCCGCGCCTCGGCCAGCCAGCGCGAGAGTTTCCGCACATCCACCTGGTCCACGGAAACGTAGCGGGCCTCCGCGGCCTTGAAGCTGCCTTCCTTCTTCAGGCCCTTCTCCGCGAAGGATTGCCCGCTCCAGAAGAGCAGCCGCACGCTGTCCTTGAGCTTGCTGTACCCGACGATCGGATTGCCGTCGAGGAACCAGACGGGATGGGCGTGCCAGATCCGGTTGTCCGCCTCCGGCAGCCCGCGATCGATCTCGGTCGCCAGCAGCCTGCAGATCGCGCGATCCGCGGGCGCCAGGGCCTGGTGGTATTTCCTCGTGTCGGCGTGCATGCCGTGCCCGGGCTAGAACAGCCCCCGAACGCTCCGCTCCGCCACCGCCAGCAGGTCCTGCGCGGCGACACCCCACCACAGCGTGAGCGCCACGGCGACCACCACGGCGAGCACCGCGGGCACGGCCCACACCACCGGCGCCGGCTCCCCGGCGGGCTCGTCCATGTACATCGCGACGGTGACGCGCAGGTAGTAGAAGACGGAGATCACGCTGTTCAGCACGCCCACGATCACGAGCGGCACGTAGCCGGCCTCGAGGGCCACGCCGAACAGGTAGACCTTGCCCATGAAGCCCGCGGTCGGCGGGATGCCGCCCAGCGAGAGCATGAACAGGGTCATGGCCAGCGCCACCGCCGGGCGGCGGAAACCGAGGCCGTTGAGGTCGGAGATCAGCACGCGCTCGTCCTCGTCCTTCCCCATGCGCGTGAGGACGCCGAACGCGCCGAGATTCATGGCCGAGTACACGGCCAGGTAGAAGAGCGCGGCGGCGGCGCCGTCGGCTCCCCCCGCCACCACGGCCACCAGCAGGTAGCCGGCGTGGGCGATGCTCGAATAGGCCAGCATCCGCTTCAGGTTGGTCTGCAGCAGGGCGGTGATGTTGCCCACGGTCATCGTCAGCATGGCGATCACCGAAAGCAGGCCCTTCCAGTCGGCCTCGATGCCGGGGAACACCGTGAAGGCCACCCGCAGCAGGGCCGCGAACCCGGCGGCCTTGGCTCCGGCCGACATGAACGCCGTGACCGACGTGGGGGCGCCCTCGTAGGCGTCGGGGGTCCACATGTGGAACGGGGCGGCGGCGACCTTGAAGCCGAAGCCCACCAGCACCATGAGCCCGCCCGCGATCAGCAGCGGGTTCGCCGCGAGCGGCGACTCCGACAGGAACTCGGCCATGCGCGCGATCTGGGTGGTGCCGGTGGCGCCGTAGAGGAGCGCGATGCCGTAGAGCAGGAACCCGCTGGCGAAGGCGCCGAGCAGGAAGTACTTGAGCGCGGCCTCGTTCGACTCGAGTTGCTGGTGGCGGAACCCCACCAGCACGTAGAGGGAGAGCGACATCAGCTCGAGGCCGAGGAAGATGGTGATCAGGTCGTTGCTCGCCGCCATCACGATCATGCCGATCGTGGACATGAGCATCAGCGAGTAGTACTCGGCCTGCGGGAGCCGGGTGCGGCGGGAGTAGTCCCAGGAGAGCAGCACGCTCAGGGCGGCGACCGAGCAGAAGAGGATCGTGAAGAAGGTGGTGAACCCGTCCTGCACGAACATTCCGCCGAAGATGTCCCGGCGGGCGTCCCTGGCGGGCCACATGGCGAACACCGCCCCGGCGAGCGTGAGCAGCGTGAAGACGGCGCTGCGCGCGCTGCCGGCCCGGGCCGGCACGTACTCGAGCATCAGCAGGACCAGCGCCCCCACGCTGAGCGCGATGATCGCGCCGAGGGCGGCGACGTCCACGGGGAGCAGGTTCGGCAGGGGCAGGTTCACGGGCGCTCCCCCGTTCCGCGCGCCACCGGAAGCGCGGCGCGCGCCGCGGGCGACGGGACGCCGCCCGCGCCCCCTCCCGCGTCGGCCATGCGCTTCGTCATCTCGGTCCGCATCTCGACCATCGCGATCGTGCGGTCCAGCGCCGGCTGCATGCGGTCCAGGAACGGCTGGGGCGTGACGCCCATCCACACGATCAGGATCAGGAGCGGCGCGAACACCAGGCGCTCACGGACCGAGAGGTCGGTGAGGGTGCGGTTCTCCTCGTGCGTGATCGGGCCGAACACCACGCGCTGGAACATCCACAGCATGTAGACGGCCGAGAGGATCACGCCGGTGGCGGCCCACACCGCCCACCAGTGGTTCGCCCGGAAGGCGCCGAGGAGCACCAGGAACTCGCCCACGAAGCCGTTCAGCCCCGGCAGGCCGATCGAGGAGAGCATCACCACGAGGAAGATCACCGAGAACACCGGGAGCGGCTTCCACAGCCCGCCGAAGTCCGCGATCAGTCGCGTGTGGCGGCGTTCGTAGATGACGCCCACGAGGAGGAACAGCGCGCCGGTGGAGACGCCGTGGTTGAGCATCTGCATCATCGCGCCGGCGAGCCCCTGCGGGTTCATGGCGTAGAGGCCGAGCATGGCGAAGCCCATGTGGCTCACCGAGGAGTAGGCCACGAGCTTCTTCAGGTCGGGCTGCACCATCGCCACCAGCGCGCCGTAGACGATGCCCACGATCGCGAGCGCGACGATCCACGGCGCGAACTGCGCCGAGCCGACCGGGAACAGCGGCATGGCGAAGCGGATGAATCCGTAGGTGCCCATCTTCAGGAGCACGGCGGCCAGGATCACCGAGCCCGCGGTCGGCGCCTCGACGTGGGCGTCGGGGAGCCAGGTGTGGAACGGGAACATCGGCACCTTGATCGCGAACGCCACGGCGAAGGCGAGGAACAGCCAGGCCTGGGCGGCGGCCGGAATCGCGAGCCGGTAGTAGGCGTCGAGGTCGAAGGTGGCGACGCCGGTCACGCCCTTCTGGAAGAAGTAGAGCCAGAGGAGCGCCACCAGCATGAGCACGCTGCCCGCCATGGTGTAGAGGAAGAACTTGATGGCGGCGTAGCGCCGGCGGCTCCCGCCCCACACGCCGATCAGCAGGTACATCGGGACCAGCATCGCCTCCCAGAACACGTAGAAGAGCAGCAGGTCGCGCGCGAGGAAGGTGCCGATCATGCCCGCCTCGAGCGCCAGCACCAGCGCGAAGAACTCGCGCGGCCGGTCGTCCACGGCCTTCCACGCGCCGAGCACGGAGACCGCGGTGATCACCGTGGTGAGCAGCACCAGCAGCACCGAGATGCCGTCCACGCCCACCGAGTAATGCGCGCCGAGGAACGGCAGCCAGGCCCGGTCCTCGGCGAACTGCCAGCCCGGGGCCTGCGGGTCGAAGCGCCACCAGAGCGGCAGCGAGATCGCGAACTCCACGACCGAGGCGACGAGCGCGAACCGCTTGATCGCGCGGGTCGCGGTCGCCGGCATCGCCGCCAGCAGCACGGCGGCCGCGAGCGGGAAGAAGATGAGCAGGGTCAGCCAGGGGAGTCCGAACACTCAGTGCCTCAGCATGTGCAGGATCACGGCGGCCACCCCCAGCGCCAGGAACAGCGCGTAGGTGCCGACGAAGCCGGTCTGGAAGAGCCGCAGGATCGCGGACACGCCCTCGATCGTGGTGCCGACGCCGTTCACCAGGCCGTCCACCACCTTCACGTCCCAGAACTTCCAGAACGCGTCGGCGAGCCCGCGGAAGAACCGCACCACGGTGGCGTCGTAGAACTCGTCCACCCAGTACTTGTGGAGGAGCGTGCGGTGGACGCCGGCGTAGCGCTGCTGGAGCGACGTGGCGAGCTGCGGGCGCTGCAGGTAGGCGCGGAACGCGAGGAAGATGCCGAGGGCGGCGACCCCGACCGACAGCAGGATCAGCATCCATTCGGTGGCGGGCGAGACGGCATGGTGCCCGGCGCCCGCGGCCTGCGCGGCGCCGTGCGCGAGACCGGCGGCCCCGTGGGCGAGTTCCCCGGCGCCGTGCGCGGCGGCGGCGGAACCGTGCGAGGCCCCGCCCTGGAAGACCGGCGCGAGCCATTTCCCGAGCACGTGGTTGCCCTGCTGGAACGGCAGGCCGACCCAGCCGCCCACGACCGAGAGCGCCGCCAGCACCACGAGCGGCGCGATCATCGAGCGCGGCGACTCGTGGAGGTGGTGCTCGGCCTCGTGGCTGAGCCGCGACTCCCCGCGGAAGGCGAGGATGTAGAGCCGGAACATGTAGAACGCGGTGAGCCCCGCTCCGAGCAGCCCCACCAGCCACACGCCGTAGTGACCCGAAGCGAACGCGTCGTGGAGGATCTCGTCCTTGGAGAAGAACCCGGCGAAGGGCGGGATGCCGGCGATGGCGATGGTCGCCACCAGCATCACGCCGTGGGTCCACGGCAGCCGCTTCGCGAGCCCGCCCATCTTGCGCAGGTCCTGCTCGTCGGAGAGGGCGTGGATCACGGAACCCGCGCCCAGGAACAGCAGGGCCTTGAAGAACGCGTGGGTCATGAGGTGGAAGATGCCGGCGGTGAACCCGCCCACGCCCAGCGCGAAGAACATGTAGCCGAGCTGGCTCACCGTGGAATAGGCGAGCACGCGCTTGATGTCGTTCTGGGCGAGGCCGATGGTGGCGGCGAACAGGGCGGTGGCGGCCCCGATCACGGCCACGGTCTGCATGGAGACCGGCGCCATCTCGAACAGCACGTGGCAGCGCGCCACCATGTACACGCCGGCGGTGACCATCGTGGCGGCGTGGATCAGGGCCGAGACCGGGGTCGGCCCCTCCATCGCGTCCGGGAGCCACGTGTAGAGCGGGATCTGCGCGCTCTTGCCGGTGGCGCCCACGAACAGCAGCAGCGTGGCGGTCGTGATCACCAGCGAGCCCGCGGCGAAGACGTGCGGCGCGGCGGCGAACAGGCGCTCGTAGTCGAGGCTCCCGCCGTAGCTGAACAGGAAGAACATCCCGAGCAGGAACCCGAAGTCGCCCACCCGGTTCACGATGAAGGCCTTCTTGCCCGCCGCCGCCGCCGAGGGGCGCTCGTACCAGAAGCCGATCAGCAGGTACGAGCACAGTCCCACGCCCTCCCAGCCCACGAACATGAGCAGGAAGTTGTCCGCGAGCACCAGCGTGAGCATCGCGAACATGAAGAGGTTGAGGTACAGGAAGAAGCGCCGGAACGACGGGTCGTGGCTCATGTAGCCCGTGGAGTAGACGTGGATCAGGAACCCCACGCCGGTCACCACCAGCACCATCACCGCCGAGAGCGGGTCGAGCTGGAAGCCCACGTCGGCCGAGAAGTCGCCCACCCGCATCCACGTGTACGCCAGCTCGTGGATCACCCGGTCGGCGGGCGGGAGTGCCGCCAGCTGCATGACGGCGCGCACCGCGGCCAGGAACGCGAGGCCCACGCTGCCGCAGGCGACCGCGATCGTGCCCTTCTTGCCGAGCCGGTCGCCGAGCAGAAGGCTCACGAGCACCGCCGCGAGCGGCAGCGCCGGAATGATCCACAGGGTCGGAAGCGTCAACGCAGCCCTATCCCTTGAGCAGGTTCACTTCGTCCACGAACACGGTTTCGCGGAGGCGGAAGAGGTTGACGATGATGGCGAGCCCCACCGCCACCTCGGCGGCGGCCACCGTCATCACGAAGAACACGAAGATCTGCCCGTCGAGCGAGTTCATGGAGCGCGCGAACGCGACGAACGCGAGGTTCGCGGCGTTGAGCATCAGCTCGATGGACATGAAGATCACCAGCGCGTTGCGGCGCACCAGCACGCCCACGGTGCCGATCAGGAACATCAGGGCGCTCAGGACGAGCGACCACTCGAGCGGGATCATCGGGCCTCCGGGGACGCGGGGTTCGTGGCCGCCGGGCCGCCGGGCGGCGCGGGCGGCGGGGGCGGCGCGAGCCGGTCGGTGCGGCGGGTGGCCTGCCCCTTCCCCACCACGATCACGCCCACCATCGCGGCGAGCAGCACCAGCGAGGTGATCTCGAAGGGGAACAGGTAGCGGGTGTAGAGGAGCTTCCCGATCGCGAGCGTGTTGGGATCGGCGGTGCCGGGAAGCTCGGGCATCACCGGGCCCAGCCCCCACGACTTCGCGAACAGCCAGAGCGCCTCGGCGCCGATCACGGCGCCCACCAGCCAGCCGATGCCCCGGCGCACCGCGATCTGGATGCCCGTCTCCACGTCGCTCTTCAGGTTCAGGTACATGATCACGAACAGGAACAGCACCATGATCGCGCCCGCGTACACGATGACCTGCACCATCGCGACGAACTCCGCGTGCAGCAGCAGGTAGATGCCCGCCAGCGAGCAGAACGCCACCACCAGGAACAGCGCGCTCGTCACCGGGTTCCGGTGGAGGATCACGAGCAGGCTCGAGACCAGCGCCACGGCGCCCATGCCGACGAACAGGGCCTCGGTCACGCGTGGGTCCTCCAGTACACGACCAGCGCGGTCGCCACGATGTTGGCGAGCGCCAGCGGCAGCAGCACCTTCCAGCCCAGGTGCATGAGCTGGTCGTAGCGAAGCCGCGGGTAGGTCCAGCGCACCCAGATGAAGAAGAAGAGCAGCGCCGAGAGCTTCAGCATGAACCACACGATCCCGAGCGAGGCCGGGCCCGGGCCGTTCCATCCGCCGAGGAACAGCGTCACCGCCACGCACGAGATCGCGATCACGTTCATGAACTCGCCGAGGAAGAACAGGCCGAACTTCATGCTCGAGTACTCGGTGTGGAAACCGGCCACCAGCTCGGCCTCGGCCTCGGGCAGGTCGAAGGGCGCGCGGTTGGTCTCGGCGAGCGCCGTGATCATGAAGATCCCGAAGGCCAGCGGCTGGGTGAACACGAACCACGCGGGAATCGGCACCGGCCCGAGCTGCCACGCGCCCGACTGCGCCTTCACGATCTCCACCAGCGACAGCGAGTTGGCGATCAGCAGCACGCCGATGGTCGAGAGCCCCATCGCCAGCTCGTAGGACACCATCTGCGCCGAGGAGCGCAGGCCCCCGAGCAGCGCGTACTTGTTGTTGGAAGACCAGCCGCCCAGCGTGATCGAGTAGACGCCGAGGCTCGACATGGCGAGGAACAGCAGCAGCCCGACGTTCACGTCGGTCACGAGGAAGGGCTCGGGGCCGAACGGGATCACCGAGAAGGTCACCAGCGCCGGCACCACCGCGAGCATCGGGGCGAGCGTGAAGATCACCTTGTTGGCCTCGGCCGGGATGAACTCCTCCTTGAAGAAGAGCTTGCCGACGTCCGCGATGGGCTGGAGCAGTCCGAACGGCCCCACGCGGTTGGGCCCGACGCGCGCCTGCATGTGGCCGGCGACCTTGCGCTCGACGTAGATGAGGTACGAGACCACGCCGAGCATGCCGTTCAGGATGATGAAGATCTTGACGAACGCCCAGAACACGTACTGCACGTCGGGGTTCGCCCAGATCGCGGCCAGCGCGCTCACGCCCCGGCCCCCTGGGAGGCCGCCACCGGCTTCACGGCCACGCGCCGCCCGCCGCCCGCCGCCATGCCGAGCCGGTTGAGCTCGACCCCCTCGAACGCGTCCGGCACGAACACGCTGCCGGCGGGCACCGCGTCGTCCACCGCCGCGTCCAGCTCGACCGTGGCGTCCCCCGAGCCGAGCGTCACGCGCTCGCCGGCCGCGAGGCCGAGGCGCGCGGCGTCCGCCGGGTGGAACGTGGCGCGCGGCGAGCCCGCGAGCTTCGGCAGCAGCTTGGTGCGGTGGCTCAGGCTTCCCTGCAGGAACAGCGTGCCCCCGGCGAGCAGCCACAGGCCGTCGGCGGGCCCGGCCGCGGCGACCCCGTCGTGCGAAGGCGCGATGGTCGCGGGCAGGGCGCGCTGCGTGAAGCTCCACTGCGGCCCGAGCGGGAGCAGCGTGGCCCAGCTGGTCTTCTCGTAGCCCGGCACCAGCCGCGCGATCTCCCGGAACACGTCCTCGGCGGTGCGGTAGTTCCACTTCGCGCCGAGCTTCTGCGCCACGCCCTGGAAGATCTCCCAGTCGGCGCGGGCCCCGCGGCGCGGCGAGAGCGCGCGGGCCGCGCGCTGGAGGCGCCGTTCGCAGTTCACGACCACGCCCTCCTTCTCGGCGAAGGAGGCGGCCGGGAACACCACGTGGGCGCGCTCGGCGGTCTCGGTGAGGAACAGGTCGCTCACCACCACCAGCTCGCACGCGGCCAGCGCCTTCTCGGCCAGCGCGCGGTCGGGCGCGCTGCGCAGCCAGTGGTCCGACACGATCCACAGCGCCCGGATCTTGCCGTCGGCCGCGGCGCGGAGGATCTCGGGCGCGCTGAGCCCCGGGCCCGCGGGAAGCGTCACGCTCCACTGCTGCTCGTACGGCTTGCGGGCGGCCGGATCGTCCAGCGCGCCGTAGCCCGGCAGCACGTCGGGCGCGAGGCCCATGTCGAGGGCGCCCTGGCTGTTGGACTGGGCGCCGAAGGCCATCACGAACGACTCGGTCGCGGTCAGCGCGCCCGTGGCCCAGCCGAGATTCTCGATGGCCTGCACCAGCGCCGGCGCCTCCGGATGCTCGGTGGTGGTGCGTCCGAACAGGATCGCGCGCGAGGGCGCTTCGCGGAGCCGCCGCGCGGCCTCCCGCACCGCGTCCCACGCGAGCCCGGTCGCCTTCGCCACCGCGTCCGGCGTGGCGGCGGGCAGCCCGGCGCGCAGGGCCCCGAGCGCCGCGGCCACGCCGGCGGGCAGGCCCTCGGGAACGCCCGCCTCGAGCGCCGCGAGCGTGAGCCCGTGCACCAGCGCCAGTTCGCCGCCCGGCCGGTAGCCGAGGTGCGTGCCCCGGAACTTGGGCCGCGCCAGCTTCACGCGGCGCGGGTGGGCGACCGTCAGGTGGAGCCCGCGCTGGTGCTGGGCGCGGATCAGCACCGCCTGCGCCAGCGGGGCCTCGCCCTGCAGGTCCTCGCCGAGCACCAGCACCTCGCGGCAGTCGAGCAGCCGGTCGAAGGACAGCGCGGGCCGCCCGCCGCCCGAGGCGCGCAGCACCGCCGCGCCCGGCACGCGGGCCGCGTTCCGGGTGCGCGCGTCCACGTGCGGCGTGCCGACCACGCCACGCGCCAGCTTCTGCATCAGGTACTGCTCCTCGAGGTGGAGCTTCTCGCCCCCGAGGAACGCCACGCTGCCGGGCCCGTGGGTGGCGGCGATGGCCTGCAGGCGCGCCGCGGTCCAGGTGACCGCCTCCTCGAAGCCCGCGGGAGCGAGCCCGTCGCCGCCGCGCAGCAGCGGCGCGGTGAGCCGCTCGCCCGAGTTCACGAACTCGTAGCCGAAGCGGCCGCGCACGCACAGGAACTCCTGGTTCACGCCCCGGAACTCGGTGCCGCGGGCGCGCAGGATCTCGGTGCCGCGCACCCCGAGCCGCACCGAGCAGCCGTTCGGGCACCACGGGCACACCGTGATGTGCTGGCGCAGGTCCCAGGGCCGCGCCTGGAAGCGGTAGGGCAGCGCGGTCAGGGCGCCGACCGGGCACACCTCGACGCAGTTGCCGCACTGCTCGCACTCGAGCGGCTGGCGGTTGAACGAGCTGATCTCGGTCCACACGCCGCGCTGGTGGGCGGTGAGCGCGTCCTCGCCCATCACCTCGTCGCAGTAGCGCACGCAGCGCATGCACACGATGCAGCGGTTGGCTTCCTTCTTGACCACCGGCCCGAGGTTCTCGGACTCGAACGTGCGCTTGGCCTCGTCCATGCGCGAGAAGTCGGCGCCGAAGGCGAAGGCGAGGTCCTGCAGCTGGCACTCGCCGCCCTCGTCGCACACCGGGCAGTCGAGCGGGTGGTTGACCAGCAGGAACTCCATCACGCCCTTGCGGGCCTTGACGGCGGTCGCGGACTCGGTGCGCACGTGCATGCCGTCGGCCACCGGCGTGGTGCAGCCGGTCTGGACCTTGGGCATCCAGGCGATCTCCGGCGTTCCGTCCGGGTTGAGCACCGGCTTCCGCTCGGGGCCGAGCTTGGGCATGCCGATCTCGACCACGCAGATGCGGCACGCGCCGAGCGGCGGCAGCTTCTGGTGCGAGCAGAAGATCGGAACGTGGATCTCGGCCATGCGCGCGGCGTCGGTGACGAGCGTGCCCGGCGGCACCTCGACCACGCGGCCGTTGACGGTGACGCGGCAGGCCGCGCTCACGCGCCCACCCCGGCCGGAGCCCCGGCGCCGAAGCGCGACCCGATCTCCGCCCGCCGGCGGTTCACCATGCAGCGCTTGTGCGTCACGTGGTACTCGAACTCGGGCCGGAAATGCTTGAGGAAGCCCTGCACCGGCATCGCCGCCGCGTCGCCCAGCGCGCAGAACGACTTGCCGAGGATGTTGTCCGCCACGTCGTTCAGCAGGTCGAGGTCGTCGGCCCGGCCCTCGCCGTGCTCCAGCCGCTCCAGCACCTCGGCCATCCAGTAGGTGCCCTCGCGGCACGGCGTGCACTTGCCGCACGATTCGTGGCGGTAGAAGTGGATGATGTTCCACAGCGCGTCCACCAGGCAGGTCTGGTCGTCAATGACGATCACGCCGCCCGAGCCGAGGAACGTGCCCTCGGCGTTCATCGCCTCGTAGTCGAAGGCGGTGTCGAGCTTGCTCGCCGGGAGGGGCGGCACCGAGGAACCGCCCGGGATCACGGCCTTGAGCTGGAGGCCGTCGCGCATGCCGCCGCACCAGTCCATGATGAGTGTCCGCATCGGGAGGCCGAGCGGGATCTCGTAGTTGCCGGGACGCTTCACCGGCCCGGAGACGCTCAGGATCTTGGTGCCCGCGCTCTTCTCGGTGCCCCACTGGCGGTACCACGGCGCCCCGTGGTTCAGGATGTGCGGCACGTTCATCAGCGTCTCGGTGTTGTTGACCACGGTCGGGCAGGCGTAGAGCCCCTCGACCGCCGGGAACGGCGGCTTGAGCCGCGGCTGCCCGCGGTAGCCCTCCAGCGAGGAAAGCAGCGCGGTCTCCTCGCCGCAGATGTAGGCGCCGGCGCCGAGGTGCGTGTAGAGCTCGAAGTCGTAGCCGCTGCCCGCGACGTTCTTCCCCACGAGCCCGGCCGCGCGCGCCTCGCCGATGGCCTTGTCCAGGATGCGCTGGATGGTCTCGAACTCGCCGCGCAGGTAGATGTAGCCGGTGTGGGAGCCGATCGCGTAGCCCGCGAGCACCATGCCCTCGATCAGCAGGTGCGGGTTCTTCTCCATCAGCTCGCGGTCCTTGAACGTGCCCGGCTCCGACTCGTCGGCGTTGCACACGATGTAACGGGGCTTGGGGGACTGCTTGGGCACGAAGCTCCACTTGAGGCCGGTCGGGAAGCCCGCGCCGCCGCGGCCGCGCAGGCCCGAGGCCTTGACGATCTCGATGCACTCCTCGGCGGGCTTCTTCCCCACCACCTCGGCGATCGCCCGGTAGCCGCCGCCCTTCCGGTAGGTCTCGATCCCGGTGAGCCCCGGCGTGTCGATGTCCTTGAACAGCAGCGGGCCGCGTTCGGCGCTCACTTGAGGGTCTCCAGCAGGCGGTCCACCTTCGCCTCGTCGAGATTCTCGTGGTAGTCGAAACCCACCTGCATGCACGGTCCGCCGCCGCAGGCCGCGAGGCACTCGACGCGCCGCAGCGTGAAGCGCCCGTCCGGCGTGGTCTCGCCGTGGCCCACGCCGAGCTTCCGCTCGAGGTGGCGGAACAGCCGGTCGGCCCCCATCAGGGAGCACGACAGCGTCATGCACACCTGGAGATGGTGCCGCCCCACCGGCTTCAGGTTGAACATGGTGTAGAAGGTGGCGATGCCGAACACCTCGGGCTCGGGCAGCTCCACGAGCCGCGCGGCGAGCTTGAGTCCGGCCGGCGACACCCAGCCCAGCTCGCGCTGCACCACCCACAGCACCGGCAGGATCGCCGAGCGCTTGTTCGGGTAGTGCGAGAGCGCCTCCTCGACCTGCCGGAGCCCCTCGGCCGAGAGCGTGGCGGGCGGATCCAGCGAGAGCAGGGCTTCGCTCACCGGTCGATCTCCCCGAGCACGATGTCCAGGCTGCCGATCGCGGTGATGACGTCGGCCACCAGACGTCCCTCGATCATGGTGGGCAGCGCCTGCAGGTTCACGAAGGAGGGGCTGCGCACCTTCATGCGCCACGGGCGCGGCGTGCCGTCCGACACGAAATAGAACCCGAGCTCGCCCTTCGGCGCCTCGATCGCGCGGTAGGCCTCGCCCACCGGCGGGAAGAACCCGTGGGCCACGATCTTGAAGTGGTGGATCAGGGCCTCCATCGAGGTCTTGACCTCCTCCTTCGGCGGCAGCACGTACTTGTAGTCGCGGAGCCGGTACTCGCCCTTCTCCCCCAGCTCGCGGAGCCGGGCGATCGCCTGGTGCGCGATCTTCGTGGCCTCGCGGATCTCCTGGACCCGCACCTGGTAGCGGTCGTAGGCGTCGCCCTGCTTGCCGACCGGCACGTCGAAGTCGTAGCCGTCGTAGCCGCAGTACGGCTCCTTCTTGCGCAGGTCCCACTCGACGCCCGAGCCGCGCAGCGTCGGGCCGGTCGCGCCGAGGGCGATCGCGTCGGCGCGGGAGAGCGGCGCCACGCCCTGGGTGCGCGCCAGCCAGATCGGGTTCCGGGTGAGGAGCGCCTCGTACTCGTCGGTGTGGGCCGGCATCTCGTCCACGAACTTCTGGCAGCGGTCGAGGAAGCCCTCGGGAATGTCCATGGCGAGGCCGCCCACCCGGAAGTACGAAGCGGTCATGCGCGCGCCGCACACGTGGTCGTACAGCGAGAGCACCTTTTCGCGCTCCCGGAAGCAGTAGAAGAAGACCGTCATCGCGCCGATGTCGAGCGCGTGGGTGCCGAGCCACACGCAGTGGGCGCTGATGCGCGTCAGCTCCGCGAGCAGCACGCGAACCGCCTGGGCGCGATCGGGGGCCTCGATGCCGAGCAGCTTTTCCACCGCGAGGCAGAACGCCAGGTTGTTCGACATCGGCGCGAGGTAGTCCATCCGGTCGGTCTGCGGAATGGACTGCGTGTAGGTCTTGTACTCGGCCTGCTTCTCCATCCCGGTGTGGAGGTAGCCGATGATGGGCTTGGCCTTGACCACCGTCTCGCCGTCGAGTTCGAGCGCCACGCGCAGCACCCCGTGGGTGGAGGGGTGCTGCGGCCCCATGTTCAGGGTCATGGTCTCAGTGCGCACGGTACTTCACCTTCTTGGGCTTGAGCTTCTTGAGTTCGGGCGAGGGCAGGACGCGGTGCGGCGTGTTGTGGGTGAACGCCACCTCCTCGTAGCCGAGCGGCGAGTCCTTCCGGAGCGGCCAGCCGACCCAGTCCTCGGGAAGCAGGATGCGCGTGAGATCGGGATGCCCGATGAACTCGATGCCGTAGAAGTCGTAGGTCTCGCGCTCGTGCCAGTTGGCGGTCGGCCACACGCCGC
>CAZIVR010000075.1:0-18607 GCA_964542745.1 uncultured bacterium
GCGGCGGCCGCGGGCCGCGGACGCCCCGGAGGAGGCCGCCGGCGACGGCGACGGCGCGCGCGCCCGCGGCAAGACGCTGGTCGTGGTCGAGTCCCCGGCCAAGTCGAAAACCCTGAACAAGTTCCTCGGGCGCGACTACATGGTGCTGGCGTCCAACGGGCACGTGATGGACCTGCCCAAGAGCCAGCTGGGCGTGGACATCGACAACGACTTCGAGCCGGAGTACGTCCCGATCCACGGCAAGAACCAGGCGCTCGGGAAGATCCGCGCCGCCGCGCGGCACGCCGACCGCGTGCTGCTGGCGCCCGATCCGGATCGCGAGGGGGAGGCGATCGCGTGGCACCTCGCCGAGGCGATCCGCCCGAGCCAGCGGCCGGTGCAGCGGCTGACCTTCAACGAGATCACGCAGCGCGCGGTGAGCGAGGCGCTCGCCCACCCGCGCGACATCGACATGAACCTGGTGAACGCCCAGCAGGCGCGGCGCGTGCTCGACCGGCTGGTGGGCTACAAGGTGAGCCCGTTCGTGTGGAGCACCGTGAAGTACGGGCTCTCGGCCGGGCGGGTGCAGAGCGTGGCGCTGCGCCTGATCTGCGAGCGCGAGGAGCTGATCCGGGCCTTCGTGCCCGAGGAGTACTGGACCCTCGAGGTGGACTACCAGACCTCGGCCGGGGAGCGCTTCACGGCGCGTCTGGTGCGGGTGGAGGGGGTGGATCTCGAGCAGGGCCAGCTGCGGGGGGAGGGTGCGGCCGAACGCGCGGGCGCCCTGGCCGCGGAGCTGGCGAAGGCCGCGGCGCGCGTCGCGCAGGTCGAGGTCAAGCCGCGCCTCGAACACCCCAAGCCGCCCTTCATCACCAGCACGCTCCAGCAGACCGCCTCGAACCGTTTCGGGTTCACGAGCCAGCGCACCATGCAGATCGCGCAGAAGCTCTACGAGGGCATCGACCTCGGCCCGCAGGGCAGCGTCGGCCTCATCACCTACATGCGCACCGACTCGCCGCGCCTCGCGGGCGAGGCGATCGGCGAGATCCGCGGCTGGCTGGGCGAGCACCTCGGCGACGACTACGTCCACGAGACCCCGCGCCAGTTCCGCGGCAAGAAGTCGGCGCAGGACGCGCACGAGGCGATCCGCCCCACGTCGGCGGCGCGCACCCCGGACCTGGTCAAGCGCTTCCTCACCGAGGAGCAGTACCGCCTCTACGACCTGATCTGGAAGCGGGCGCTGGCCTCGCAGGCCGCGCCGGCGCAGTACGACGCCACCACCGTCGAGATCGAGGCGGGCCGGCTGGGCCTGCGCGCGACCGGCCGCGTGCTCAAGTTCGCGGGGTTCCAGAAGCTCTACGGCTTCGACGAGGAGGACGACGCGAGCGAGTCGCGGCTCCCGGCGATCGCGGCGGGGGAGAAGCTCGCGGTGGCCTCGGCGCCGCTCGGCGAGCACGAGCGGGCGCTCCGCCCCGAGCAGCACTTCACCAAGCCCCCGGCGCGCTACACCGACGCCTCGCTGGTCAAGGCGCTCGAAGAGGAGAACATCGGGCGCCCGAGCACCTACGCGACCATCGTCTCGACCATCACCAAGCGCGACTACGTCGAGCGCGAGGGGCGCTCGCTCAAGCCCACCGACCTGGGCATGGTGGTGACGCGCCTGCTGGTCGAGACCTTCCCCGACGTGTTCAACGTGGAGTTCACCGCCGGGATGGAGGAGGAGCTGGACGGCGTCGAGGAGGGCAAGCAGGAGTGGCACCAGGTGGTGCGCGACCTGTGGACCCCGCTCAGCCGCGACCTCGAGCAGGCCAAGGGCAAGGTCAAGCAGCTCAAGGCCAAGCTGCAGGAGAAGACCGACATCGACTGCCCGAACTGCGGGCGGAAGCTGGTGAAGAAGTTCGGGCGCAACGGCGCGTTCCTCGCCTGCCCGGGCTATCCCGAGTGCAAGCACACCCAGCCGCTCGACGCCTCGGAGCTGCCGGTGCCGGTGCCCGGCAAGTGCCCGAAGTGCGGCGCGGGCCTGGTGGCGCGCAACGGCCCGTACGGGCGCTTCATCCACTGCGAGACGCGGCCGGCGTGCGACCACACCGGGCCCTTCACGCTCGGGGTCGCGTGCCCCCAGTGCGGCCAGGGGGAGATCGCCGAGAAGCGGACCCGCAAGGGCAAGACCTTCTTCTCGTGCACGCGCTATCCGGATTGCGACTACGCGATGTGGGACCGGCCGCGCCCGACGCCGTGCCCGAACTGCAAGGCCCCGTTCCTGGTGGAGAAGCTCGCGAAGGCCGGAGCGCGCCTGCAGTGCCCGAGCTGCAAGGCGAAGTTCCCGCTGGAACCCTCCGGTGCGTGAGGCGCTCGAGCGCTTCCTCGAGGAATTCGCCGCCCAGCGGCGCGGCTCCCCGCACACCCTGGCGGCCTACCGCCGCGACGTGACCCGGCTGCTGGACCTGGCCGCCGGCCCGGGACTCCCCGTGGATCCCGCGGCGTGGACGCGCGACCTGCTCGAGCGCGGGCAGCGCGACCTCTACCGCACCGGGCACTCGGCCGCGAGCGCGGCGCGCGCGCTGGCGGCGTGGCGCAGCTTCTCGCGCTTCTGCGCGAGGCGCGGCATCCTCGCGACCGACCCGGCCCGCGAGGTGGGATTCCCGCGGCTGCCGCGGCGCCTTCCGCGCACCCTGCCGTCGCTCGACCTGAACGCGGCGCTCGACCGGCTCGAGGGCGACGACGGCGCCGCGGTTCGGGACCGGGCGATCCTCGAGGTGCTCTACTCGACCGGGCTGCGACTGTCCGAGCTGGTGGGCCTGAACCACGGCGACGTGCATCGCGCCGGCGGCCTGCTGCGGGTGCGCGGCAAGGGCCGGCGGGAGCGGGTGGTCCCGATCGGGGACCGGGCGCTCGCCGCCCTCGCGCGCTTCGAGGCGGCGGCGCGGGACCGGGCGGCGCGCCCGGACGACCCGGTGTTCGTGAACGCGCGCGGCGGGCGGCTCTCGGCGCGGACCGTCCAGCGCGTGGTCGCGCGCCGGCTCGGCCACGTGGCCGCGGGGCTCGGCGTGAGCCCGCACGCGCTGCGCCACTCGGTCGCGAGCCACCTGCTCGACGGCGGCGCCGACCTGCGCGCGATCCAGGAACTGCTCGGGCACCGCTCGCTGGCCAGCACGCAGGTCTACACCCACGTCTCGACCGCCCGCCTGCGGAAGGCCTACCGGCAGGCGCACCCGCGCGCGTGAACCGGGGCGCGGGGCGCGGCGGGCCGGCGCGGCGCGCCCTGTGCGCCGCGGCGTTCGCGGCCGCCGTGGCGGCGGCGGGAGGGTGCGCCAAGAAGGGTCCTCCCACCGGCGGGCCCCCCGACCTCACGCCCCCGCGCGTCCTCGAGACGCGGCCCGACTCGGGCGCGGCCGGCCTCGCGGCGGACGCGGCGCTCGCGCTCACCTTCAGCGAGCCCATGGAGCCGAGGAGCACGTCCGAGGCGGTTTCGATCGCGCCCCGGATCGAGATCCGCCGCAAGCGCTGGTCGGGGCGCACGCTCACGATCGAACCGGGGGAGCCGCTGGAGGCCGGCCGGACCTACACGCTGTTCGTGGCCGAGGGCGCGCGCGACCTGCACGGCAACACGCTGGTGGGCGGGGCCACCGTGGTGTTCAGCACGGCCGACACGTTTCCGCCGGGGCGGATCGAGGGGCGCGTCGAGGCCCGGGGCTTCGAGGCGGTGGGCACCGCGCTGTGGTGCTACGAAGACGCCCCCGGCCGGGTCCCCGACAGCACGGCGCGCGACTTCGACGCCATCGGCATCGCGGGTCCGGGCGGGGGCTTCCGCGTGGACGGGCTCGCCGTGCCGGGGCGCTACCGGCTGTGGGCGTTCGCCGACCTCAACGGCAACCACTCCTTCGAGCCCGAAACCGACGTCCTCGCGGCCGCCGACACCACGTTCGCGCTCGACCCCGGCGCCCCGGTCGCGGGTCCGGTGGTGCTCCGCGTGGTCAACCCGCGGGCCCCGTCGCTGGTGAGCGGCGCGGTGCTCGACACGCTCGGCGACAGCACCGGCGTGCGGCGGCTCGCGGCGGTGGCGGAGTCCGACTCCACGCTGCGCGTGATGCGCGAGCTGGACGGCAAGGGCGGCTTCGAGCTGTCGCTCGCGCCCGGACGCTGGCGCCTGCAGGCCTATCGCGACCTCGACAAGAACCGGCTCTGGAACCCGGCGGAGGAACCCGCGAGCGAGGTGCTGTGGCTCGACCTGGAGCCGGCGGGCGCGCTCAAGGACCTGGTGCTGGTCTTGCGGCGTGCGCGCGCGGTACCCTGAGCCCGTGCCGTTGCCCTTCGTCAAGATGCACGGTGCCGCGAACGATTTCGTGGTGGTGGACCATCGCCGTCCGTTCCTCGAGGAACCGCCCGGCGCCCTCGCCGCCCGGCTCTGCGATCGCCGCCGCGGGGTGGGGGCCGACGGGCTGCTGCTGCTCGAGAGCGACCCCGAGCTGGATTTCGCGATGCGGTACTTCAACGCCGACGGCAGCGCCGCCGACTATTGCGGGAACGGTGCCCGCTGCCTGGCGAGGCGCGCGCTCGACCTCGGGCTCGGGCACGGCGGGGAGGTGCGCTTCCGCACCGCGGTGGGTCCGCAGGGCGCGCGCGGGATCCCGGGCGGCGGGATCGAGGTGGCGTTCGGCCGCGTCGCGTCCCCGCGGCGGCAGGAGGGCGTGAGCGCCGCGGGCCGGACGTTCGCGGGATGGAGCGTGCGGCCCGGCGTGCCGCACTTCGTCACGGCGGCGGGCCCGCTCGCCGACGTGGCGCTCGGGCCGTGGGGGAGCGCGCTCCGGCGCGATCCGCGCTGGGGGCCGGAGGGCACCAACGTGGACTTCACCGAGCCGCGCGGGCCGGGGGCGGTGGGCATGCGCACCTACGAGCGCGGCGTGGAGGGGGAAACCCTCGCCTGCGGCAGCGGGGCGATCGCCTGCGGCCTGGCGCTCGCCGCCGAGGGGGCGGCGTCGCCGGTACGGGTCGAAACCGCCGGCGGCGACACGCTCACGGTGCGGTGGAAGCCCTGCGAGGACGGATACGACGTGTGGCTCGCGGGACCGGCGGAGACGGTGTTCACCGGCAGCTGGGAGGCGCCCGCCGGGGATCCGGCGCGGCGGTGAGCGAAGGGCCCCGAGGGGCCGGGAGGACGACATGTTCGAAGGACTGACCGTGGCGATGGTGACGCCGTTCCGGGACGGGCGGCTGGATCTCGAGGCCGCGGGCCGCCTCGTGGACTTCATGATCGAGGGCGGCGTGGAGGGCCTGGTGGTGTCGGGCTCGACCGGGGAGGCCGCCACCTGCACCGTCGAGGAGCGGCTCGAACTGTGGCGCGCGGTCCGGGCCCGCGTGGCCGGCCGCATCCCGGTGATCGCGGGGACCGGCAGCAACTCGACCGCGGAGTCCATCGCGCTCACGCGGCAGGCCGAGGCCCTCGGCCTCGACGGCGCCATGATCGTGACGCCCTACTACAACAAGCCGACGCCGAAGGGGCAGGTGGCGCACTTCACGGCGATCGCCCAGAGCACCAAACTTCCGCTGGTGCTCTACAACGTGCCGGGCCGCACCGGCACCAACACCCTGCCCGAGACCTTCGCCCGTCTCGACGGACTCGCCAACGTGGTGGCCGTCAAGGAGGCCTCGGGGAGCCTGGACCAGGCCAGCGCGCTCAAGGCGCGCTCGCGGCTCACGCTGCTGAGCGGCGACGACTCGCTGACGCTGCCGATGATCGCGGTGGGCGCGGCCGGCGTGATCTCGGTGGCGGGCAACGTCGCGCCGCGCGAGATGCGCGCGCTGTGCGATCACGCGCGCGCCGGGCGGATGGCCGAGGCCGAGGAGGCGCACCGCCGGCTGGGCCCCCTGTTCAAGGCGCTGTTCCTCGAGTCGAACCCGGGTCCGGTCAAGTACCTGCTCTCGGCGATGGGCCTGATCCGGAACGAGCTCCGCCTGCCGCTGGTCCCGGTCGAGCCCGGCACCGAGGAGGCGGTCCGCTCGGCGGCCGCGGCCAGCGGCCTCGCGCCGCTCGCGGTGCTGGCGGGCGGGGCGCGCGCGTGATCCGGCTGGTGCTGCTGGGGGCCGCGGGGCGCATGGGCCGCGCGCTTCGCGACGCCGCCTCGGCCCATCCGGATCTCGCGATCAAGGCCTGCGTGGACCGCGCCGAGAACCCGGGGGACGGGGCCGGGGTATGGCAGGGCACGCTGGCCGGCGCGCTCGCCGCCGGCGACGTGGTGGTCGAGTTCAGCAGCCCCGCGGCCTGCCGCGAGGCGGCGGAACTGTGCGCCGCGCGCGGCGCGGCGCTGGTCTCGGGAACCACCGGGCTCGAGCCGGGCGACGAGGCGGCGCTGCGGGCCGCCGCCGCGAAGGTGGCGGTGGTGCGCGCCGCGAACTTCAGCCTCGGGGTGGCGATCCTGCGGCGCGCGATGGCCGCGGCGCTCGCGGCGCTGCCCGACGACTGGGACGTGGAGATCGTGGAGCGCCACCATCGCGCCAAGGTGGACAGCCCCTCGGGCACGGCGCTGGCGCTGGCGGCCGACGCCGCGGCCGCGCGCGGATTCGGGCCCGGCAGCGTGCGGGCCGGCCGGACCGGGCGGACGGGCGCGCGGCCGCGCGAGGAGATCGGCGTGGCGTCGGTGCGCGGCGGCGGATGGATCGGGGATCACGAAGTCCTGCTCGCGGGGGCGGCGGAATGGCTCGAACTTCGGCACGTGGCCTCGGATCGCGCGGCGTTCGCGCACGGCGCCCTGGCGGCGGCGCGGTTCGCGGCGTCGGCGCCGCCGGGGCTTCATTCCATGGCGGACGTGGCCGGAGCGCTCTCGCGGGCGCGGGACGGCTAGGGGGACGGACGTGACGCGCGCGACGCCGGCCGCCCTCGTGATGGTCCTGCTGGCGCTCGGCGCCGGCAGCGGGCACGCGCAGGGCTTCGGCAAGAGCAAGGTGCAGTACGAGACGCTCGAGTGGGCCGTGCTCGAGACGCCGCACCTGCGCGTCCACTTCTACGCCGAGGAGGAGAGCCTCGCCCGCCGCATCACGCCGTTCGCCGAGAGCGTGTGCGTCGAGTTCGACCGGCGCTTCCGGCTCGAGCCCCGCAACCGCGTCCCGATCCTGCTCTACTCGGCCCACCACCTGTTCCAGCAGACCAACGCGGCGCAGGGGCTGATCAGCGAGGGGACCGGCGGGCTCACCGAGCTGATCAAGGGCCGGGTGCTGATCCCGCACAACGGCTCGGACGCGCGCCTGCGCTGGGTCACGCGCCACGAGCTGGCGCACGCCTACATGCTGGAGAAGCTGTCGGCGGTGATGCGCGCGAACCACCGGACGCAGAACTACCTGCCCCCGCTGTGGTTCATCGAGGGGCTCGCCGAGTACTGCGGCACCACCTGGGACGAGGACGCCGAGGGCCTGCTGCGGGACGCGGTGCTGGGCGGGGAGGCGGTGCCCCTCACGCGCAGCGAGTCCATCTACGGCTCGGTGCTCATGTACAAGGAAGGCCAGTCGTTCCTGCTGTGGCTGGCGGAGCGCTTCGGGCCGGAAAAGGTGTTCGACCTGATGGACCAGTGGCACCGCGCCGACGACTTCGAGACCGTGTTCCGCCTCACCTTCGGCCACCGCCTCGCGGACCTCGACGAGGAGTGGTTCGAGAGCCTGCGCCGCCGCTACTACCCGGTGGTGGCCCGCGCCTTCGACGTGCGCGAGGCCGCGCACCGGATGTCGGCGGAGTCCGGCTACCACCTCGGCCCGCGCGCCATGCCGGGCGGGGGGCCCGATTCGCTGGTGCGCTTCTGCTGGTTCGAGGCCGGCGAGACCGGCGTGGACCTCAAGATCAGCGAGCCCCGCCCGGGCGGGGGCCGCCGCGTGCGCCGGATCCTGCGCAGCGGCCAGTCGCCCACCTTCGAGTCCTTCCACCTGTTCCAGAACCGCCCCGCCGTCTCGGCGAGCGGCACGATCGCGGTCACCGCGAAGAGCGGGGGACGCGACGCGCTGACCGTGCTCGATCCGCGGCACGGCCGCCGGCTGCGCCGCTTCGAGATCCCGACGCTGGTCGCGCTCCACGACCCGGCGTGGATGCCCGGGGACTCGGCCATCGTGTTCTCGGGGCAGGCGTATTCGGGCCGCACCGACCTGTACCGGGCGCGCTGGCCGGGCGGCCGCCTGCTGCTCGAACGCCTCACCGACGACGACTTCGACGACCTCGAGCCCGACGTGTCGCCGGACGGGCGCTGGGTGGTGTTCGCCTCCGACCGCGGCTCGCCCGGGGGCCGTTACGCGCTCTACCGCCTCCCGCTCGCGGGAGGGGAGCCCGAGCGCGTGGGCTTCGCGCCCCGCGGCGAGGACCGGCAGCCGGTCTACTCGCCGGACGGACGGTGGATCGCCTTCCGCTCGACGCGCGGCGGCACCAGCGACCTGTGGGTGCGAAGCGCCGAGCCCGACTCCGAGGCCCGCCGCGTCACCCGCCTGTGGGGCCCCGCGCACGATCCCGACTGGCTGGCCGACGGGGCGGGCCTGCTGTTCACGGGGCAGCGGGCGATCCGCTTCCACACCTACTCGGTGCGCTTCGATCCCGACACCCTGCCCGCCGAGCTCGAGATCGCGCTGCCGCCGCTGCCCCCGCCCGCGCGCCTCGCGCACACCGAACCGACCCGCCCGTACGCGCGCCGCATCGGCTTCGACCTGGTGCAGAACGCGGTGGCCTTCGATCCCGTGCTCGGCGGGGCGGGCGCGGGCCAGCTCGCGCTCTCCGACGTGCTCGGCAACGAGCAGTACCTGATCACGCTCGCCAACGACGCCGAGAGGTTCGGCAACTTCTGGGACGGATTCGAGGGCGGCGTCACCTACCTGAACCAGGGCCGGCGGCTCAACTACGGGCTCGGCGCGTTCCGGCTCACCGAGCTCTACGACGCCGACTTCGACGTGGTGCGCCGCGAACGGCGGCTCGGGGTCACGGCGCTGGCCTACTACCCGTTCAGCAAGTTCACGCGGGTCGAGGCCTCGGTGGTGGCCCGTCACGTCAGCGACCACCTGCTGCGCGACGGCACGGTGCGCACCGTGGACCTGGTGTCGAACTTCCTCACCCTCGCCCACGACAACACGCGCTGGACCGGATACGGGCCCACCCAGGGCGTGCGGACCTTCGTGACGGCGGGCTACACGCGCGACCTGACCGCGGGCGACGCCGACTTCGGCACGCTGATCGCGGAGCTGCGGGGGTACGCGCGCCTGCTGCCGGGCGTGGTGGGAGCGGGACGGGCCCAGGGCCAGTCCAGCTCGGGGCCCGACGCCCAGCGCTTCTACCTGGGAGGCCGCACCAGCATCCGCGGTTTCGAGCGGCGCGCGCTGGCCGGGCTGCACACCACGCTGCTCCAGGCCGAGGTGCGTTTCCCGCTGCTGCGCGGCCTGGTGCTGGCGGTGCCGGCGCCGTGGGTGTTCCCGACCGTGAGCGGCGGGGCGTTCGCGGACGCGGCGTGGGCGTGGGATTCGTCGCGCCAGTCCGAGATCGGGAGCGCCGGCTTCTCCTTCTGGCTGGGCGGCGGTTACTTCCCGGCGATCCGCTGGAACTACGCGTGGAAGTCGCGGGACCTGCGCACCTTCACCCGGCGTCCCCGCACCCAGTTCGCCCTCGACTTCAACTTCTGAGGCTCGCGGCCGGTCACGGCGCGAGCCGGTCGAGCCCCACCGCCACGGGCGCGCCGAGGCCCCGGGTGGTGGCGAGCACCGCGCCCGTGGGGGAGACGCGGGCGATCGAACCGTTCACCGTGACCCACGCCTCGCCGCTCGCCAGCTCGACCGCGACGTCGCGCGCGCCCGCCAGCCCGTTCACCCTCAGTTCCTCGCTGCCGTCGCGGCGGAACGCGACGAGCTGCCCGGCCACGGGGTCGGCGACCCACACCCGTCCGCGCCGGGGGTCCACGGCCACGCCGATCGGCCCGCGCAGCGACGTGACGGTGTGGAGCACGGTGAAGTCGGTGGCGAAGTGCACGAGTCTCCCGGTCTCGAACGACGTGACCCACGCCTCGCCGTTCGCGGAGTCGGCCGCGACCCGCGACGGGAACGGCATCGTTGCCGAGCCGAGCGGGGCGCCGGCCGAGGAGTAGCGTCGCACCCGGCCGCCGCGCCGCTCGCACACCCACAGCGAGCGCGTCTGCGGCTCCACGTCCACGCCGGCCGGCTCGTCGAGGGCGCCGATCTCGGAGGGTGTTCCCGACCCGCCGCCCGCGAGCACGTGGCGCACGTTGCCGGCGCGCCAGTCGGAGATCCACGCCGAGCCGTCGCCCGGATCCACCGCGATCACGCCGGGCGCCTGGAATCCCGGCACGTTGATGCGCACGCCGAGCGAGGCGACGTAGATCACGACCCGCGCGAATTGCTCGTCGGCCACCCACACCAGGTCGCGGGCCCGGTCCACGGCGAGGTAGGACGGGAGACCGAGGCCCGGCTCCTCGAAGGCGATCTCGCGGCCGTCGGCCGCGAGCCGCAGCAGCGAGCCGCGCCGCGCGTCGGCGACCCACGCCACCACCCGCGAGGGCGTCGCGACCGCCGTCGCCGCGGGACCGATCGTTCCCGAGGCGTTCGCGAAGTGGAGGCGGTAGTGGTAGGTGACGTCGTTGCTCGCCACCAGGTCGGTGAAGAGCGTGTTGCGCGGCGCGAGCAGGTCGGTGATCGGCCGGAACTGGCTCTCGTGCTCGGCGCGGCGGAAGACGCGGGTGGAGAGATCGCCGGTGCGGTTCCAGCTGAGCAGCACCTGCCCGCTCAGCGCGACCGCGGCGAACCCGGTGGGGCCGCCCGAGGTCCCCGGGTTGCGCGGGTCGAGCGGATTGTCGCGCGGACGGTCGCTGCAGCCGGCGGCCAGCGACGCGAACGCGAGGAACGCGAGGAGCGCGGGGCGGCGGCGGCGGCCGGTCCGCTTCAGAAGCGCCATCGCAGGGCCACGCCCCCGGGCGCCGCGCCGAGCGCCAGGCGAGAAGGGGGCGAGTCCCGCAGGAAGCGCAAATAGACCCCGGTGGCGAGCAGCACTTCGCCGGCGATCAGCGTGGCCGCGGACCACCGGTCGAGGACCGCCGCCCGGTCGTACAGGTCGTCGAGCGCCGCCGGATCCGTCGAGTCCAGGTAGTCGCGGTAGCTGCGGTTGGCGCGCTCGTGCAGGACGAACGAGCCGGCGATCAGTCCGGCGCCGCCGGCGATCGCCAGCGCGGCGCCCCGGTGGGAGCGGGCGGGAGGCTCGGGCAGGGGGACGATCGGAAACGGTTCGGCCGCCCGCTCCGGGGGAGGGGCGGCCGAGGCGGTGGCGGTCGGGATCGCGAGCAGCCCCGCGAGCGCGGCGGCCACCAGTCGCGACGGCACGGAGGTCTCCTAGGCGGGGAGCCGGGAGGCGAAACTCGTCAGTCGGGACTTGTGACGGTTGGCCGTCTCTTTCTTGATGATGCCCTTGGCGGCGGTGCGGTCGAGCAGGGCGATGGCGCCGCGGAGCATCTTTTCGGCCTCGGCCCGGGTGGTCGCGGCGCGCACGGTCTTGAGCGTGGAGCGCAGGCGCGACTTGGCGGCCATGTTGCGCAGGCGCGACTTCTCGTTGGTGAGGACGCGCTTGGCGGCCGACTTGTGATGCGGCATTCCAACCTCCTTGGGGAAGCGTGACCGGCGTTCGGAAAGGCACGCGACGATACGGGCCGCGGAAACGGCCTGTCAAGGCCGCGGTCCGCGCCGGGAAGCCGTGGCGGCGGCCCCGCGCCCCCCGAGAAATTTTCGCGAAACCGGCGATTGCCCCGCGCCATGCCGGGGTGTACCGTGGCACCTTCGCCGTAACCCTTGGGGTACGAGTGGAGGCTCCCGTGAGCCTGCTGAGCGACAAAATCCACGATCTTCCCGCGGTTCCCGGGGTTTACCTGTTCAAGGACTCCCAGGGACGGGTGCTCTACGCGGGGAAGGCCCGCAACCTCGCCCAGCGGGTGCGGAGCTACCTCGGGCCGGACCTCGAGGACCGCATCGCCGAGATGGTGTCGCGCGCCACCGACCTCGACACCATCCTCACCGGCAGCGAATCCGAGGCCCTGCTCCTCGAGGCCTCGCTGGTCCGCCAGCACCGCCCGCACTACAACATCCTGCTCAAGGACGACAAGAGCTTCCCCTACGTGCGGGTGAGCGTGCAGGAGGAGTTCCCGCGGCTCTCGGTGACCCGCCAGGTGCGTGCCGACGGCGCCCGCTACCTCGGCCCCTTCACCGACGTCCGGGTGCTGCGCCGCACGCTGCGCGAGATCCGGCGCGTGTTCCCGGTGCGCACCTGCCGGAACTTCGAGGACTACCGGCGCGCGAACCGGCCCTGCCTCTACTTCCACATCCGCCGCTGCGCGGGCCCCTGCACCACCCGCTCGCCGGTCACCCCGCCCGAGTACCGGGGCATCGTGGACGGCCTGCTGATGTTCCTCACCGGCCGGGACCAGGACCTGACGCGCCGGCTGCGCGAGGAGATGGAGGCCGCCTCCGCGGCACGCGACTTCGAGCGCGCCGCGCGCCGGCGCGACCAGATCCGCCTGCTGGAGAGCGCCCGCAAGCCGCAGAGCGTGGTGGCGCCGCGCGCGCGCGACGCCGACGTCGCCGCCCTCGCCCGCCACGGCGACGAGGCCGCGGTGGCCGTGCTGCTGCTGCGCGGCGGCCGGGTGGTGGGCAAGGAGCACTACCACCTCGGGCGCGTCGCGGGGGGCGGCGACGCCGAGCTGCTGGAGGCGTTCGTATCGCAGCACTACCTCGCGGGCGGCGAGGTGCCGCCCCGCCTCGTGCTCGCCGAGACCCCGCCCGCCGCCGCGGCCCTCGCCGCGGCGCTCGAGCGGCGCGCCGGGCGGCGGGTCGAGCTGGCGGTCCCCTCGCGCGGGCGCGAGAAGCGCCTGGTGGAGACCGCGCACCGCAACGCCGCGCACGCCCTCGAGCAGCGCGCGGCCCGGGCCGGCGGCCGGAGGGTGCGGTTCTCGAACGAGGTGCTCGAGCTGCAGCGCGCGGCCGGTCTCGCCGTTCCGCCCCACCGGGTCGTGGGCTTCGACATCTCCAACCTCGGCGCCGAGGGGGCGGTCGCCGCCGTGGTGGCGAGCGAGGACGGCCGCCCGCGCAAGGCGCTCTACCGGCGCATGCGCATGCGCCGCCCGGGCCCCGACGACTTCGCCATGATGCGCGAGGCGGTGACCCGCTACTGGACGCGCGTCGAATCGGGCGAGCTGCCGCGTCCCGACCTGGTGATGGTGGACGGGGGCGCCGGGCAGGTCGCGGCGGCCCGCGAAGCCCTCGCGCAGGCCGCGACCCGGCCGGTCGGCCTGATCGGGCTGGCCAAGCGCGAGGAGACGCTGGTGGGCGAGGACGGGCGGGAGATCCGCCTGCCGCGCCGCAGCGGCGCCCTGCGCATGCTGCAGCGCCTGCGCGACGAGGCGCACCGCTTCGGGCTCGCCTACCACCGGTCGCTGCGCGGGCGCTCGCGCCTCGCGAGCGCGCTCGACCGGGTGCCGGGCGTCGGGCCCGCGCGGCGGGCCGTGCTGCTGCGGGCTTTCGGCTCGGTGGCCGGGGTGAGGGCCGCGAGCGTGGACGAGCTGCGCGAGCGCGCGAAGCTCTCCCCGGCGCTGGCCGAGCGCGTGCACGCGGCGCTGGCCGGCGAGCCGGGCGCGGACGCGTCGCGGAGGTCGGCGTGAGCGCGCGCGCGCCGGCGTCGCGCGAGGGACGGGCGCCGTCGCTGGCCGTCCGGCTCGCCCGGAGCCCGCTGCGCCCCGCGGTGGACCGCTGGCTGGACGACCTGCGGCGCGGCCACCGGCTGGGCTCGAACACGCTCGAGGCCTACCGGCGCGACGTGCTCGACTACGCCGCCTTCGCCGGCCGTCACGGCGTGACCGCGTGGAGCGGGGCGACCCGCACCGTGCTCGACGGCTACCTCGCGACGCTGCACCGGGACGGCCGCTCGCGGCGCACCCTGATGCGGCGGCGCTCGGCGCTGACCCGGTTCCACGCGTTCCTCCGGCGCCACGGGGAGGTCGCGGCCGACGCCGCGCTCGACCTGCCGGCGCCGCGGCCCGAGCGGCGGCTCCCCACGGTGCTGACCCCCGAGGACCTGGAGGCGCTGCTGGCGCAGGACGGGGACGGGAGCCCGCTCGCGCTGCGCACCCGCGCCATGCTCGAGCTGGCCTACGCCTCGGGGCTGCGGGTCTCCGAGCTGGTCGGGCTCGCCACCACCGGTGTGGACCTCGCGGAGCAAACCGTGACCGTGGTGGGGAAGGGGAACAAGCAGCGCCGCGTGCCGTTCGGCCGCGAGGCCGAGCGCTGGCTGCGCGCCTACCTCGAGCGCGGGCGGCCGGCGCTCGCCGCGCGCGCCCGGCATTCCGCGCTGTTCGTCAACGCGCGCGGGGGCCCGCTGTCGCGCATGGGATTCTGGAAGCTGCTGCGCGAACGGGCCCGCACGGCGGGGCTCGCGGGCCGCGTGCACCCGCACGCGCTGCGGCATTCGTTCGCCACGCACCTGCTGCAGGGGGGCGCGGACCTGCGCGTGGTGCAGGAGCTGCTGGGCCACGCGTCGGTGACCACGACCTCCATCTACACGCATCTGGACCGGGCGTACCTCAGGGAAGTGCACCGGGAATTCCATCCGCGCGAGAAGCGCACGGGGGGGGCCGGGAGCCCCCGGTTCAGGAGAACCGAATGAAGACGAACGTCTGGCGGCTGGCGGGGATGGTGGCGGTGGCTCTGCTGGCGGCCTCGGCGGCCGGCGCGGGCGTGGTGGTGATTCCGCCGCGGGCGGGCCAGCTCGGGGTGGGCCTTCAGGGCCAGTACGGCTCGCTGCTCAAGAACGGCGGATTCGGGTCGGATTTCGGCGCGGGGGCCGGGCTCGCGGTGAGGCTCCGCTACCGGCTTCGCTACGAGCGCGCGGTCGGGGTCTCGTTCGAGCGCCAGACCTTCGAGGCGCGCGATCTCGGGATCGCCGCGGACGCCGAGAAGACGCTCGCGCTCACCAACTCGAGCCTCGAGTTCTACCAGTTGTTCGGGACGCGCACCCGCACCACGCGCATGCTGAGCGCGGGATTCGGGCTGGTCCAGCCGTCGAAGAAGCTGCGCAACGGCGAATTCAAGCTCGGCGGGGACGACGTGCTCGACGGGGCGTTCGTGAGCGTGGGCGCGGGGATCGAGCGGTTCGTCTACCAGAGCCTCGGGATCGACGCGAACATCCACTACCAGACCCTGTTCCAGAACGGCTCCACCAACCACGACTTCCAGGCCGCGCTCGGCCTGATCTTCTACGCGAGCTACTGATGGCCGACGCGCTGCGCATTTCCTTCGAGGGCGCCGCCCGCACCGTGACCGGGTCCCGTCACCGGATCCGGTGGGGCGCGAAGGAGTGGCTGTTCGATTGCGGGCTCTACCAGGGGCACCGCGACGAGGCCGAGCGCGTCAACCGCACCTTCCGCTTCGATCCCGCGGGGCTCGACGGCGTGGTCGTGTCGCACGCGCACCTCGACCACATCGGCAACCTGCCGACGCTCGCCGCGCAGGGTTTCGGCGGCCCCATCCACGCCACCGCGGCGACCGCGGGGCTCGCGGCGGTCATGCTCCCGGACAGCGCCCACCTCATGGCGCGCGACGTCGAGCACGTCAACAAGCACGCGCGCGGCCGTCCCCCGCGCAAGCCGCTCTACGCGCTCGCCGACGTCGAGCGCGTGCTCGCCTCGTTCCGGTCCGTCCGCTACCACGAGCCGTGGGCGCTCGCCGACGGCGTGACCGTGGTGGCCCACGACGCGGGCCACATCCTCGGGTCGGCGCTCACCACCTTCACGTTCGAGCGGAACGGCCGGCGCTTCCGCCTCGGGATGGGCGGGGACCTGGGCCGGGCCGGCCGGCCGATCCTGCGCGACCCCGAACGCATCCCGGGGGTGGACGCGCTGGTGATGGAGAGCACCTACGGGGACCGGCTCCACCCGGACGCCGGCGAGACCGAGCGCCAGCTGGCCGAGGTGGTGCGCCGCACCGCGGAGCGCGGCGGGCGCCTGATGGTGCCCGCCTTCGCGGTGGGGCGCACCCAGGAACTGGTGGCCACGCTCCACGCGCTGTGCGGGCGCGGCGAGATTCCCGAGGTGCCGATCTACGTGGACAGCCCGCTCGCCTCGCGCACCACGTCGGTCTACCGGGCGCACCCCGAGTGCTACGACGCGGAAACGCGCGCGGCGTTCGAAGAGGGCGAGGGGGAGCCGTTCGGCTTCCGTCGCCTGCGCTATGTGGGCAGCGCCGACGAGTCGCGGGCGCTCAACGACGCGCGCGGCCCGATGATCGTGATCGCGGCCTCGGGCATGTGCGAAGGAGGCCGCATCCTGCATCACCTGCTGCACGGGCTCGGCAACGAGCGGAACACGGTGCTGTTCGTGGGCTACCAGGCCCACGGTACGCTGGGGCGGCGGCTGCGCGAGGGCGCCGAGACCGTGAGCATCTTCGGCGAGCCGGTGCGCCGCCGCGCGGAGATCGCGGCGCTCGACGGCTTCAGCGCCCACGCCGACCAGGCGGAACTGTGCGACTGGGCCGCCTCGCTGGACCCCGCGCCGCCGGTCATCTTCCTCGTGCACGGGGACCTGGAGCCCGCGCAGACGCTGGCGGGCCTGCTGCGGTCGCGCGTCGGGTGCCGGGTGGAGATCCCCGAGCGCGACCAGGAGTTCGAGCTGTGGAACTGACCGCCCGCTACCGCGTCGGCCAGCGCCTGCGCCATCCCCAGTTCGGCGAGGGGCTGGTGGTGGAGGTCCACACCGACCGCGGGCGCGAGATGCTGGAGGTGGTCTTCGAGGGCCACCTGCGCCGGCTCTCGGCGCAGCGCGAGTGGGAAATCCTCGAGGACGGGGCCCCGGCGGAGCCGGGGCCGGACGGGGAGGTTCTCGACGACGACGGCCCCGCGCGCCCGGTGGTGGAGCGGGTGGCGCGCAGCTGGCACCCGCAGAGCGAGGCGCTGCTCCACCGCTGGCGCGCCGGCGATCTCGCGCCGATGGCCCACTTCCAGCTCCGCGCCGAGGCCGAGCGGTGGGCCGACTGGGCGGGCGCCGACCGGCTGGTGTCGCTCGACTCGCTGCGCGGCGTGGAGCGCTTCCCGCACCAGATCCGGGCCTGCCTGCGCGTGCTGCGCGACCTGAACGGCCGGGCGATCCTCGCCGACGAGGTCGGGCTGGGGAAGACCATCGAGGCGGGCATCGTGGTCAAGGAGTACCTGCTGCGCGGCGCGGTACGCACCGTGCTGGTCCTGGTCCCGGCGTCGCTGTGCGAGCAGTGGCGCGCCGAGCTGTGGGAGAAGTTCGAGCTGGAATTCGTGGTGTCGCGGGGGCCCGCCGGCCAGTGGGGGCGGCACCCGCTGGTGATCTCGTCGCTGGAGACCGCGCGCCACGAGCGCCACCGCCGCCGGGTGCGGGGGGCGAACTACGACCTCGTGGTGGTGGACGAGGCCCACCGGCTGCGCAACCACCTCACGCTCGGATGGCGCTTCCTCAACGACCTGAACCCGCGGCTGCTGCTCCTGCTCACGGCGACGCCGGTGCAGAACGACCTGCGCGAGCTCTACAACCTGGTGACGCTGGTGCGGCCCGGCACGGTGGGCACCTACTCCCAGTTCCGCCGCGATTTCCTCACCGGCCACGACCGGCGCGCGCCCCGCAACGCGCCGAAGCTGCGCAACCTGCTCGAGTCGGTGATGATCCGCACCCGGCGCAACGAGACCGACCTGGTCTTCGCGCCCCGCAAGGTGGAGACGCTGTGGGTGACCCAGACGCCCGCCGAGCGCGCGCTCTATCGCGAGGTGAGCGACTTCGTGGCCGACGCGGTCAAGGGCGACGCGGGCCAGCCGGGCCGGCCGCACTACTTCACGCTGATGGTCCTGCAGAAGGAGATGGGCTCGTCGTGGGCGGCGGCGCGTTCCACGCTCGAGCGCCTGAGCGGCAACCCCGAGGGCCTCGACACCCGGCGGATTCGGGCGCTGTGCGCCAAGGCCGAAGCGGTGAGCGCCGCGCCGAGCAAGATCAAGTCGCTGCTCCGCTGCATCGGCGGGCTGGGCGGGGAGAAGGCGATCGTCTTCACGCAGTTCCGCGCCTCGCAGGACAGCGTGGTGGAGGCGCTGCGCGGGGCGGGCATCGAGCCCGCGGTGTTCCACGGCGAGCTGAGCTGGCGCGAGAAGGAGGACGCCCTCGACGACTTCCGGAACCACCGGCAGGTGCTGGTGAGCACCGAGGCTGGGGGTGAGGGGCGCAACCTGCAGTTCTGCCGGATCGTGATCAACTTCGACCTGCCGTGGAACCCGATGCGGGTCGAGCAGCGGATCGGGCGCGTCCACCGGCTCGGCCAGCGGCACCCGGTGCGCGTCGTCCACCTCGCGGCGCGCGGCACCATCGAGGCCTACGTGCTCGAGATCCTCGACCGCAAGATCCGGATGTTCGAGCTGGTGGTGGGCGAGATGGAGGAGATCCTCGGCGCGTGGCAGCCGCACGGCTCCTTCGAGGACGAGGTGTTCCGGCGCTGGGTGGACGCGCGCACCCCGGCCGGCCGCAAGCGCCGCTTCGCCGAGCTCGCCCAGCACCTGATGGTGGCGCGCAAGCTCTACCAGACCCAGAAGGAGCAGCAGGGCTGGCTCTACCCGACCGCCCAGAAG
>CAZIVR010000076.1:0-18440 GCA_964542745.1 uncultured bacterium
CCGAGCGCGGACGTCCCGAGCGCTTCGGCGCGGGTGCGCGACCCGAGCGCGGACGTCCCGAGCGCTTCGGCGCGGGTGCGCGACCCGAGCGCGGACGCCCGGAACGTTTCAAGGCGGGCCCCCGTCCCGAGCGCGGACGCCCCGAGCGGTTCGGCATGGGGGCGCGACCGGAGCGGGGCCCTGCATCCCGGAGCGAACGCGAGGGAGATCGTCGCGAACGATTCGGGCCGCCCGCCCGTGGCGAGAGGGAGCGTCCCCGTCGCGACTCCCGCGGAGCGCCACCCGGACCCGGAGCGGGGTTCGGGCCGCGCTCGGCGCGTCGGAGCGGGCCGGGTGGACGCGACGGTTTCCGCGGGCGCCCGGCGGCGGCGCGAGGGCCGGCGAATCGCGGCCGGAGCGAGCGGCCGGCGCGGGAGGGACCCGGCGGGGAACGCGGGAGTCGCGGTCCGGCGCGCGGGGCATTTCGGCCAGCGCGTGCGCCGGGCGGCTCATCCGGGCGCTCGCGCGGCGGGCCTCCGGCGAAGCGCGGCCGGAGCGGCCGCGGGGCCGGACCCGGGAAGCGATCCGGGCGGCGCTCAACAAGGCCTTGAGGCTCAGGGGTTTGTCGGCCTAGACTTGAGGTGCCGCTGGAACGTCGCGAGGGCCCCGGCTGGACGGGGCCGTCCGGAACGAATCCTGCGGACGTTCAGGACCCGGTCCCCCGGCAGGCGGGGTGCCGCTCGCGCGCCATCGTGGGGCGCGCCACTCGCACGGACGCGTGAGACGCCGGCGCCTTCGGCCGGCCCGGGAGTCCATCTCCTTGCAGCTCGATCGCGTGCCCGCACCGGCCCCGGCCGACGAGATTTCCGCGCTTTCCCCGGTTCACGGGGTATGCACCGGCGAGGCCCCGGAAGGGGTCGAGCCGGCGGCCGAACGCCGCCCGGTTCGCTGGACGGGGTGGCTGGCGTCGGCGCTGGTCCTCCTGCTCCTGCTCGACGTGGCCGAACCGCGCCGGGCCGACTCGCGCTTCACGTCGCCGGGCACGACCCTGGAAACCTACTGGCAGGCGCTTCGACACGATGACCACTTCACGGCGCAGGATTGCCTGCTCGAGCCGAGCCTCGACCTTCCGACTCCCGGCATGCTGTGGTTCCTCCCGCCCACGACCTCGCTGCGCATCGCGAACCTGCGGGCGCTGCCGGTCGAGAGCGGACGCGTGATGGCCACCTACGAGGTGCGCTTCGTTCCCCTCGGCGGCGGCGGCGAGCAGTCATTCGAGTCGGCCGCGGAGCTGGTGCGCATCCGCGGCGAGTGGCGCATCGGGCGGCCGATCGGAGAAGTGAGCCTGCCGGAGTGGAAACCCATCCCGCGCACGGTTGACATCTAGTTGCGGCGCCACCTAGCTTTCCCCATTCCCGAGCCGCATGGATCCAGCGTTCCGTGGCCGCGCCGGCCGAAGGCGCACCCCCGCCGCGGACGGACATCTTCCGAGGACTTCATGAAGCGGTTCCTCTCCCTCCCGGTGCTCGCGGTCCTGCTCGCGGCGTCCCCGGCGGGGGCGACCAAGTACGCCGGGGAGTTCCTCAAGATCCCGGTCGGACCGCGCGCCATTGGCATGGGCGGGGCCTTCACGGCCGTCTCGGACGACGCGACCTCGCCGTACTGGAACCCGGCCGGCATGGTCTACCTGCCGTACCGCGAAGTGATGGCGCAGCGCGACTGGCGCTTCGGGAGCCTGCTCACCCATGACCACCTGGGCGGCGTGCTCCCGCTCGGCGGCGCCGCCGGAGGTCGCGCGGCGCTCGGCCTCACGGTGATCCGGCTCGCCACCGACGACATCCAGGTCACGCCCCGCCCCGGAGCGCTCCGCCCCGGCGACTTCCTCGACTACGGCGTGGACGGGCAGCCGAGCACCTTCGACTACGGCGAGGGCAACGGGCGCTGGGAGGCGGGCGAGCGCCTGCTGCTCACTTCCGACCAGCTGTTCCTCGCGAGCAGCAGCGACCTCGCGGCGCTGCTGAGCTACGCGCGCCAGCGCGGTCCGCGCTTCGCCTACGGGCTCAACCTCAAGTTCCTCCGCCAGAGCCTGCCGGACACGATCTTCGGCGAGCACGTCACGTCCTTCGGCGCCGGTCTCGACGCGGGCGTCGTCTACATGCCGAGCGACGCGATCACGCTCGGGGCCACGCTGCGCGACCTCACCACCACCTACCTCGCGTGGAGCAACGGCACGCACGAGTTCATCGCGCCGACGCTCGACACCGGGGCCGGATTCAACTTCTTCCCGGCGCCCAGCCACGCGCTCACCTGGGGCCTCGACCTGGCGTGGGGCTTCGAGCGCCGGCGGCTCGACAGCCAGATCACCATCGGCGGCCAGACCTGGGACGTGCGCACCGGGCTCGAGTACTGGTATCGCGACCGCTTCGCGGTGCGGGCCGGGGTGAACGGGAAGGACCTCGCGTTCGGGGCCGGCGTGCGCCACCGCCAGTTCGGCGCCGACTACGCGCTGTCGCTGCACCGCTTCTTCGCGGCCGACAGCCCGGATTTCCCGGACGACAACTCCTTCGACCCGACCCAGCTGGTCTCGATCGGCTGGAGCTGGTAGCCCCGGGGCGCGTCCCCGGAGCCGCGGCGCCGCGGTCCGCGCGCGCCCCGCACCGGGAATCGGCGCGGCTCGCTTGCGGTCCGGGAATCGGACCGGCTAGCCTGCCGCTTTCCGCCGTCGCCTTTCCGCCACACCCACGCGGCATCCCGGTTCGCGGCGCTCCCCACGGCGCGCACGCGCCTTCGGAGGGAGGAACGTGCGCAACGCGTTGACGCTGGTGCTCTCGGGCGGAGGTGGCGAGCGCCTGGGAGTGCTGACCGCCGAGCGCGCGGTGAGCGCGGTGCCCTTCGGCGGCAAGTACCGGGTCGCGGACTTCGTGCTGAGCAACTGCTGCCACTCGGGCTGCGTGCAGGTCGGCGTGCTCACGCAGCACGCGCCCACCTCGCTGCACGATCACATCGGCGCCGGCCGCCCCTGGGACATGGACCGCCGCGGCGGCGGCGTGATGATCCTCCAGCCGTACCTCACCCGCAGCCACGCGGGCTGGTACCGGGGCACGGCCGACGCCATCTCGCAGAACTGGGACTTCATCGAGGACCGGCGCCCCGACCACCTGCTGGTGCTCTCGGGAGACCACGTGTACCAGATGGACTACCGGGACCTGCTCGCCACCCACGTGGCGCGGGGGGCGGCGGCCACGCTCGCGGTGACCCGCGTGCCGCCCGACCAGACGCGGCGCTTCGGCATGGCCACGGTGGACGGGGAGGGCAACGTCGTCTCCCTCGTCGAGAAGCCCGAGCGCGCCGAGACGCCGTTCGCCTCGATGGGCGTCTACCTCTTCGACCGGCGGGCGCTCGGCTCGCGCCTCGAGTCGAGCCCGGTGGACCTGGTGCTCGACGTGCTTCGCCCGATGCTCAAGGACGGCGACCCGGTCGCCGCCCACGAGTACCGCGGCTACTGGGAGGACGTGGGCACCGTCGGGTCGTTCTACCGGGCCAACCTCGAACTGGTGGCGCCGTCGCCGCGGCTGGTGCTCGACGACCCGCGCTGGCCGATCCTCACGCGCGACGAGGAACGCCCTCCGGTGCACGTCGGGGAAGGCGCCGACATCTCGGACAGCGTGGTGGCCAACGGCTGCCGCGTGCGCGGGCGGGTGGTGCGCTCGGTGCTCTCGCCCGGCGTCACGGTCGAGCCCGGGGCCGAGGTGATCGAGTCGGTGATCATGAGCGACGTGGTGGTGGAACGCGGCGCCCGCGTGCGGAACGCGGTCGTGGACAAGTACGTGCGCGTCGGGGAGGGCGCGGAAGTCGGCTGGGGCGAGCCGCCCGCCGCCCGCGAGCACGACTGGCTCGAGGGCCTCACCCTGATCGGCAAGGACGCTTCGCTCCCGCCCGGGCTGAAGGTGGGACGGGCGGCCGTGGTGGGCGTGGGGGTCAAGCCGCACGCCTTCTCCGGCGGGGTGGTGGCGCCCGGCTCCGTGGTGGCGAGCCGCGCCTGGCAGGAGGAGCTGCGGTGAGGACCTCGCGCTACGCGTTCATCCTCGCCGGGGGCGTCGGCAGCCGCCTGTGCCTGCTCTCGGAGCGTCGCGCCAAGCCGGCCGTCCCGTTCGGGGGCAAGTACCGCATCATCGACTTCACGCTTTCCAACTGCGTGAACTCCGGGATCTTCGACATCGGCGTGCTCACCCAGTACCGGCCCACGTCGCTCAACCAGCACATCGGCCCCGGGCGCCCCTGGGATCTCGACCGCAACCGCGGCGGCGTGCAGATCCTGCAGCCCGCGCTGGGATCGGTGGAGAGCGACTGGTACCAGGGCACTGCCGACGCCATCTACCGCAACCTGATCCACCTGCGCCGGCGCCGCACCGACCAGGTGCTGATCCTGTCGGGCGACCACGTCTACAAGATGGATTACAACGTGCTCTACGCCTATCACCAGGCCAAGGGCGCCGAGGTCACGGTGGCCGTCACCGAGGTTCCCGAATCGCAGGTCAGCTCGTTCGGGATCCTCGAGACGGACGCGAACGCCCGCGTCACCGGATTCCTCGAGAAGCCCAAGACCGCCCGCTCGCGGCTGGCCTCGATGGGCGTCTACCTGTTCGATCGCGAGTCGCTGATGCGCTGGCTGGTGGAGGACGCGGCGATCCACGACTCGAGCCACGACTTCGGCAAGGACCTGCTGCCGCGGCTGGTGGCGCGCGGGGCGGGCGTGTTCGCGTACCGCTTCGGCTCCTACTGGCAGGACGTGGGGACGCTCGACTCCTACTACGAGGCCAACCGGGCGTTCCTGACCGGGGAGCCGCCCCTCGACCTGGCGGATCCCGACTGGGTGATCCACACGCAGAGCGCCGACCGCGCGCCGGTGCGCTTCGAGACCGACTGCGCCGTGCGGGACAGTTTCGTCGCCAACGGCTGCCGGATCGCGGGCCGGGTCGAGCGCTCGGTGCTGTTCCCGGGCGTGAGCGTCGCGAAGGGCGCCGTGGTGCGCGACAGCATCGTGATGCACGACACGGTGGTGGGGCGCGACGCCTCGCTCGACCGGGCGATCGTGGACAAGGACGTGCGCCTCGGCGACGGCGCGCGCCTCGGCGTCGGCGACGCGGGCGTGCCGAACCGCGCGTGCCCCGAGCACCTGTCGAGCGGGCTGACCGTGGTCGGCAAGGGCGCGCGCCTGCCGGCCGGACTCACGATCGGACGAAACGCGCGCATCGGCGCCGGCGTCGCGGAAGGGGCCTTCACGGCCGACGTCCCCTCGGGGGGCGTGGTGGACGGCCCGGAGTCCATGCATTGATCGCGGCGCCGGAAAGGAGCGGCGGGTGAGCCTGCGTTTTCAGGCGGTGGTCAACGGCGAGCCGCGCATGTGGCCGATCGAGGGCGATCGGGTCGGCATCGGGCGCTCCTCGCGCAACGCCGTGCAGATCGCGGACGCCACGGTGTCCAAGGATCACGCCGAGGTGCTGCGGCGCTCGGACGGCTACTGGCTCTCCGACCTCGGCAGCCGCAACGGCACCCGCGTGAACGGCGCCGAGGCCAGCCAGCCGATCCGTCTCAAGGAGAGCGACCTGGTCGAGGTGGGCAGCGTGCTGCTGCGGGTGCTGGGGGAGGGCGACGAGGCGAAGACGCAGTGGACGCCCTCGCCGAGCATCAGCTCGTCCCTGCGCATCAACGCCCGCGACATCCTGGGCCGGCCCTCGCCGACCGCCAGCAACCCGGGGCTCGTGCACGTGCTGATCGAAGCCGGCCGCCAGCTGGTGCTGCCGCGCCCGCTCCCCGAGACCTGCGAGGAGGTGCTGCGCTTCGTCGAAAAGGCGATCCCGGCGAGCCGCCTGATCCTGCTCCTGCGCGAAAGCGCGGACGCCGAGCCGGTGCAGATGGCGGCCCGCTTCCGGGGCGGCAGTTCGCGCCAGCCGCTCGCGATCTCGCGGGCGATCCTCAAGACCGTGCTCGACGACTGCACGTCGGTCATCACCGCGGACGCCGCCCACGACCCCCGCTTCGCGGCCCGCGAGAGCATCATCGCGCAGGCCGTGCACTCGGCGATGGCGGTGCCCCTGTTCGACAACGAAAAGGTGCTGGGCGTGCTCTACGCCGACACCTCGGACTTCACCGTCACCTACGGCCAGGAGCAGCTCGAAATCCTCACGCTGCTCGGCAACATGGCGGCGGTCAAGATCACCAACGCCCGGCTGCTCGAGACCGAGCAGGTCAGGCTCCGCATGGCGCAGGAACTGGCGACCGCCACCCACATCCAGCAGAACCTCCTGCTCGACGCCCCCGCGACCCTGCCCGGTTGGCAGTGCGTGGCGCGCCTCGAGACCTGCCACGAGGTGGGCGGCGATCTCTACGACTTCCACACGCGACCGGACGGCCGGCTGCTGTTCCTGGTCGGCGACGTCTCGGGCAAGGGCATGGGCGCGGCGCTGCTGATGTCCTCGGTGCTGTCGTCCGCGCGCGTCCTGTACGACGTGTGCACCGACCCGGGCGACCTGGCCCGGCGGCTCAACGCGGTGATGCACCGCGGCACCGACGCCGGCCACTTCGTCACGATGTTCTTCGGCGAGCTCGATCTCGGCACCGGCCGCCTGCGCTACGTCAACGCCGGGCACAACGCGCCGCTGGTGGTGAACGGGGGCGAGGTGCGCGAGCTGGCCGCCGACGGGGTGCCGATCGCGGTGCTCGACGACTTCCCCTACGCCAGCGCCTCCGTGGATCTCGCGCCGGGCTCGCTGTTCGCGCTGTTCACCGACGGCATCCCCGAGGCGCAGCGCGGCGAGGACTTCTTCGGGGAGGAGCGGCTGCGCGCGATCCTCGAGAAGAGCGTCGGCGAATCCTCGCTGGAGACCGTGGCCGACCGGCTCGTGAGCGAGGTCGAGGGCTTCCTCTCCGGCGCGCACCGCACCGACGACGTCACGCTGCTGCTGCTGAGGCGGGGCGGCGCGGCGTAACCCCGGCCGGGCCGGGCGGGAGGCGATCGGGTCCGCGAGCGCGGGAGCGGGGTGCCGCCCGCGCGGTCAGCTCTGGGGAATGCGGAGCCGCTGCCCGGTGCGGACCACCGAGCCGGAGATCCCGTTCGCGCGCTTCAGCGACGAGAGGCTCACGCCGTGGCGGCGGGCGATCCCCGAGAGCGTGTCGCCGCGCTGCACGATCACGGTCTTGCCGGAGCCGGCGCGCGCCGATCCCGACTTCGCGCGCGGCGTCGGAGGCTTGAGCGCCGCGATCTGGGCGCTGTCGGCGGCGGCGCTGGCGAGCCGCGTCGAGTCGGCGGCGTCGGAGCGGATCTTGAGCCGGGTGCCGCGGCGCACGGTGTGCGTGGCCAGCCGGTTCCAGCGGACGATGTCGGCGCTCGTGCACCCGTAGCGCTGCGCGATCGAGGCCAGCGTCTCCCCGCGGCGCACCACGTGCGTGGAACGGCCCTCGGCCGTGGACTGCCCGCTGATGCGGGCGGGCGGGCGGATGTCGCGCGGGGGCACGTAGTCGGTCGAAGCCCGCGGGTCGTCGGCGTCGGCGAGCACCGGCAGGGAGGCCGCGGCGGCGGCCGGAATCGTGAGCGTGACGCCGACCCGCAGCGGGTGCTTGCGGCCGATGCCGTTGGCGACCGCCAGCCGCTGCGCGCTGACGTGGTACTTGGCGGCGATGCCCTGCAGCGTCTCGCCGCGGCGCACGCGATGGCGGACCGAGAGATCCACCTGCGGCAGGGTCGCCCCGTCCGCCAGCTTCTGGGTCAGCACCTCGCCCTTGCCCCGCGGCAGGCGCACGGTGGTGAGGCCGTTCTTGCCCGGGACCGCGTGGCGCACCACGGCGGGGTTGAGGAGCTTGAGCTCCTCGAGCGAGCAGTCCGCGAGCTTCGCCAGGCTGCGCAGGTCCACCGCGCCCTTGAGCGCCACCTCGTCGAACTCCATCGGGTCGTCCAGCGCCACCTCGTCGAAGCCGTACTTGCCCGGGTCGCGCGAGATGGCGAGCACCGCCATGAACTGGGGCACGTAGTCCTCGGTCTGACGGGGCAGGCGCAGGTCCCAGTAGTTGGTGGTGCCCTGGCGCTTGATGGCGCGCAGGACGGTGCCCTCGCCGGCGTTGTAGGAGGCCAGCGCCAGGGGCCAGTCGCCGAAGATCCCGTAGAGGTGCTTGAGGTAGCGGGCGGCGGCGACCGTGGACTTCTCGGGATCCTTGCGCTCGTCCACCCACTGGTTCACGTCGAGTCCGAACATGCGCGAGGTGGAACGCAGGAACTGCCACGGCCCGACCGCGGAGGCGTAGGAGCGGGCGTTCAGGTTGAAGCCGCTCTCCACGAACACGAGGTGCACCAGATCGGGAGGCAGGCCCTCGCGCTGCAGGATCGCGCGGAACAGGTTCATGTAGCGGCCGGACCGCTTGAGCCAGCGCTCGAAGGTGGAGCGCCCGTTGCCCGTGAAGAATTCGATCCAGCGGTAGACGTCGGTGTTGAACTGGGGCTGGAGCGCCTCGGCGGCCGGGGCGTTGAGCACCCGGTCGTCGGCCTCGTTCCCGGGCTCGGCGGGAGGCTCCTGCAGGTCGCGCCGGGCGAGGTCGCGCAGCCCCTCGTAGCGGGACTGGAGTTCGGTCAGCTCGCGGCGGCTGGTCGCGTCGGCATCGCGGGTCAGGAGCGCGCCGATCTCCGCGAGCGCCCGTTCCGCGGCCAGCCCGGCGGCGGAGGCGTCACCCGACTGGCGGAGGTTCCACGCCCGCTCGTAGCCCTCGCGCAGGACCAGGAGCGAGGCCGCCCGCGAGGAATCCTCCGCGGTGCGCCCGCCGGCCGGAGCCGGCGAGGCCGCGGCCGTCGAGGTCGCGGCCAGCAGCGTGGGGGGGACGACGCCGGCGGGCTCGGCCCCGGCCCGGCTGGCGAAGGCGGCCAGCAAGGCGAGACTGATGAGTCCGATTCGGCGGTCGGGCCACTGCTTCATGCTGGGGGATCTCCTCGGCTGCGTTTCCGGACCGGGGCAAGCTACTGACTCCGGCATGCAGGATGCAAGCTCGGGACGGCGCCTGAACCCTGAATCGTCCACATGCGCGGGGAAGTTGACCCCGGAATCACAGTTCGCGGCTCGAAGGGCGGCAAGTCCTATGCCACAAGCCCATGAATTGTTGACACTTGCGCGGCCCTTGGCTAGCGTGCGCCGCGGTCGGAACCCGGCTCCGAAGCCGGGATCGGTGCGCGGGGAGGGAGCCCCATCATGACCAACGACGCGGCAACGGACGTCCGCCAGTGGCTGGTTTCCGCCCGCGGACACGGCGAACTGCTGACCAGCCGTGCCCGCTCCGGCGGCACCGACCTGGTGATGGTGGGAGTGCCCTCCGGGTACAGCGCCGAAGAGGTCGAGAGCTGGCTTCGCGACCTGCTCGGCATGGCGGTCGAGACTTCGAGCGGGGAGACCGGCGACCGGCCGATCCCGGCCCTGCTCCATCACCTCCTGACCGGGCTCCTGTTCTCCCATGCCGAGCTGTGGGACCGGGGCGGCGCCACGGCTCCAGCCTCGATGGCGTTCGTCCGCACGCCGGGCGAGGTGGCCTTCGGCTGGGTCGGCGCCCCGCCTCCGGACCTGTGGCTCGACGACCATCGCTCCGAGGTGGAATGGGTGCGCATCCGCGACCAGGAGGGCCGCGAGGCGTTCGCCCTCGCGATCGACGCCGCGCACCGGGTCCGCGTGCACTTCACGATTCCCGCCGGGGCCACCGTGGATGGGGCATGGGTCCCGGACGCTCAGGCCGGCGACACCGCCGAGCAGGGCCTCGGGGATGCGGCGATCCCGGAGCGCGGCTCCCAGCCGGCCAGCGCGATCGCGCGCGCGATCGGCGCCCGCGCCGTGGTGGCCGAATCGTCCGCGTCGCACGAACTCGAACCGGCCGGCGGAGCCCCGCGGCCCACGCCGCCCGGTCCCGCGGCCGGTTCGGGCGACGGCTGGACCGTGGTCTACGAAGCCTCCGAGGCTGAACCCGCACCCGCGCCCCCGCGCGCGGGTGGCTGGTGGTCCAACATGTTCGGCTGGGTTTCGCGTTCGCGAAGCTCCCGCCGGGACGAGTTCCCGGATTCGGCCCCGGCCGACGATCTGCCCGCCGACCTGCCCGAGAGCATCCCGCCGACGCCCGAACCCGCGGACCTGACCGCGCGGGCCATCTCGCCGGTTCGTCCCGGCGACGCGCCGGGGAGCGGGGCGGGAATCGAGCTCACGCCCCTCGCGCCGGAGGAGCCGGCCGCGGCGGCGCCCCACGCGCCGCGCGAGCCCGAGGCCGCCGATTGGCGAGTCGAGAGCGCCCGGCTCGAGCCTCGCCCCGAGCGAGCGCGGCACGCGCCCTCCACGGCCGCGCGCCCCGCGCCCTCGCCCGCCTCCACGCCTTCGGCCCTCGCGTCCGTGCCCGCGCCGCCCGCGCCCCCGGCCGCGCCATCTCTCGCGGCCGCGGCCCCGGAAGCGGCGCCGATCTCCGCGCCCGTCGTGCCCGCCCCTTCGCCCGTCGCGAACGCGGGACCCGAGCCGCCCTTCCTCCAGCCCGACATGCCGGCGCGCCGGCCCGACTTCGCCGCGGACGGCGCCCGCGTCCCGCGCCGCCCGCGCTGGAACGAGCCCGCCGCGAGCGCCCCCGAGCGGCCGGTGTGGCAGCGGCCGTGGGCGTGGGCGGCACTGGTCGCGGTCCTGTTCGTCGCGGGCTGGATGCTGGGCGGCACCGGGGACGAGCACGCGGCCGGCGAACCCGGCCGGCTCGCCCGGGCGCTGGGAGCGCTGGGACTCGGCGGGGCCCGCTTCGAGGCCGTGATCGAGAGCCATCCGCCGGGCGCCTGGATCACGGTGGACGGCAAGGAGCTCGCGCGCCGCACGCCGGCGACCGTTTCCCTCTCGCCCGGGACGCATCGCGTCGGGCTCGGCTTCGCCGAGCACGGCGGCGCGGAATTCGAGGTGCGGGGCGCGCGCGGCGAGAAGGTCCGCCTCGACGCTCCGATGTGGGGCGCGCTCGAGGTGTACTCGGGAGACGGCGGGATCCCCGTGGCGGTGACGGTGGACGGGATCGCGCGCGGCATCGCGCCGCTCACCGTGGACAGCCTGTCGCCCGGGACCCACGAGGTGCGCTTCTCCGGTCCCGGACTCCAGCCGTGGGGCCAGACCGTGCAGGTGCGGGTGCGCGAGGCCACTCCGCTCGCGGCGCGCGCCGTGACCTCGCCGGCCACCGGCCTGCTCGAGGTGCGGGCCCTGTGGACCGACGCCGAGGGCTCGGAGAGCCTGAGCGGCGCGGCCGTGTACGTGGACGGCGAGCGGCGCGGCGTGACGCCGCTGTCGCTCGAGCTGCCGCGCGGGCCGCACAGCGTCCGCATCGAGACCCGCGGCGAATCGTCCCCGGTCCAGGTCCTCGACCTGCCGGGCGGCAACCAGCGCTTCGCGAACTTCGAGCTGGGCCTCGGCATCGACCGGCCCACGCTCAAGGTCCTCGACACGCC
The DNA here is from genome assembly GCA_964542745.1 of uncultured bacterium. Taxonomy (GTDB): domain Bacteria; phylum Eisenbacteria; class RBG-16-71-46; order RBG-16-71-46; family RBG-16-71-46; genus DATKAB01. The sequence continues at coordinate 11,462 of CAZIVR010000076.1, forward strand.
GGTGCGCGTGCCGCTCGACCAGCCGACCGTGGTCTCGGCCTCGCTGCAGGGGGTGAGCGCCGCCGAGGTGCGCGAGATGTGGCTGCACGTGCGGCAGCCCGACGCGGCGTGGCGCCGCTACCCGATGGTGATGATGAAGGCGCCGGGCGGGCTGGTGGGCACGGCCGTGTTCCCCAACACGCTGCTCGACGCCGGCGGCCGGACGCCCTTCTACGTGAGCGCCGCCAACCAGACCGGCGACGAGTTCTTCAGCGAGATCCTCACCGCCCAGGAGCAGGGAACGCCCGCGCGGCGCTGAGCCGGCCGTCCACGATCGCGCGGGGCCCGTCCACTCCGTGGTCGGGCCCCGCGCCGTTTCCGGCGTCCCACCCCGCGGAATCCGCGCTTCGCGCTGGCACGCGGCTTTCCCCGTCGCCGCGGCGTGGGGGGGCGATCGGCGTTGGCGGTGGCGGCCGCGTGCTGGTGCGGCATCGTGGTGGGGCGGACGATCGCCCTGGCGCACGCCGGCGCGGGGGAGGCGTGGCCCGCGCCCGCGGCGGCCGCGCGCGCCGCGCTCGCCGCGCGGGCCGCCTGGCGTGCGCCCCGTCGGGTCGCGGCGGCGCTGCTCGCGCGCGCGGCGTTCCTCGCCGGCCTCGCGCGCGGCCACCTGCGGACCGCGGCGCTCGAGGCCGCGCGCGCCGGCGTCGGCGAGGGGGCGCTCCACCGGATCGCGGCCACCGTCGAGGGACACCCGGCGCGCGCCTCGGGCCGCCCGCTCGCGACCCTCAGGATTGAGCGCGCGGACCCGCCGCTCGCGCGCGGGGCGCGCGTCCGGGTCCGGCTCCCGGAGGACTCGGCCGCCGAATGGGGCGATCCGGTGCGGGGGCTGGTCGAACTCGCCCCACCCCGGTCGCGGCGCAACCCGGGCGGGTGGGATCCGCGCGAATCGGCCGACGCGGCGGGGCTGACCGCCGCGGGCAGCGCGTTCGCGCTCCAGCGGCCCGAACCGGGTCCGAAGGGGGCGCTGCTCCGGGCCACCGCCACGCGCTGGCGCCGCGCGGTGGAGCGCCGTCTCGGCGAGCGGCTCGGCCCCGGGACGCGCGAGCTGGTGCTGCCGCTCGTGACCGGCGACCGCGGCGCGCTGCCGGGCGGGCTGGAAGCCGACTTCCGCGCCTCGGGGCTCGTCCACCTGCTGGCGCTGAGCGGGCTCCACGTGAGCGCGCTGGCGGCGGTGGCCCGCGCGCTGGCGGCGAGCCTCGGCGGCGGAGTGGGCGCGCGCGCCGCGGCCGGTGCCGCGGCCGCGCTCTTCTACCTCGCCCTCGCCGGACCCATCCCCTCGCTGCTGCGCGCCGTGGTCACCGAGTGCTGGACGGCCGCCGCGCGCGCGGCGCGCCTTTCCGCCGATCCCGCGCAGGCGCTCGCGGTCACGGCCCTCGCGCTGCTCGGGTGGAATCCGGGCTGGGCCCTCGACCTCGGCTTCCAGCTCTCGTGCGCGGCCTCGCTCGGCCTCGCGCTCGCGTCGGCCACGGCACGGCCCGCGCCCGGAGGATTCGCGCGCGCCCTCGCGGCCGCGCTCCGCGCGGGCATCGCCGCGCAGGGGATGTGCGCGCCGATCCTGATGGCGCGGGTTTACGGGCTCGCGTGGCCGGCGCTCGCCGCCAACCTGCTCGCGGTTCCGGCGTGCGGCCTGCTGCTGGCGTCGGCGTGGCTGGCGCTGGTCGCCGATGCCGTCGCGCCCGGCGCGGGCCACCCCTTCGCCGCCGCGTGCGAGGCGCTGGCCCGCGCGCTGGTCACGATCACCGGGACTGCGGCGCGCTGGCCGGGCGCCCTGCTCGCCACCGGCCACGACCCGGGCGTGCTGGCCGTCGGGCTCGCCGGCACCGCGCTGCTGGCCGCCGCCGCGTGCGCGCCGGGTGACCTCGAGTCGCGGCAGCGCGGGCCCGGCGCGGCGCGCGAGGCGCTGCTCGGGCTCGGCGGGCTCGCGGCCGCGCTCGCAATCCTCCTCGGGATCGCCACGCCCGAACTGCGGCCGCCGCCCGGGACCCTGTGGATCGTGGCGCTCGACGTGGGCCAGGGCGACGCCACCGCGGTGGGCGATTCGCGCGGCTGGTGGCTGGTGGACGCGGGACCCCGTTCCCCGGCCCACGACGCGGGCGAGCGCGTGGTGCGGCCGTTCCTGCGGTGGGCGGCGGTCCGTCGCCTCCGGGCGCTCGTGCTCACCCACGACGACGGCGACCACACCGGAGGAGTGGCCGCGGTGCGGCGCGCGGTGCGCGTGGAGGCGGTGGCGGGTCCCGGCGCCGGGCGGCCGGTCGGCGGCGCCACCGTTGGGCTCGCGCGCGGCGACACGCTGCTCGAGCGCCCGCTCGTCGTGGTGCGCTGGCCGCCGCCCCGGCCGTGGACGGGCGCCGACTCGGCCGCGGCGGGGCGCGGCGACAACGCCTCGGGCCTGGTGCTCGAGATCGTGGCCGGGCGCACGCGCGCGCTGCTGCTCGCCGACGTGGACAGCGTGGTCGAGGCGCGGCTCGAGCCGGTCGGGCGCGGCGGGCTGGTCAAGGCGGGCCACCATGGCTCGGGTTCCTCGAGCGGCGCGGGCTTCCTCGCCCGAACGCGTCCCGCGGTCGCGTGGATCTCGTGCGGCGCGCGCAACCCGTACGGACATCCGTCCGGCGGCGCGCTCGCGCGGCTCGCGGCCGCGGGCGCCCGCGTGGACCGCACCGACCGGGAGGGCGCGCTGTGGTACGAGCTGCGGGACGGCCGCATCGCGCGGCTCGACTGGCGCGCGCGCGATCCCGCGCGAGGCGCCGCGCTCCCCGCGGGTCGGACGGCGCCCGGCCGCGCGCCCGCGCCGCGCCGGTGCCGCCCGGCCTTGCGGCGGGCGAAGCGGCCGGTCTAGATTCCGGCGTGCGCACCGCTCCCCGCATTCTCGCGGTCCTCGCCTCGGGCCGGGGCGGCAACTTCCAGGCGCTGGCGGACGCTTCGCGCCGCGGCGAGCTCGGGGGCGAGATCCGCGCGCTTCTCTGCGACCGCCCGGACGCGCCCGTGATCGCGCGCGCACGCCGCCTCGGCATCGAGGCCCTGACGCCGCCGGTGGGCCGCTTCCGCACCCGGATCGAGGACGAGCGCCCCTGGCTCGACGCCCTGCGGGAGCGCGGGATCGAGGGGATCCTGCTCGCGGGATTCATGCGGCGGCTGCACGCCACCCTGCTCGACGCGTACCCGGGCCGCGTGCTGAACCTGCACCCGTCGCTGCTGCCCGCCTTCCCGGGCCTCGACGCGATCGGCCAGGCGTTCCGTCACGGCGTGCGCGTGACCGGCTGCACCGTGCACCTGGTGGACGCCGAGCTCGACGCCGGCCCGATCGTGGCGCAGGCCCCGGTGCCGGTGCTCGAGGACGACACGCTCGAGTCGCTGGAGGCCCGCGTGCACGAGGCCGAGCACGCGCTCTACCCGCGCGCGGTGCGGCGCTTCCTCGCCGGGGGCTGGCGGATCGAGGGGCGCCGGCTCGCGTGGGAGGCGGGTGCTGGCGCCGGTTCGGCGGGGGGCGGCGCGCGATGAACGGCGCCGCCGGGATCCCGGCCCTCGACGCGATGGTGTTCGACGCCGGCGGCACGCTGGTGCGCCTCGACTTCGAGTGGATGAGCGCCGAGGTGAGCGCGCTCGGGTTCGCGCTCGACGCCCGGCACCTGCGCCGGGCGGAGGTGGAGGGCCGCCGCCGCTACGACGCGAGCCGGGGGCGTCCCGCCGGGCCCGGCGAGGCGGCTCCGCCGCTCGGCGCGCAGGGCGACACGCTCGCCTACTTCGGCGGGATGCTCGAGGCGTGCGGCGTCCCGCCCCAGGTCGCGCGCCCCGCGCTCGAGCGCTTCCTCGAGCGCCACGCCGCGACCGGCCTGTGGACGCGCCCGGTCGAGGGCGCGCGCGCGGCGCTGGACGAGGCGCGCGCGATGGGGCTGCGGCTCGCCGTGGTCTCCAACTCCGACGGGCGCGCCGAACGCCACCTCGTGGATTGCGGCGTGCGGGAAGGCCTCGAGTTCGTCGTGGACTCGCAGGTGGTCGGGATCGAGAAGCCGGATCCCGGCATCTTCCGCATCGCCCTCGATCGGCTCGGCGTGCCGCCCGAGCGCGCCCTCTACGTGGGCGACATCCTGTGCGTGGACGAGGCGGGATCGCGGGCCGCGGGCCTCCACTTCACGCTGCTCGACCCGCTCGGCGACTACGCTCCCGAGGGGGTGGCGGCGATTCCCGGGATGTCCCATCTTTCCACTCATCTGAGGAGCCGTTTCCGGCTGCCCGCCCCCGCGAACGCGGGGGAGGCGCCGGAGCCCAACCGCGCCGTCCCGTGAGACGGCGGGAGGTCCACCATGGCGACCACGTCCGCACCCCGCCCCATCGCTCCCGAGCTGCTCGACCCCGCCCGCGCGCTGCACACCGTCGCGATTCCCGGCCTCACCGCCTGGCGCCACGGCAAGGTCCGCTCGATCTACGAAGCCGGGCCCGCTCACCTGGTGATCGTCGCCAGCGACCGGCTCTCCGCCTACGACTCGATCCTCCCGACGCCGATCCCGGGCAAGGGCGCGATCCTCTCGGCGATCTCGGCGCACTGGATGCGCACGCTCGCGAGCGCCGCGCCCCACCACCTGGTGAGCGACGAGCCTTCGGAGTTCCCGGCGCCCTTCGCCGCGCACGCCCGCCTGCTCGAGGGGCGCGCCCAATTGGTGCGCCGGGCCGAGCGCGTGGACCTCGAGTGCGTGGTGCGCGGGTACCTCACCGGGTCGGGCTGGAAGGAGTACCAGCGCGACGGCCGGGTGTGCGGCATCGCGCTCCCCCCGGGGCTGCGGGACGGCTCGAAGCTCGAGCCCGCGATCTTCACCCCGGCGACCAAGAACGACGTGGGCCACGACGAGAACATTCCCTTCGAGCGCATGGTCGAACTCGCGGGGCGGGCGACCGCCGAGGCGCTGCGCGAGCGCTCGCTGGCCCTCTACGAGGAGGCACGCGCGCGGGCCTGGGAGCGCGGGCTGGTGCTGGCCGACACCAAGTTCGAGTTCGGCCGGGTGGACGGAGCGCTCACGCTCATCGACGAGGCGCTCACGCCCGACTCCTCGCGCTACTGGGACCGCGCCGAGTACGAGGCCGGCCGGCTTCTGAGCTTCGACAAGCAGTTCGTGCGCGACTGGCTGGACGCGAGCGGCTGGGACCACGAGCCGCCGGCGCCGCCGCTGCCCGAGGACGTGGTGCGGAAGACCCAGGATCGCTACCTGGAGGCGCACCGGCGCCTGGCCGGCCCGGGCCGGTGAGCGGGGCCGCGGAAGCGATGCCCGGCTCGCCCCCGCGCGCTCCCGCGCCCGGCTGGCCGCGGGCGGCGCTGCTGTCGCTGAGCGACAAGCGCGGGGCGGCCGGGTTCGCGCGCGAGCTCGCGGCGCACGGCACGCGCGTGCTGGCGAGCGGCGGGACCGCGGCGGAGCTCGGCGCGGCCGGGGTCGAGGTGACCCCGGTCGAGTCGTGGACCGGATTCGCCGAGTTGCTCGGGGGCCGCGTCAAGACCCTGCACCCGCACGTGCACGCGGCGATCCTCGCGCGGCGCGACGTGCCCGGCGACCTCGCCGAGCTGGAGCGGCGCGGGCTCGAGCCGGTGGACCTGGTGGCGGTCTCGCTCTACCCGTTCGAATCGCGCGCGGCGGCGCTCGACGACGCGGGGGCGATCGAGGAGGTGGACATCGGCGGCGTGGCCCTGCTGCGCGCGGCGGCCAAGAACCACGCGGCCGTGACGGTGCTCCACGACCCCTCCCAGTACGACGAGGCGCTGGAGGCGTTCCGCGCGGGCGGACCCGACGGCGCGCGCCGCCGCGCGTGGGCGGTGGCCGCCTTCGCGCGCACCGCTTCCTACGACGCGGCGATCGCCGCGGAGCTGGCGCGCCGCGGCGGGGGCGAGGCCGGGGATCTCCCGCGGCTGCACGTGCGCGCGCTCGAGCGGGTGCGCGTGCTCCGCTACGGCGAGAACCCGCACCAGGCGGCGGCGCTCTACGCGCCGCTCGGCGAGGCGGCGCGGCTCGAGGCGTGGAAGGAGGGACGCGAACTCTCCTACAACAACCTTCTGGATCTCGAGTCGGCGGTCGCGCTGGCGGCGCGCTTCGAGGCCCCGGCCTGCGTGATCGTGAAGCACAACCAGCCGTGCGGCGCGGCCTGCGCCGCGTCGCCCGAGGAGGCGTGGCGGGCGGCGTTCGCCGGGGACCCGCTGTCGGCCTTCGGCGGGGTGGTGGCGTTCAACCGGCCGCTCGATCCGCCGACGGCCGCCGCCATGGCCGGCACCTTCCTCGAGGTGGTGGCCGCCACCGATCTGGCGCCCGGGGCGGAGGAGGCGCTGGGGGCGAGGAAGAACCTCCGGCTGGTGCGGATGGGGGCCGGCGACCTGTGGTCGGCGGACGGTCCCGCGTTCCGCGACGCGGGGCGCTGGGTCCTCGGGCAGCGGGAGGCCGCGGGCGCCCCCGATTCCGGCTGGCGCGTGGTCACGCGCCGCGCCCCGGAGCCCGGCGAGGCGCGCGCGCTGCGCTTCGCGTGGGAGGTGTGCGCGGCGGCGCGCTCGAACGCGATCGCGATCGTGCGCGGGGAGGCGCTGGTGGGGCTGGGCTCCGGCCAGACCTCGCGGGTGGACGCGGTGGAGGTGGCGCTGCTGAAGGCGCGGCGCGCCGGCCACGAGGTGCGGGGCGCGGTGCTCGCGAGCGACGGCTTCTTCCCGTTCCCGGACGGCGTGCAGCGCGCGGCCGAAGCCGGGATCGCCGCGATCGTGCAGCCCGGGGGCTCGATCCGCGACGCCGACGTGATCGCCGAGGCCGACCGGCACGGCGTGGCGATGGAATTCACCGGCCGCCGCACCTTCCGGCATTGAGCGGGGAGCGGAGTCCGCGGGGCGCGGCGGCCCCGGCGCGGGCGTGGCGCGGGCACGCGTGTCGCGACGCCGGGTTTCGGGTAGGTTCCCGGGAGCCCTCGTGAAGCGCCGAAC
>CAZIVR010000077.1:0-18380 GCA_964542745.1 uncultured bacterium
GAGCGGCTCGTCGAGCAGGTAGAGGCGCGGCCGTCGCACCAGGGCGCGGCCCAGTGCCACCCGCTGCTGCTGGCCGCACGAGAGCTCGGCCGGGCGGCGGCCGAGCTGCTCGAGGATCCCGAGCGACTCGGCGGTCTCGCGCACGCGCGCGCGGATCTCCCCGCGGGGCACCCGCCGGGTTTCGAGCGCGAGCCCGAGGTTGCCCTCCACGGTGAGGTGCGGGTAGAGCGCGTAGTTCTGGAACACGAACCCGACCCCGCGCTCACCCGCCGGCCGGGCGTCGAGGCGTTCGTCGCCGAGCCACAGTTCGCCGGAGGTGGCGGCCTCGAGCCCGGCCACCACGCGGAGCAGCGTGGACTTGCCGCAGCCGGACGGGCCGAGCAGCGTGAGCACCCGGCCCGGGCGCGCCTCGAACGACACGCCGTCGAGCGCGCGGGTGCCGTCCGGAAAGACCTTGGTGAGGCGCTCTCCCCTCAGGATCGTCACGGTCATCCCTTCAGCGCGCCCCGGGTCAGGCCCGAGACGATGCGGCGCTGGAACAGCAGCACCAGCGCGATGAGGGGAAGCGTGGCGAGCACGACCGCCGCCGACAGCTGCCCCCACGGGATCTCGTAGAGCGACGCGCCGCTCACGCTCGCGATTCCGGCCGTGACCGTCTTGCCTTCGTCGCGGGTCATGAACGTGAGCGCCAGCATGAACTCGTTCCAGCAGAAGATGAAGACCAGGATCGCGGTGGTCGCGAGCGCGGGAGCCGCCAGCGGCAGGTGGATCCGCCACAGCCGGCCGGCCATCGAGAGCCCGTCGAGGCGCGCGGCCTCGTCCAGCTGGGCGGGCAGCGATCGCAGGGTGCTCTCCAGCACCCAGACCGCGAGCGGCAGGTTGAGCGCCGCGTAGGGAATCACCAGCGCGACCGGGTGGTTGAGCGCCCCGGCGGCGCGCACCCCTTCGTACAGCGGGAACAGGAGCAGGATCGGCGGGAACAGCGACACTCCGAGCAGCGCGAGCAGCACGGCGAGGCGGCCGCGCCCGGGAAGGCGCGCCAGCGCCGCCGCGGCGAGCGAGGCGAAACCCACGCACAGGAGCGTCGCCCACGCCGAGATCCACGCGCTGTTCGCGAGGTAGCGGGCGAACGGCTTGCGTTCCCACAGCGTCGCCACGTGCTCGAAGGTGGGTGGACGCGGCAGGTACACGGTCGGCGCCTGCGTGATCTGGCCGTCGGGCTTGATCGCGGTGAGCGCCTGCCACGCCGCCGGCGCCACGCTCCAGGCGAGCAGGGCCGCCACGGCCAGCGGCAGCAGCGCGCGGGACAGGCCGGGCCCTCCCCGGCGCAGGACGTTCACGTGGCCCTCCTTCCCGCGGCGCGCGCGAGTCCGAGCATCGCCGCGGCCAGCAGCGCCGCGAGCAGGGCGCCCTGGACCGCGACCGCCGAACCGTAACCGAACTCGAGGTAGCGGAAATAGTTCTGGTACGCGTAGAGGGAGACGGTCTCGGTGGCCCCGCCCGGTCCCCCGCCGGTCATCACGTACGGCAGGTCGAAGGCGCCGTACGCCTGCACCGCGCGGAACGCCCCCGCCACGAGCAGCGACGGCGCGAGCAGCGGCAGGACGATGCGCCGGAGCCGCTGCGCCGCCGTGAGCCCGTCCACGCGGGCCGCTTCGAGCACCGTTTCGGGAATCCCCTGCAGCCCCGCCAGCACGATCAGCATGACGAACGGGGTGGTCTTCCAGACGTCGGCGACGATCATCGCCGCCATCGCGGTGGCGGGCATTCCGAGCCACGCCACCGGATCGGAGGCGAGGCCGGCCCGCCGCAGCAGGTCGTTGAGCACGCCGAAGGCGTCGTTGAAGATCCACGCCCAGGCCAGCGCCATGACCGCGGTGGGAAGCGCCCACGGCAGCATCACCAGGGCGCGCACGCCCCCGCGGCCCGGGAAGCGCCGGTGGAGGAGCAGGGCGAACGCCACCCCCAGCGCGAGCTCGATCGCCACCGAGGCGCCGGTGAAGAGCGCGGTGTTGCCGAGCGCGCTCCACCAGCGCCCGTCCTGCCAGAGGCGCGCGAAGTGCTCGAGCCCCGCGGGCCGGGCCACGATCCCCCCCGCGAGCTCCACGTGGCTCACGCTCAGTTGCGCGACGCGCAGGATCGGGAACGCCACCACCAGCGCGAGCAGGGCGAGTCCAGGGAAGAGCAGCAGCAGCCGCTCGCGGGTCCAGCCGGCCGCCCTCATCGCCGCGCCCCGCTCGCACGCCCGGGCCGTGCCTCGGCCAGCATGGCGCGGGTCTCGCGCGCCGCGGCCCGCAGCGCGCGCCCGGCGGGGGCCGCGCCCGACAACGCCGCGCTCAGGTGACGCTGGAGGATGTCGGAGGCCAGCGCGTAGCGCGCGATGGTGGGGCGCGGGACCGCGTGCTCGTGGAGCCGCTCCAGCTCCGCGAGGAACGGATTGGCGGCCAGCAGCGCGGAATCGCGGTACGCCTCGCGGCGCGCCGGCGCGTAGCCGGTGGGCGCGCACAGCCGGCGCTGCGACTCGAGCGAGGTCGCGTGCCGGATGAAGTCGAGCGCCAGTTCCGGCGAGCGGCTGTAGGCGGAGATGCCGAGACCCCAGCCGCCGAGCGTCCCGGACGGACGGCCGCCCGGACCGCTCACCATCGCGGTCACGCCCACCTTGCCGCGCAGCGGCGAGTCGTCGGCCTGCGCCAGCCGCCACACGTAGGGCCAGCTCCGCAGGAACACCGCCCGGCCGTCCTGGAAGAGCCGGCGGCTCTCCTCCTCCTGGTACGTGGTCACCCCCGGCGGGCTCACGGCGTCCCCGCGCAGGCAGCCGGTCATGAACTCGAGCGCCGCGATGGCGGGTGGCTCGTCGAGCCCCACCTCGAGCGTCACGGGATCCACCCAGCGGCCCCCGTGGCCGCGCAGCACCTCGAGGAAGTCGCAGACCAGGCCCTCGTACTGCTTGCCCTGCCAGACGAAGCCCCACACCTCGGGCGGCGACTGGAGCGCGCGCGCGGCCGACGCCAGCTCGGTGAAGGTGCGCGGCGGCGCGAGGCCGGCGGCCTCGAGGCGGTCGCGGCGGTAGTAGAGGAGTCCCACGTCGGTGCGCACCGGCACGCGGTAGAGCCGGTCCCCGAACGTGCCCGCGGCGAGGGCGGCGGGCAGGAAGGCGTCGCGCTCGTCCCCGTCCAGCCTGCCGTCGAGCGGCAGCAGCCATCCGGCCGAGGCGAACTTGGCGGCCCAGGTCACGTCCATGTAGACGAGGTCGAAGGTCGGGTCGCGCGCCAGCAGCGAGGCCGTGTAGAGGTTCTCGCGCAGGTCGGTGGACTGCGGGCCCTCCACGAGCCTCACCGTCGCCCCGGGACGAACCCGTTCGAAGTCGCGCGCGATCGGCTCCCAGAAGCGGCGCTCGGCCGGCGGCAGCATCAGCGTGAGGGTGGCGGGAGCGGCGTCGCGCGGAGGGCCCGCGGCGCACCCGGCCGCGAGCGCCAGGCACACGCCGCCCAGCACCGCCGCGCGCCTGCGCGAATCCGTGGCGAAACCCCTCATGCCGCCTCCGTTTTCCCGCGACGGTCGCTCCGCTTCGGACGCGGATCGCCGCCGCCTTCGGTCCTCAGCGGGAGCCCCCCGGGACTTCCGCCATGTGCACCACGCGCTGCGGGAACGGGATCTCGATCCCGGCCTCGCCGTACCGCCGGTGCAGCCGCTTCAGGAACTCGTGCGTCGCCGTGAACCGCGCCGGGAACTCCTTCACCCGCAGGATGACCTTGAAGTTGACCGAGGAGTCGGCGAACGTGTGGAATCGCATGCGGGGCTCGTGATCCGGATCGGCGCCCTCGACCGTCCGCTGGACGTCGCGGGCCACCTCGAGCGTGACGCGCTCCACTTCCTCGAGGTCGGAGCCGTAGGCCACGCCCCCCTCGACCGGGACCGACTGGCCGACGTCCGGGAACGCGTAGTTCTTCACGATGATCTCGGAGATGCGCGCGTTCGGGACAATGATGAGGTTGTTGGGCAGCTCGCGGATCTCGGTCGAGCGCCAGCCGATGTCCACGACGAAGCCCTGCTGGCCGGTCTCCAGCTCGATGTAGTCGCCCACGCGGATCTTGCGCGCGAGCGTGACGTGGAACCCCGCGAACAGGTTGGACAGGGTCGGCTGCAGGGCCAGCGCGACGGCCAGCGATCCCACGCCGAGCGCGGTCAGGATCGGCGTGATCGCGATGCCGAGGTTGCCGAGCACCACCAGGGCGCCGAGCCCGATCACCACGATGCGGACCGCGTTCTGCGTGAGCGTGGTCGCCGGGACCGCCTCCGGCCAGCGGCGCGCGCGCGCTTCCACGACGTAGGTCAGGAACGAGGCCAGGGCGAAGGACAGCGACAGGAGCAGCGCCGCGGTGGCCCCGCGGTCCACCCGGGTGATCACGACCTCGGCCGGGTGCCCGTAGCGGATGCCCAGCACCACGCCCAGCACCAGGAACCAGAACGGAACGTGGGGCCGGAGCGCCTTGAGCAGCGCGTCGTCGAGGTCGGTGCGGGTGCGGCGCATCAGGCGCGCGAGCAGCTCGAGCCCGAAGCGGCTCACGAGCCAGCCGAGCGCCCAGGTCGCCGAGGCGACTCCCGCGGCGATTCCCCACCGGATCAGGTCTTCACGCTCCATGGCGTCTCGCTCCTTTCGTCGTGGTCGCTCGTCGCCGAGTTCCGCCCGCGCGCGGACGGGAGGCGCGTCGCGGCGCCGGACGCTCGAAGCCGCGAACCAGCGCGACCATGCCGCGCAGCGTGGCGCGCGAGCCGAGGCCCGCCGGCACGAACCCGGCGACCGCCGCGCGGGTCGAGGCCACGCCCGAGAGCGCCCCGAACAGCAGGGCGGCGACCTCCATCGAGTCCTCGCGTTTCGCGGCCGGTGCCGGACGCTTCAGGGTGAGGATGTGGCCCAGTCCCGCGAGGTAATGCTTGAGGACGCGCCTCAGCTTAGGGGTCTCGGGGCGCCCGAACTTCATCATCCCGCGGGCCTGGTGGAGGATCCGCATCAAGTCCGGATTCTCCTCGAAGAAGCGCAGGTGGGCCGCCGCGGCGCGCTCCACGAGATCGTCCCGGTCGCGGGCCCCCTGCGCCTCGCGATGCACGTGGCCCAGCAGTTCGCTGAGCCCGGAAGTCACGACCGCCTCGATGAGCGCCTCCTTGTTCTCGAAATACCCGTAGATCGTGCCCTTCGCGATCCCCGCCCCCCGCGTCAGGTCCTCGATGCGCGACTCGTACAGCCCGCGCTGGCCGAAGAGCCGGCGGCCGGCCTCCAGCAACTCGCGCCGCGTCGCCTGCTTGCGATGTTCGCGGCGCCCGGGCAGCGGCCGGGCGCGCCCCGCGCTCACGATCGGCGCTCGCGGGCGCGCGGAGCCGCGGGGTGCGGGGTGCGGGAGGATCTCGCTTCGGGCATGGCACCTCCGGATCACAAAGTTGACCGACTGGTCAGTTTTGACAGGTTGACGGGCTCCCGTCAACCCATGGGGGGCGCGGACCCCGCGCGGCGCTCCGAAGCCGGCCGCGGAGTCCCGGCCCGCGTGCCTTCGGCGGGCCCGCGGGCTGCGGGGAGGCACCCGGTCCCCTCGCCCGAAACGCGAATCGCCCGCCCGGTGGCCGCCGGGCGGGCGATCGTTGCTGCGCGGGGCGGGGCCCCGTTCGACGCTAGCGGCCGCCGCTTCCGCCGCCCTGGTGGTGGCAGCCGTCCATGCAGTCCCTGCGTCCCACGATCAGGCGTTGCACCGCGGCGGCATGCCGGGCGGATTCGGCCGCCAGGCAGGCGGCGTTCTGCGCACAGGCGCGCACGTTCTCGGTGTGCAGGGCGGATTCGACCCGGTTCGAGTCGGCGTAGGCGCGCGCGCAGGCCGAGATGCAGTTCCCCGAGCGCTCCTGGGCGGAGATCGAGAGCCCGTCGGGGCCGAGGACGTTGTCCTCGACGAGGCGGCACTGGGAAACGAGCACCGCGACGCAGGCGCCGACGCCGGTCATGAGAAGGACTCTCCAACGGCGGCGCAGGGATTGTGTGGCAAGGCTCATGGACGCTCCTGGGGTTCGCGTGGCACGGATGCGTGGCTCAAAGGGTGTGCGACCATCCCGCGCCGAAGCTCGGGCTTTCCAGATTCAAGAGCACGGCGCGGATCCGAATTCCGCCGCCGGGACTCAAGCCGATCGAAACGTTCCACTTCTCGGAATCGAACTCGGCCTGCAGCCGCGCGAACCTCGTGGGGACGAGCTCGAAGGCGCCGAAGACGCCGTCGAGCACGTATCGGCTCGCCGCGAATGCGCGAAAACCATATCCCATCGAGAGACGGGATTGCACCTGAAAAATGCTTGCGGGGAGGCCGGCCACGGCGTAGGCGGCGTGAAAGCGGCGGGTCCCCTGCACGTCTTCGATCCCGGCGGCCAGGCCGGGGCGGCCGGGACGCGGGGCGAGGAGCTCGACGCGGCCGCTGCTCATGCGGTCAACGTCCACCAGGCGGGAGTCCGGGGCCACCTCCTCGAAGCTCCGGTAGCCGGGGATCCGCGTCCAGCGCATGGACGTTTCGACCCGCGGCAGGAACCCGATCGTGGCGTAGTAGACCTGGTTGTCGTTGCGTCCCCTTCGATCGTAGGCCCACTCCCTCGGCATGAAGTGGGCTCCGGCCTCGAAGCCCCGGTCGGGCATCACCCCGGCCCAAGGGGTCAGGATGAAGCCGGTCATCCCCCCGGCGGAAACCCACTCCGGCGAGGCGGGAACGCCGCCAGCCGGGGCTCCGAGCGCGCGGAGGTAGCGGTCGTGGTTCGCGTCGAGGGCCGGACGGCTCAGCTGGCGGAGGTAGTCCTCGCGGGACCCGATCCCGCTCACCGCGGTCGCGAACGGCTCGCTCCGGTCCCGGAACGAGAGGGCGAACCGGGGCACGGGCTGGACCCGAAGCGGCGTCCCGGCGGCCCGGCGCATCGGGGGCACCGGGAGGTCGAGCCGGATGCCGAAAGTGGATTCCCCGCTCGACCGCTGCGCGAAGTAGGCGAGGTCGAAGTCGCCCATCGAGCGGCGCACCTCCAGCTCGAAACCCTGGTCGCCGAGCAGGAAGCGCTGCGCGCTCCCCCGCACCGCGAGATCCGAGTACGCGGGGCGCACGGTGAGCCCGAAGCGTCCGCTGGTGGCGCGGGGCGTCGAGAAGTAGGTGCCGGAGTCCGCGAAGGCGATGTAGCCGGTGCGCTCGACCTGCGCGTCGAACAGGAGCGCGCCCTCCGCCACCGGCCGCGACGCCCCGACCGCGAGGCCCCAGCGGTGGTCCCCGAAGTACCCGGCCGAGACCGAGACCAGCGCGGCCCCCGGCGCCCAGGCGAACTGGTCGAGGCTCATGCGACCCGGCCGCACGCGCCCCCCGTCGCGGTCGAGGGACGAGGGCGGGTAGTCGTCCACCAGCGGAATCAGGATCCCGAATTGGGCGGCGGCCCCCGGCCACGGATTGAGGCGCAGCCGCGGTTGCAGCTCGATCCGCACCTCGAACGGATTGAAGATCCGGCCGATCCGGTAATCGAGGAGCGGACCCACGTCGAGGTCGGCCCGCGCGAACGTCGGGGAGCCGGGCCTTCCGGCCGGTTCCTCCGGGAAGCCCGGCTCGCCGGGATAGCGCACGCGGAAGTGGCCGCCAGGGCCTGCCCCGGGCGCGAGGATCGCGGCGGCGGCCATGCCGAGCCGCCGTTCGATCGCCGGCCGCCTCTCCCCCGCGGCGGCATGCACGCGCCCGAGCGCCTCGGCGGAGTGCCGGTAGCGGCGGTTCTCGTACGCGACCGCCCCGCCGGGGCCGGCCGCGACGCCGAGGTTTTCGAGCCCGAGTTGCCGCAGTCGGAGCGTGAGCGAGTCCGCGGGGAGCGGCGCTGCGGCGGCGGTCGATCCTGCCGCCATGGCCCGATCCGAATCCGCGCCCGGAGCGACGGGCGAGGGCGGCGAGGTCGCGAGGAGACAGAACGCTGCGGCTGCGAGGAGGCTGGGCAAGGCTTCGGGCTCGGGGGTCGGGACGCTCGTGGTGGGCTGGACGCGGACGGGGGGAGAAAAGGCTACCGCATCACTTCCCCGGCGCGCACGGCCCAGCGGCCCGCGCTCGAATCCGGGGAGGGGCGCAGACCGGGTTCGAGCGGCGAAGGGAGCGCGGGGCGGGGCGCCCGGCGACCCCCGCGCGAACCGCGGATCGCGGCGGGACCCGGCCGGGCGGGTGCCCGGAATGGCTCCGGCCGCGGCTCCCGAGGGGGCGGCCGCGGCCGGGTTTCGTCACCTGCCGGAAACGGGACGTGTCAGGGCATGAGCACCATGCGGCGGCTGCCCTCGAAGCCGGGGGTCTTCAGGCGGTAGAAGTACACGCCCGCCGGCGCGGCGCCGCCGCCGTCCTCCCTCCCGCTCCAGCGCAGCGTGTGAGCGCCCGGGTCGAACTCGCGGTCGGCGAGGGTCGCCACGCGGCGGCCGCCGGCGTCGAAGACCTCGAGACTCACGTGGCCCCGCCGGGCGATCGTGAACCGGAGGTCGGTCGCGATCCGGAACGGGTTGGGCGTGTTGGGCAGGAGCGCGTTCTCGAGGAGCGCCTTGCCCCCGTCGTAGGGCTTCTGGACGGCGACGGCGGCGTTGGCGAGCCCGCCGCTCACGGTCAGCGTGTAGGCGCTCACCGCGCTCAGGTAGCCGTCCACCATCAGGTAGTAGCGCCCGGGAGCCGCGTTGTAGCTGCCGGCCTCGGGATTCGCGGTCGAGTACCCGCGCGCGACCTCGGTGAGGCTCGAGTTGTAGAGGAACCAGTCGAGGTCGGCGCTCGAGCCGATCGAAAGCGAGATGTTGATGTTCCCGCCGGTGCCGACGTCGAAGTAGAAGTAGTCCACGTCGGAGCTGGAGGAGATGTTGCCGGTGACCGCGATGCCCGTGCCCACCGGGCCGTTGGCGGTCCCGGAGGTGTTGTTGGACTCGGTCTCGGCGGTGATCGGCGGGGTCCCGGCCGGCACGGTGACGCTGATGTCGTCGAAGGCCATCCCGTCGGTCGTGATCGGGTAGTCGTCGTACTGCTGGAACTTGACGATGAAGGTCGAGGTGAGTGCGAGCCCGTTGGCCGCGGCGAGCGCGTCCACGTCCAGCACCACGTTGCGCCAGGTGTTGTCGGAGAAGCTGGCGGGCGCGAGGCTGTAGACCTTCACGTAGCTGGTGCCGCCGTTGTTCGAGAAGTAGATCCCGTCCTGCGTCTGGGTCTCGTCGCCGAAGTCCTTCCACCAGAACGACAGGTTGACCTGGGTCTGGCCGGCGAGATTGAGGCGCAGGCGGGCCTCGGTCTGGCTGTAGCCGCCGCTGGTCGCGTCGTCCATCACCATGTGGTAGGAGCCGGTGCGCGGCGTGTTCGTGGTGAGCAGCCGCACGCGCCCGTTGGCGGTGACGGCCGTCTGCCAGTAGGCGTCGAACGTTCCGCCCTCGAATCCGGTCGAGTAGGGCAGCGTGGCGTAGCTGCCGCTCGGCACGCTGATCGTGAAGTTGGCGTTGCTCATGTCGGTGGCGGTGCCGCCGGTGACGCGCACCCGGCCCTGGGTGGTGGCCGTCGAAGGCACCGTCCACGCGTGGGAGCCGTCGTTGGCGGTGCCGGTGACGATCGACGTCCAGGTGCTGCCCCCGTTGGTCGAGTAGTCGATGTCGACCGTGGAGATGCTCCCGGTCGACGTCCAGGTGATGTTGACCGAGGTCGCGGCGGTGAGCGTCTCGCCGCCGTTCGGGTAGGTGACGGTCACGCTCGCGGCGGGCGGGGCGCCCGCGACGGCCGCGGCGGCGTCCACCATGCCGTAGCCGGTGTAGCGGTCCCAGCCGGCGGCGGACTCGACGCTCACCACGTCCTGCGCGGTGGTGAGCAGCCGGTCCCGCACCTGCGTGGCCGTGAAGGTGGGATTGGCCGAGAGGATCAGCGCGCACACGCCCGCGGCGTACGGCGTGGCGCACGAGGTGCCGTTGAACCACTTCGAGTAGTCGCTGGGATCGTAGCCGGCCGCGCCGAGGCGGTCGGTGGTGGGCAGGATGGTCGGGGCGATCACGTCCACCGCGCCGGCCGCGCCCGCGGTGGCGACGCCGTAGTTGGATCCCCACCAGCGCTCGCCGTCGCAGGTGTAGCCGTTCGGGTCGGTGCTCACCCCGGGGTTGACCTCCGAGGACAGGCTGCTCGAGCGCTTGCGGTCGCCGCACGGGGACGCGGCGCCGACGCCGATCACCAGGCTGTGGATCGCCGGGTAGCTGATGGTGCTCTTGTTCTCGTTGCCGGTGGCGGCGAGGATCACGCAGCCGGCGTTGGAGGCGTACTGGATCGCGGTGTCGGTGGCCGGATCGCTGGTGATCGCGGCCCCGAGGCTCATGCTGATCACCTTCGCGCCGTTGTCCGCCGCGAAGTACAGCGCGTTCTGGATGGCCGAGAAGAACATCGAGCCGGCGCTGTTCGCGACCTTGAGCGGCATGATCGAGCAGCCCGCGGCGATGCCGGCGCTGCCGAGGGTGTTGGTGCGGGCCGCGGCGATTCCGGCGCACGCGGTGCCGTGCCCGGACTGCGACGAGTTGTCGTCGGGGTTGGAATCGTTGTCGCCGTAGTCCCAGCCGGCCACCTGCAGCAGGTCCGGGTGCGCGCTCTGGACGCCGCTGTCGATGATGGCGATCAGCACGGAGCTCGAGCCGTAGCCCTGCGCGCCGTCCCACGCGGCGTGCGCGTTGGCGTCGAATCCCACGGTTCCGACCGGGGACCCGGTGGTGTGGTTCTGGTTGGTCCAGTTGTAGCTCAGCATCTGCGCGGTGTTGTTGTGGCCCCAGTGCATGGAGTGGAGCGGATCGGCCGGAACGGCGGCGGGAAACGCCACGTAGTCGAGCGTCACGGCCTCGACCTCGGGCAGCCCCTCCAGCTGGTTCATCGCGTCCACCGGCGAGACGCCGGCGCCGAGTTCCACCATCAGCCAGCGGTCCACGCCGAGTCGCCGCGCTTCCACCGCGTTGGCGGGATCCACGAAGGCGCGGCGCAGCCCGGTCGCCCGCGCGAGGCCGAGCGCGCGATCCACCGACTCGAGTCCGGTGGTGGGGCTCGCGGCGCGCTGGCCGTACTTGAGACCGGAAGCCGTGCGCGAGGCCCGGATCGCGGGCTCGGTGAGCTGGACCAGCACCCGGTCGGGCGCGTGCTCGGCGACGACCGGAGCGTTGGGCTGGAACCCGAGCTGGACCGGGGCGAACGGGCGTCCCTGCGCGGCGGCCGATCGGGCCGCGAGCCCGGCGGCGGCCAGCGCGAGGAGCAGGACGAGGACACGTGAACGGTGGGGGAACCGAGTCATCGAGAGCCTCCTGTCTTCCGTGATACGGCGGTGTGCGACCTCCTATCCGGCCCGGCGTGGAACCGCGGGGCGCTCCCCGATCCGGTCCGGGGGGCGTTCCCGCGCGGGTGTTGGTAGCACAGGCGATCCGGGCTGTCATCAGGAAAATCGGAATCAGGTGGCGAGCCGGCAAAGTCGCAGAAGTCGCCGCTCAGGCGCGGGTGAGGAAAGGCCGGGTGGCCTCGAACGCGGCGTCCGCGCCGATCGCGGCGAGGCCGAGCGCCGCGCGGCCGGTCTCCTCGGCCCGCAGCACCCGCGCCAGGTCCTCCGGGACGAAGGGTCCGCAGTCGTCGGGAGACCAGCCGGAAAAGAGCGCGACCACCGGCGTGCCCACCGCGGCCGCGACGTGCATCGGGCCGGTGTTCGGCGTGACCAGCACGCGCAGGCGCGCGAGCAGGGCCTTGTACCGCTCGAAGTCGGGAGGGCCGCTCAGCACCGTGAGCG
The DNA here is from genome assembly GCA_964542745.1 of uncultured bacterium. Classification (GTDB taxonomy): domain Bacteria; phylum Eisenbacteria; class RBG-16-71-46; order RBG-16-71-46; family RBG-16-71-46; genus DATKAB01. The sequence continues at coordinate 11,788 of CAZIVR010000077.1, forward strand.
CGCCCCCCGAGCGGCGGCGTAGCGCCTCGGCGAGGGGCCGCTCCGCGGGAAGGGCGTCGATCACCGGCCGGATCGGGAGGCCCGCCGACTCCCCGAACGCGGCCAGCCGCCGCGCGAGGGCCGCGGCCTCGGCGGCCGGCCACTCGCGGTGCCGGCGTCCGCTCGCGAGGGCTCCCCTCCCGCTCTCGCTGAACGTGAGGTGGAGGCCGACCGGGATCTCCCCGGGTCCGACGCCGTGCGCCGCGAGGTAGTCGGAGGCGGCGCGGCGGCCCGCGTCGGTCACCGGAAGCTCCAGCCATCCCCGCGCCGCCGGCCGAGCCAGCCCGTCCTCCGCCAGGTCGAGGCAGCGGGCCGAGAAGTGGAGCGACCGCGGACGCGCCTCGAGGACGCGCACGTCGGGCGCGACGCCGCGCATCAGGCGCGCGTACCGCGGGTTCGTCTCGAAGACGTACACGCGGTCGAACGCGAGTGCCGCGAGGGCGCGCCGGGTCGCGCCGTCCGAGAGGAGGCCCGCGGGGAAGCGGCGGCGGTAGAGGTGGAAGGCAACGAGCCGTGGATCGAAGCCGCGCAGGGTGCGCCGGCCCTCGGTCGTGGTGAGCAGGTGGAGCTCGGCGCCCGGCAGGCCGGTCAGCAGCAGGCGCAGCGCCGGCGTGAGCATGACCAGGTCCCCCATGCGGCCCACGCGGACCGCGAGCACCCGGCGTGGTTCCTCGATCGGCATCCCGGCGCCTTCCCTCCCCGAATCCGGGCGCGACCATAGGCGCTCCCGGCGCCCCGCGAAAGCGCGACGGCGCTGGCCGTCGCGCGGGGAAGCGCCTAGGATTCGGGGCCGGGATCGCGGCCCGCGATGCGAACGAAGGGGAGGCGGCCATGGATCGAATCGAAGGACGGCACGCTCGGCGGCCCGCCGGAATCCCGCGCGCGGCGGCGGCCGCGCTCCTGCTCGCGGCCGGGACGGCGCTCGCGGCGGGGAGCGCCCTGGACGAGATGGTCGCGGCCGAGCGCGCCTTCGCCCGGGACTCCGGGGAACTCGGCACGCGGGCCGCCTTCCTCACCCACCTCGCGCCCGAGGCCGTGCTGTTCCGGGCCGGGCCGGTGAACGGCATCCGCCTGTGGCAGGCGCGCGGCGAGAGCCCGGCCGTGCTGGCGTGGGCGCCGTCGTTCGCCGAGGTCTCGGGCTCGGGCGATTTCGGTTTCTCGAGCGGCCCGTGGACCTACGCCGCGGGCCGCGACACGGCCCCGGCCGCCTTCGGCCACTTCGTGTCGGTGTGGAGGCGCGAGGCCGGAGGGCCGTGGAAGGTGGTGCTGGACGTCGGGATCTCCCATCCCGACCCGGGCGTCGCGCTCGAGCGGGTCGAGGTGACTCCCGGCCCCACGCACGCGCCCCCGGAGAGTCTCCGGCTGCGCGGCTGGGACGCGGGGGTGGGCGTGAGGCGCGGCGGCACCGCGATCGGGCTCGGCACCGGCGGCGTCGGGATCGGCGTGGGCTCGGGCGGGTTCGGCATGGGCCTCGCGGGAGGCGGCCTCGAGAGCCGCGGCGACCTCGAGTGGCGCCGCATGCGCCACGAGAAGAATCGGCTGCTGACCGCCGAGCGGACGTTCGCCTTCGAAGTCCGCAACCGCGGCTGGGAGTCCGGCTATCGCAAGGTGTCCGCCGGGGACCTGCGCGTCTACCGCGAGGGGCGCGCCCCCGAGCTGGGCCCGGACGCGGCCATCGAGTGGAGCGCCGGGGTGCCCCGCGACCGCGAGTGGCGGCCCATGGGCCACGCGGTGGCGCCGTCCCGCGACCTCGCCTACGTCTACGGCATCGCACTCGCCCGCGGCGCGGCGCCCGACACCGCGGCCTACGTCCACCTGTGGCGCAAGGACGACGCCGGCGAGTGGCGGATGATGCTCGACATCGAGAACCCCTACCCGAAGCGCTGAGTCGCGGGCGCCGGGGCGGGCCGCGCGCGGCGGGCGGTCCCTGCCGCCCTCCCGGGTTCCACCCCGCGAGGCGCGTGCTACAATGCCGCCCCTCGCGGCGCGGCGGGTGGTCCCCGCGCGCGCCGCGATTCGAACGAGACCGGGATGCTCGAGGAGGGTTGAATGAGCGAAGGAGAGAGCAAGGAGACGAAGCCCGAAGGTTCGCCGCCCGGAACCGGATCGGAGCCCGGGGACTCCGCCCCGCCGGCCAAGGTCTGGCTCCCGCCGCGGCTCCGGGACCGTCTCGAGGGCGCCGACGAGCCGCCGCCCAAGGGCACGGCCGACATCGGCGGCTGGATCGCGATGCTGCTGGTGGTGGCGCTCGCGGCGGGAGTCGTGTGGTGGGTCGGCCAGCGCCGCAAGGCGGAAAAGGTCGCGGAGGCGAAGCGGCTCGAGGAGGTGCGCCTCGCCGCGGTCGCGGAGTCGCTCGCTCAGGTGCGCGCGGCCGACAGCCTCAAGCAGGTGGCGCGCGCGGACTCGGCCAAGGCCTTCCTCGCCCTGCCCCTCTGGAAGCAGAAGATGATCCTCGCGGGGACGGCCGGGGCGGACGGCGGCGGCGGGGGGCCCAACCTCGACGAGACCGGCCGGTTCGCGATCGACGCCGCCACCTTCGCGTTCGAGGAGCCCGCGCAGGAGGCCGCCGAGAACCTCAAGGCGGCGACCAAGCTGAGCGCGCGCGTGGTCCCCGTGGAGCGCGACGGCTCCACCACGTACCACGTCTACCTCGGCAACTTCACCCAGCGCGGGGCGGCCGCCTTCGCCGCCGACCAGATCCTCGAGCGGGGGTCCGCGCCCATGGCCCGGGTGGTCAAGCTCGACTGAGCGGGACCGGACGCGCGACGGAACGAGACTCGAGCCCGCGCTCCCGCGCGGGCTCGGTTCGTTCCGGGGCTTTCCGCGGGGGGCTCCCCCGCCCCTCCGCTACCAGATCTTCACGCGCACCGAGTCCGGCCGGAACATCGGGTCGCCGGGCTGCACGCCGTACGCCTCGTAGAACTGGGGCAGGTTGGTGACCGGGCCGATCACGCGCAGGAAGCTCGGCGCGTGCACGTCGGTCTTGACCCTGAGCGCGAGGTTCTCCGGGCGGAGCTGGTTCATCCAGCCGAGGGCCCACCCCACGAAGTAGCGCTGCGCGGGCGTGAGCCCGCCGAGCTTCCGGCCCTCGCGGTACTGCGCGGTCTTCGTGAAGGCGTCCCAGCCCAGCTCGATGCCGCCCAGGTCGGCGATGTTCTCGCCCTGCGTGGCCTCCCCGTTCACGTGGAGGCTGTCCACCGCCACGTAGGCGTCGAACTGGCGCACGATGCGGGCGGCCCGCGCGCGGAACTCGCGCTCGTCCTCCGGGGTCCACCAGCTCACCAGGTTGCCGCGCTCGTCGAACTGCCGGCCGGTGTCGTCGAAGCCGTGCGTGATCTCGTGCCCGATGGTGGTGCCGCCGGCGTAGCCGTAGACCAGCGCGTCGTCCACCAGCGAGTCGGCGATCCCGGGCAGGATGAAGACCGCGGCCGGCATGACGATCTCGTTGTTGGAGGGGTTGTAGTAGGCGTTGTAGGTCTGGGGCGTCATCTCCCACTCGGTCCGGTCCACCGGCTTGCCGAGCTTCGCGGCGTAGAAGTCGCTGAGCCACGCGTTCCCGCGCTTGCAGTTGGCGAGGAACGACTCGCGGGAGACCTCGTAGGCCGAGTAGTCGCGCCAGCGCTCCGGCCGGCCCACCTTGCGCGTCACCGCGTCGAGCTTGCGCAGCGCGCGCTCCTGAGTGGCCGCGCTCATCCACTCCAGACGACGCACCCGGTCGCGGAACGCGTCGAAGATCTCCGACGTGAGGCGCTCGTAGCGCTCGCGGGTGCGCGGCGGGTAGTGGCGCTCGACGTAGAGCTGGCCGAGTGCGTCGCCGAGGTACTGCTCCTCCGCGTCGAGCATGCGCTTCCAGCGCGGGCGCTGCTCGGCGGTGCCGTTGAGGACGGTGCCGAAGAAGCGGAAGTGCTCCGCGTCGTAGCGGCCGCCCGCCTGCTCGGCGAACGCGTTCAGCAGGTGCCAGCGCAGGTAGGTCTTCCACTCGTCCACGCTCCGGCGCCGGAGCTGCGCGTCGAGGGCGCGCAGGAACTCGGGCTGGCCGACCACCACGGTGTCCACGGCGGGGATCGAGCCGTTCTCGAAGAACTCGCGCCAGCGGACCGAGGGTGCGAGCCGCGCGAGCCCCCCCACGGCCATCGCGTGGTAGTTGGCGTGCGGGTCGCGCAGATCCTCCAGCCGGCGCGAGGCGCGGGCCAGTTCGGTCTCGATCGCCATCACGGTGCGGGCGCTGGCGCGGGCGCGGGTCGAGTCCTCCCCCAGCAGGCCGAACATGCGGGCGACGTGGGGCTCGTACCCGGCGCGCACCTTCCGGGTGCGCTCGTCGTCGTCGAAGTAGTGCTCGCGGCTCGGCAGGCCGAGCCCGCCCTGGTAGAGGTGCAGGGCGTAGCGCTCGCTGTTCTTCTCGTCCTGGAAGATGTAGAGCGAGAGCATCGCGCCTACGCCGATCCGGTGGAGCCGCGCGGCGGTGCGCAGGATCGCGTCCCGGTCCCCGGCCGCCTCGATCGCCGCGAACTCGTCGGCGAGCGCGGCGAGGCCCGCGGCGTCGATGGCCGCCGAGTCCATCGCCGCGTGCCAGAAGTCGCCGATCTTGCGGGCGTTGGACCCGGGCGCGGCGTCGCCTCGCGCCGCGGCCTCCTCGCTCAGGGCGACCAGCCGGCGGTAGGTCTCCTCCTGAACCACCTTGGCGATCCCCCACGAGCGCTCGCTCGCCGGGATCGGGTGGTCCTTGAGCCACTTCCCGACGGCGTAGCCGAAGAAGTCCTGCCGCGGGTCCACGGTGGGATCCACGAAGGCCTCCAGGTAGTTCTCGGCGGTGGCGGAGCGCTCGCGCGGGGCGGACGGCGCGCAGGCGGCGAGCAGCAGCAGGGCGAGGGCGGCGAGGGAACGCTTCATGGTTCGGGCTTCCGGTCCGGGGTCGAACGAAGGGTGCGGGACTCTAGCAGCCGGGCGGCCCGGGCGCGCGCCGTTCCGACCGGCGCGGGCCGCGGCGGCCGGACGCGGCACGGGACGCCCCCGGCGCCGGCGCGGAGGGTCGCGGCCTCGATCCCGCGCGGGTCAACCGGCGCGCTCCAGCACCATCGCCGCCCCCATCCCGCCGCCCACGCACAGGGTGGCGAGGCCGAGGCGGCCGCCGCTGCGCTCGAGTTCGCGAAGCAGCGTGCCCACGAGGCGCGCGCCGCTGGCGCCGAGCGGGTGCCCGAGGGCGATCGCGCCGCCGTTCACGTTGGTGCGCGCCTCGGGCAGGCCGAGGGCCCGCACCACCGCCACCACCTGCGAGGCGAAGGCCTCGTTGAGCTCGATGCGGTCCATCGCCCCGAGGGAGACGCCGGCGCGCTCCAACGCGCGCGGCACCGCGGCGACCGGCCCGATCCCCATGAGGGCCGGGTCCACGCCCGCCACCGCGTAGGAGCGCACCCGGCCGAGCGCTCGCAGCCCGTGGCGCTCGACCGCGCCGCGCGAGGCGACCAACAGGGCGCTCGCGCCGTCGCTGGTGGGGCACGAGTTGCCCGCGGTGACGGAGCCGTCCGCGGCGAAGGCGGGGCGCAGCGCGGCGAGCTTCGCGGCGCTGGTGTCGGCCCGGATCGAATCGTCCTCCGCCACCTCCGCGCCCGGGCCGCCGGCCGTCGCGCCCACGCTCACCGGCACGATCTCCCCGGCGAACACGCCCCGGCCGCGGGCCGCGGCCGCGCGCTCGTGGCTGCGCAGGGCCCACGCGTCCTGCTCGGCCCGCGTCACGGCGTGCGCGCGCGCCACGCGCTCCGCGGTCTCCCCCATCGCGATGTAAATGTCGGGACGCTCGGCCCGCCACGCCGGGTTGGGGGAAGGGTTCGCGCCGCCCAACGGGATCCGCGACATGCTCTCCATCCCGCCCACCAGCACCAGGTCCGCCTCGCCGGTGCGCACCCGGGCGCACGCGACCGCGACCGCCTCGAGGCTGCTCGCGCACAGGCGCGTGAGCGTCATGGCGGGCACCGCGTCGGGGAGCCCGGCGCCGAGGGCGATGGCGCGGGCGACGTTGCGTCCTTGCTCGCCCTCGGGGTACGCGCAGCCGACGATCACCTCGTCCGCCGAGCGCGCCGCGGGCACGCGGGCGGCGATCTCGCGGAACAGCGTGGCGAGCAGGTGGTCGGCGCGCGCCTCCGCCAGCGCGCCCTTGCCCGCGCGCGTGAAGGCGGTGCGCACGGGCTCGACGATCCAGGCGTCCGCGAGCGCCGGTGCGCCGGTGGTCACGCGCCGCGTCTCAGGCGCCCGCGGTCCACCTTGCCGAGGTGCGTGCGCGGCAGGGACTCGACGAGGTGGACCTCGCGCGGGTGCTTGTAGGGATCGAGGCGGTCGCGCACGAACGCGCGCAGTTCCTCGCCCAGCTCCGGCCGGACGTCGCGGGCCACCACGTAGGCCACCGGCTTGACGAGACCGTGCGCGTCGGGCCGTCCCACGACCGCGGCCTCCACCACCGACGGGTGGAGCAGCAGGCAGCCCTCCACCTCGGCGGGCGCGAGCCACTTGCCGCCCACCTTGAGCATCTCGTCGCCGCGCCCGTGGTAGGTGAGGTAGCC
>CAZIVR010000078.1:0-18274 GCA_964542745.1 uncultured bacterium
CCGCGCAACCTCGCGCCGGTTCGCTAGCCGGCCGCGGGGGCCGACGGTCGTTCGCGGGCGCGACGCCCGCCCGCGTGACGAACCCGGGCCGCCTCCGGGACACGCGAGCCCGCGCTTCCTGCGCGGGCTCGCTCTGCCTCGGTCCGGCTCCGCGGTCCGGCTGCGCCGGCCCTCGGGCGGTCCCGGAGGCGGCCCGGGTTCGCCACGCGGGCGGCCACGGAACGCGGCGCGGCCGTTCGCCCGTCAAGCCCCGGCGCTGACCCTCGCGGCCTGCAGCCGCTTCTCGAGCGCGGCAAGCTCCTCGCGGAGCCCCTCCGGGAGCTTCGCGCCGAAGCGCGCGAAGTGCTCCTTCACGAGCGGCAGCTCCTGGGTCCACGCCTCCACGTCCACGCGCAGCAGCTCGTCCATCGCGGCGGCGGGGAGGTTCAGGCCCTGCAGGTCGAGCGCGCCCGGGGCGGGCAGCCTGCCGATCGGCGTGTCCACGGCCTGCGCGGCGCCCGTGACCCGCTCGAACACCCACTTGAGCACGCGGCTGTTCTCGCCGTAGCCCGGCCACAGGAACTTGCCGTCGGCGCCCTTGCGGAACCAGTTCACGTAGAAGATGCGCGGCAGCTTCGCGGCGTCGCCCTTCTCCCCGATCGCCAGCCAGTGCCCGAAGTAGTCGCCCATGTGGTAGCCGCAGAAGGGCAGCATCGCGAACGGATCGTGGCGCAGCGCCCCCACCTTGCCGGCGGCGGCGGCGGTGGTCTCGCTGCTCATGATCGAGCCCATGAAGGTGCCGTGCCGCCACGACAGGGCCTCGTTGACGAGCGGCACGACCGAGGCGCGGCGGCCGCCGAACAGGATCGCCGAGACCGGCACGCCGGCCGGGTTCTGCCACTCGGGCGAGATCACCGGGCACTGCGCGGCGGGCGCGGTGAAGCGCGCGTTGGGGTGCGCCGCCTTGCGCCCGCTCTTCGGCGTCCACTCGCGGCGCAGCCAGTCGCTCAGGTGCGGCGGCGGGTCGCCCATCTCCTCCCACCACACGTCGCCGTCCGGCGTGAGCGCGCAGTTGGTGAAGATCGAGTTCCTGCGGATCGTCGCCATCGCGTTGGGGTTGCTCCTGGGGCCAGTGCCCGGGGCCACGCCGAAAAAGCCGGCCTCCGGATTGATCGCGTAGAGCCGGCCGTCGGCGCCGAACTTCATCCACGCGATGTCGTCCCCCACGCACTCGACCTTCCAGCCGGGCAGCGTCGGCTCGAGCATCGCCAGGTTGGTCTTGCCGCACGCCGAGGGGAACGCGGCGGCCACGTAGACCTTGCGGCCCTCGGGGTTGGTGATCCCGAGCAGGAGCATGTGCTCGGCCATCCAGCCCTCGTCGCGCGCCTGCACCGACGCGATGCGCAGCGCGTGGCACTTCTTGCCGAGCAGCGCGTTGCCGCCGTAGCCCGATCCGAACGACCAGATCTCGCGGGTCTCGGGGAAATGGCAGATGTACTTCGTGGTGGCGTTGCACGGCCACGGGCTGTCGGGCGCGTTGTCCGCGAGCGGGGCACCCACCGAGTGGAGGCCGCGCACGAACTCGCCGTCCGCGCCGAGCGCCTCGAGCACGGCGCTTCCGACGCGCGCCATCAGGTGCATGCTCGCGACCACGTAGGCCGAGTCGGTCAGCTCGACGCCGATCTTGGCGATGGGCGACCCGATCGGGCCCATGCTGTAGGGGATCACGAACATCGTGCGGCCCTTCATGGCGCCCGCGAACAGCGGCTCCAGCGTCCGCTTCATCTCGGCGGGATCGCGCCAGTGGTTGGTGGGGCCGGCGTCGTCGCGGTCGCGAGAGCAGATGAACGTGAACTCCTCGACCCGCGCCACGTCGGCGGGATCGGAGCGCACGTAGATGCTGTTGGGGCGCTTGCCCGGGTCGAGCCACTGGGCGGTCCCGGACTGCACGAGCCGGTGCAGCATCCGCTGGTACTCGTCGGGCGAACCGTCACACCAAACCACCTGGTCGGGCTGGCAGAGCTGCGCCATCTCACGGACCCAGGCCTCGAGCCGCTGATGTCGGGTCATTCGAAGAAAGCCTTCTGGCTGGGGGAATCGGTGCGTCGGGGCGGCCGAGCGGGCCGCTCGGCGACGCATCGCGGGGATCTGCGAACCCGGGCAGTCTAGCGAAACCGCGGGGGGCCGCAACCCGCCGCAACCCCCCGCTTCAGAATCGCTTGCGACCCGCCGATAACCCGGCCGACGCGTCCGCCCGCCGGAAGCACCGGCCGGGGCGGCCCCGGCCGGAGGGATCCGACGTGAAGCGCCCCCTGCTCGCCTGCGCCTTTCTCGCCCTGTGGACCGCCACGGCGGAACCGGCGGGCGTGATCCGCGGCACGATCTGGGGCTCGCGGGCCGAGGCCCGCCGCGCGGAACTGGCGCGCCAGCGGGCCCGGGACCAGGCCCCGGAGCACCGCGGCCTCTTCGACTTTCTCGGCGCCGGAGGCCCGAAGCGGACGCCCGCCGTCCCCGCCGCCGCCGGGAAGCGCGCCCCGTCGCCCGGGACGGTGCCGGCCCCGAAGCGGCTGCCCGAGATCCAGGACGCCGTGATCTCGATCCGGGAGATCCCCGACAAGGACGAGCGGCGGCTCGCCTCCCAGCTTCGGCGCGACCGCAGGCGACCGCTCCCCCGCATCGTGATCAACCGCTCCCGCTACTCGCCGCGCGTCCTGTCGGTCCCGGCCGGGACCGACGTGGAAATCCAGAACCTCGACCGGATCTGGCACAGCAGCTTCAGCGTCTCGTCGGCGCGGCGGTTCGACCTCGGCAAGCTCAAGCCCGGCGCGATGGACACCGTGCGGCTCGACCGGCCCGGCATCATCAACCTGCACTGCGACATCCACCCCGAGGAGTCGGGGTTCGTGGTGGTGACCCAGAACCACGCCGTCGCGCGGCCCGACTCCCTGGGCCGCTTCACGCTGCCGCGCCTCGCGGCCGGCAGCTACCGGGTCGAGATCTGGCATCCCGTGCGCGGGGTGCGGGAGCGGGTGGTCGAGATCCCCCCGCGGGGAGACGCCGAGTGCGATCTGGCTTTCTGAGCCTGCGCCCCGGGCTGCGCAGCAAGATCCTGCTGCTCACCGCGCTCACCCCGGCGGTGCTGGCGGCGGCGGCGCTCCTCACGGTGCACCGCAACGTCAGTTCGCACGTGGACTCGTCGAGCATCCACGAGAACCTGCGGCACAGCTCGACGGTGTTCGAGAACATGCTGGCGGTGCGCCTCAAGGCGCTGGCCGGCGGCGCGGAGGTGATCGCGCGCGACCCCCGCTTCTTCTCGCTGGTGATGCTGGGGCCCGACCAGCGCGATCCCCACTTCGTCGCGACCATGAAGGGCACGGCCAACGACTTCAACCGCATCACCGAGACCGACCTGTTCGAAGTGTTCGACCGCCGCGGGCGCCTGCTGGCCTCGGTGGGCCCGAAGCGCAGCGAGCGCGAGGCCCGCGAGGCGCTGGTGCGCGAGGCCCTCGCGGGCAAGACCGTGACCCGCGTGCTCGCGCAGGGGGACGAGCACTTCCAGGTGGCCGTGGTGCCGGTGCGGGCCGACCGCCGCACGGTCGGCGCCCTGCTGCTCGGCGCGGGCATCGGGCAGGACCTGGCCCGCGAGCTCAAGTCGCAGATGCTGAGCGAGGTCACGTTCTTCTCGAACGGCAAGGTCACGGGCACGACGCTCACGCGGCGCGAGGACGTGCTGGCCCTGCGCGGCTGGCTGGCGGAGGCGTCCCGGGACGACGCCACCGCCGAGAACGGGCCCGTCGAGAAGGTCGAGAGCGGGACCCAGACGTACCTGACGCTGGTCCGCCGCATTCCGCTCGCGCCGGAGCAAGGCCAGTACTACGTGATGCAGCGCTCGCACGATCCCGAGACCTCCTTCCTCAAGCGCATGCAGACCGACATGTTCCTGCTCGGGGGGGTCGCGGTGCTGGTGGCCCTCGCGGCGGGCTGGCTGTTCTCGCGCCAGATCACCGGCCCGGTGCTGGCGCTGGTGCGGGGGGCGCGGGCCATGGAGGCCGGCGACTTCGAGGCCGACGTCTCGGTGAGGAATCGCGACGAGATCGGCTATCTCGCCGAGCGCTTCCGCGCGATGCGCGAGCGCGAGCGCGCGTTCGTGATGAGCCTCCAGGAGGCGGCGCGGGTGAAGAGCGAGTTCATCAGCGTGGCCTCGCACGAGCTGCGCACCCCGATCAGCGTCATCCAGGGCTACCGCGACCTGCTCGCCGACGGCAGCCTCGGCGAGGTGAGCCACCGCCAGCAGCAGGCGCTCCACGCCATCCGCGACTGCCTCACGCAGCTCACCCGCGTGGCGGAGAGCGCGACGCAGGTGGCGCAGATCGAGGGCGAGCGCATCCAGCTCGAGCTCGCCGGCGCCCCGCTCGCCCCGCTGGTCGAGAACGCCGTCGCGCTGGCCCGCAACGCCGCGACGGGCCGTGGGGTCCGGGTGGCCGCCGAACTCGATCCCTCCCTCGGCTCCGCCCAGGTGGACGGGGCACGGCTCACCGAGACGCTGGGACACCTGATCGGGAACGGGATCCGCTTCACGCCGGACGGTGGCGAGGTCCGGGTCACCGGGCGCGGCGACGAACGGGGGTTCGTGCTGCAGATCCGGGACACGGGCGTCGGCATCGAGCCCGCGCGGCTCGATCAGCTGTTCGGCCGCAGCCTGCTGGTGCACGACTCCCGCCACCACCACTCGTCGCCGTCGCTGGAGTTCAGCTCGAACGGCCTCGGGTTCGGGCTCGCCATCGCCCGCGCGATCGTCGAGGCGCACGGCGGCACCATCGACGCCGCGAGCCAGCCCGGCGAGGGCACCACGATGACGCTCCGCATCCCCCGGGAGCCCGCCGAAATCACGCGCCTCGCGGCCTGAACCGCGGCCGCGGCCCGCCGCGGCCCGTCACAGCAGCTGGCGCAGCTGGGCGAGATCCTCCTCGACGTCCACGAGCAGCGTCGCGATCTCCAGGTCCCCGAGGTCGAGGGCTTCGAACTCGGGCAGGTCGAGCAGGCTGAGCTCGGGCTCGGGCACGGGGTGCGCCCCGAGCTTCCGGGACAGGCGGTTCGCGGCGCGCACGCAGGCCATCAGCGGATCGCCGGCCCCGCCCGCCGGCTCGTGGTGGCGGAGCGCGACCCGGCACGCGGACTCGGGCAACTTCCAGCCGGTCAGGATCCGCGCGCCGATCTCGGGATGCAGCGTGGCCACGATCTCGTCGCGCGCGGCGGGCGCCAGCGCGCGCGGCGGCGGCCCGGCCTCGAGGATCTCGAGGGCGCGCAGCACCGCCAGCTTGCCGACGTCGTGCAGCAGGCCGGCGAGGAACGTCTCGGCCGGATCCGCCTCGGCCCCGCGCGCGAGGCGGCGCGCGGCGAGGGCCGTGGCCACCGCGTGCTCCCAGAGCGCGCGGAGTTCGGCCTGGCGGGCCGGGCTCGCGGCCTGGAACTGTCCCTTGTGCGCGACCATCGTCACGATCGAGGTGACCTCGCGCACGCCGAGGCGCGCGATCGCGAGGCGCAGGTCGGAGACCTGGCGCAGCCCCCCGAACATCGCCGAGTTGGCGACCTTGAGGATGCCGCTGGCCAGCGCCGCGTCGCTCCCGACCAGGTCCACGATCTCCCCCACCGGGCCGTCGTAGTCGTCGCGCAGCAGCCGCAGCACCCGCGTCACGACCTCCGGCATCGGCGGAAGCGTCACGCGCCCCGCGTCGAGGAGGTCGCGGACCTCCCGGGCCACGGCCGGGGATTCGTCGGGAGCCACGCGCGGGGTCACGAATCCTCCCCGCCCGCGATTTCGCGGATCGCGCGATACGCCCGCGGTTCCGGGTCGCGCGGGGCGTTGGCCACGACCTCGGCCAGGGTCGTGAGTCCCTCCGCGGCCTTGAGCACGCCCGCCTCCTGCAGCGTGGTGAAGGCCGGCCTCCGGCGCGCGAGCCGGCGCAGGTCCTTCGAGGGCGCCTGCCCGAGGATGGCGTCGCGCAGGTCGTCGTCCGGCTGGAGCAGCTCGTGCACGCCGATGCGGCCGCGGAACCCGGTGTGGCCGCACGCTTCGCAGCCCCGGCCCGCCACCAGCGCCATGCCGGCGACGTCCTGCCGCGTGAGCCCGAGGAATCGCAGGTCGTCGCGGCCCGCCTCGGCGGGCGCCGCGCACTCCGGGCACACCCGGCGCAGCAGGCGCTGGGCCACGATTCCGGTGACCGTCGAGGCGATCAGGTAGGGCGGCAGCCGCATTTCCTTGAGCCGGATGAGCGCCCCGACCGCGTCCTCGGTGTGGAACGTGGAGAGCACCTTGTGGCCGGTGAGCGCGCACTGGACCGCCAGCGCCGCGGTCTCGTCGTCGCGGATCTCGCCCACCACGATCACGTCGGGGTCCTGCCGCACGATCGCCCGCAGCGAGTCGGCGAAGGTCGGGCCGGTGTCCGAATTCACGGAGCACTGGATCACGCCGTCCATCACGTACTCGACCGGGTCCTCGCAGCTGATCACCTTGATGTCGGGGCGGTGGACGTAGTCCACGCAGGAGTAGAGCGTGGTGGTCTTGCCGCTCCCGGTGGGGCCGGTGACCAGCACCAGCCCCGACGAGGTGCGCAGCACCTCGTCGCGCAGCACGGGCAGCACGCGCGCCCCGAATCCGAGCTCCTGGAGCGGCACCAGCCCGCGCTGGCGGTCGAGGAGGCGCAGCACGAGCGTTTCGCCGTAGACCGAGACGTAGCTCGAGACGCGGATGTCCACCTCGCGGCCCTCGACGCGCACCGAGATGCGGCCGTCCTGGTGGAGGCGCCGCTCGGCGATGTCGGCGCCCGCCAGCACCTTGACGCGCGAGATGACCTGCGGGGCGAACCCCGAGGGCAGGTCGGTCAGCGGCTGGAGCACGCCGTCGAGGCGCACCCGCACGCGCACCTTCTTCTCGAGCGGCTCGATGTGGAGGTCGCTCGCGCGCAGCTGCACCGCGCGGATCATCAGGTAGTCCACGATCGCGACCGCCCCTTCGCCGCTGGCGTCGCGCGGCGCCACCTCGCCGATCTCGCGGTACTGGAGGCTCGAGTCGGGCTGCTTGGACTTGCCCTCCTTGAGGCGCTCGAGGGTGCGCAGGGCCTCGAGGATCCGGGGCCCGGTGGCGCAGCACGGACGCACCTCGCGCTGGAAGATCCGCTCGATCTCGGCCCGCACCTCGAGATCGAGCGGGTCGGCGAAGATCGCGACCATCTGCCCGTCGGCTTCGCGGAGCGGCAGCACCTGGTTGCGGAGCAGGTAGGGGAACGAGGCCTTCGCGAGCAGCGCCGGATCCACGAGCCCGATGTCGGGCACCACCATGGGGATGTCGTGCTTGGCGGAGAGCGCAAGCAGGTACTGCTCCTCGCTCACCAGGCCGGAACCGACCAGCAGGTCGCGGTCGCTCAGCTCGGGCCGGTCGAAGCGCGCGCGCAGGCAGTCGGAGGCCTGCTCGTCGGTGAGGACCGAGTCCTCGCGCAGCAGGTCGATCAGCCCGAGGCGGGAGCGGTGGAGCCGCACGACACGCTCGAACTCGGCGCGCGCGAGCCGGCCGGTCTCGACCAGCAGTTCGGCGGGACGCCGCGCGTTCTGCATGCGCCCGGCGATGCGGCGGGCTCTTTCGAGGTCGGCGGGCGTGACCGAGCCTTCCTCGACGAGCAGGGATTCGAGATCGGCGATTCCGGCGTGCAGCATCGAATCCTCCCTGACTCGGCGGCGGCGCATGGGCCAGGCGCGCCGGCGGGGGCGCGGAGGCGCCGCCGGAGCCGGGCCCCGGCTGGACACAGCATCGGCCGGCCCGCCATGACCTTGAGCGCCCCGGCCGTCCGGGCCGCCCGCCGGAGCGGGCCCACCGCCCGCCCGGGGCCCGCGGCAAGACGGGCCCGCCGCCCGGCCCGGGGCCTGGGCGCCGCGGCCCGGGGTGGCTCGTGCACCTCGCAACGCCGCCCCCTTCGACCTCCACCCCGGACGCCCTCAAGTCGTGGCCCCGCCTTCCGAAACTGGGGTCGAGCTCCTGACGCGACGTCCCGCCCCCTACCCCAGCGGAGCAGGCATGTTCACCATCATCGGTTTGCTCGTGGTCGTCGGCTCCGTGCTCGGCGGGTTTTCGATCGCGGGGGGCCAGATCCCGGCGCTGTTCCACGTTTCCGAGATCACGGTCATCTGCGGGACCGCGCTCGGGACCACGCTGATCTCGACCCCTCCCCCCATCCTGTTCGGGATCGGGGGACGGCTCGGCCGGCTCATGGCCCCCTCGCCGTTCAGCAAGGAGCTCTACCTCGACGCGCTGAAGCTGCTGTTCGAGCTCTTCCAGGTGGCGCGCCGGGACGGCCTCGTGGCGATCGAGTCGCACATCGAAGGACCGGAGAAGAGCGCGATCTTCAAGCGCTACCCGCGCATCCTCGCCCACCACCATGCCGTGACGTTCCTCTGCGATTCGCTGCGCCTGGTCCTGCTCGGCAGCGTGCCGCCCCACGACCTCGAGATGCTGCTCGACGGCGAGATCGACGTGCACCACGAGGCCGAGGCCCGGCCGGTGTCGGCCCTGCAGAAGGTCAGCGACGGGCTGCCCGGCATCGGCATCGTGGCCGCCGTGCTCGGCATCGTGGTGACGATGGGCGCCATCGCCGGCCCGATCGAGGAGATCGGGCACCACGTGGCCGCCGCGCTCACCGGAACGTTCCTCGGCGTGCTCCTCGCCTACGGCTTCGTGGGACCGCTCTCGACCGGGCTCGAGAACCTGAACCAGGCGGAGTCCCGCTTCTTCCAGTTCCTCAAGTCGAGCGTGGTGGCCTTCGCGAAGGGGCTGCCGCCGCTGGTCTCGGTCGAGTTCGCGCGGCGCACCATCTACGCGGAGGACCGCCCGACGTTCGGCGAGATGGAAAAGGCCTGCAAGGGCCTCAAGGGCAAGTCCGCGGAGTAGGCCATGGACAAGAATCGCGAAGTCCCGGTGCGGATCATCATCCGCAAGAAGGGCCACGGCGGCGGCCACCACGGCGGCGCGTGGAAGGTGGCCTTCGCCGACTTCATGACCGCCATGTTCGCCCTGTTCCTGGTGCTGTGGCTCATCAACCAGAGCTCGGACGTGAAGTCCGCGATCGCGGGCTACTTCCAGGACCCGCTCGGCCGGGCCGACGAATACGGCAGCTCCATCCTTCCCGGCGACGGCGCCCAGGCCTCGACGCCGAGGATCCTCAAGCCGATGGACGTGCTCGACCTGCGGCGCGACCGCCTCGAGCGGCTCGCGCAGGACATCGAGCGGCGGCTCGCCGAGGTTCCCGAGCTGTCCGCGGTGCGGGGCCAGATCGAGATGACCCTCACCGACGAGGGGCTCACGATCCAGCTGATCGAAGACCCCGACGGCGTCTTCTTCCAGTCCGGAGCGGCCCGGCCCAGCGCGCGCGGGCAGGGCATCCTCGCGCTGCTCGGCGGCGAGCTGCGCCACCTGCCGAACCAGGTCCGCATCGAGGGCCACACCGACGCCCGCCCCTACGCGGACTCCACCGGCTACTCCAACTGGGAGCTGAGCTCGGATCGCGCCAACGCCGCCCGGCGCATCCTGGTGGCGGCCGGCGTCCCGATGGACAAGCTGTCGGAGGTGGCCGGCCACGCCGACCGGCGGCTGAAGCTCCCGGACGATCCGTTCTCGGCGAGCAACCGCCGGGTCGGCATCACGGTGCTGAAGGGCCCGGCTCCCTCGCTCCCGGCCTCGCCGCTCCCCGCGCCGGCGCCCCGCGCCGGAACGCTGGCCGAGTCGTGAACGCGGTCGCGCGGGTCCTGCTGCTCGACCCGGACGCCGCGGTGGCGCAGGCGTTCGAGGCGGCGTTCCCGGCGGGCTCGGGCGTGCGCGTGACGGCGACGCCCGACCCGGAAGCCGCCGCGCGCATGGTGAAGCGCGAGCCTCCCGAGCTGCTGGTCGCGGGCGAGGCCGCGCTCGACGCGGCCCGGGACTTCCTCGCCGGGCTCGCGGGCCGCCCCGGTTCCCCGCTGCTGCTGGTGCGATCGGAAGCGGGCGCCGCCGCGGCCCGAACGCCCGGGGGCGCGGAGCTCCTCGACTGGCCGCTCGAGCCGGCCCGGCTGCGGGCCCGGATCGGCACCGCCCTGCGGCTGGTGCGCGCCCTGCGCGAGGTCGAGCAGGAACGCGAGACGAACCGCCGGCTCCGCGAGGAACGCCTCGGCCGCATCGTGCAGGCGCTCGCCGACCTGTGCGCGCTCGGACGGCCCGGCGCCGCCGGCCGCGGCGAACAGCTCGCGGCGCTCTCGGCCCGGCTCGCCGCGAGGTTCGAGGTGCCCGAGAACCTGCTCCGCGACCTCGAGCTGGCCGCGCGACTGCACGAGATCGGCCACCTCGTCGCCCGCCCGGAGCGGAAGGGTTCGAGCCCGGTGGGCACCGAGGCGTGGGACACCACCCGCGCCGCGCGCGAGTACCTCTCCCACATCGAGGGGCTCGAGGGCGCGGCCGACCTGCTCGGGGCCGTGTGCGAGAACTGGGACGGATCCGGCCTCCCCGAGCACCTGCTGCAGGGACAGATCCCGCTGCGGAGCCGGATCCTCCGCGTCGGCATGGACTACCTCGCCGCGCTCGAGAGCGGCCCCGGGGGGCCGGCGGAAGCGCTGGCGGCCATGATGGAGCAGCGCGGCGGCCGCTACGATCCGCTCGTGCTCGTGCACCTCGAGGCGTTCGTCACCGGCCAGGACCTCACCGCGCGGCAGGCCGAGTGCCGCATCCTGCCGATCGATTCGCTCGAGGTCGGCATGGTGCTCGCGGACGATCTCTACACCGCCTCGGGGATGAAGCTGCTCTCCCGCGGGGCGCGGCTGGGGCCCGGGGCGCTCGAGTCGCTGATGCGCCGCCACCGCGCCGAGCCCATCCACCACGGCGCCACCGTGAGGCGCACCGGGACCTGAGCACCGCGGCGGGCTGCCCGCGGCGCCCCGCGACCGGCGGGGGCCGGGACCCGTGCGGATTGCCCGTTCGAATTCGGGACTCAAGTCCGGCGCCCGGCCCGCCGATCCCTTGCCCGAGTCGAACGCCACCCTCCCGGTGCGACGATGCACCCGGAGGAGTCCGTCTTGGCGAGTTCGCTGCTCCCGGCACCGCCTTTCACGCCCGTCCCCGATACCGGCGCCGCGCCGGCCGGGCTCGAGGTCGTTCCGGCCGCCGAGTACCGCGAATTGCGGCGGCTCGCGGACCGCGCCGAGCTGTGGGCCAGCATCGCGCCCGGCCTCGGCCACCACCTCGCCAACGCGCTGATGTCGCTCTCGGTCCCCGGCGACCACCCCGCGATCCGCGGCGGCGCCCACGCCCGCGTGGAGCGGGCCCACCGGGTCCTCACCGGCCTCTGCGACGACCAGGCGGGAGCGTTCCCCGCCCCGCTCGAGACGGTCCTCGACGAGGTCGAGACCTGGCACCGCCTGCAGCTCGGCCTGCCCCGATGCGAGGTCGTGCGCGAGCTGGAAGCGGGCCTCACCGTTCCCGACGATTCGCGGCTCCACCACCTCCTGATCGCGATCGTGACCCTGGCCAAGGAGCGCTCGGCGGACCGCCTCGAGATCCGCGCGAGCCGCCGCGGCGGCGGGGCGCGCATCGAGATCGAGGAGCGGGGCGCCTCGGGCACGGGCCCGGCCGCGCTCGCGCGGCGGGAGGCGGTGGTCGCGGACCTCGCCGCGACGCTGGGCGGTTCGTGCCGGGTGGAGTGCTCGCCGGCCGGCCGTCGCTGGACGCTGGAGCTGCCCGCCCGCGTTCGCCGGTAGGTTCCGGCCGGGAACTCGGCGCGCCCCCCACGGCCCGACTCGCGGCACGCCCCGGGCTCCGTTCGAGGACGCCCCGCGCGGCGCCTCGGGTGACGCCCTAGATCATCCGCAGCAGCTCGGTGATCATGTCGTCGGCCGCGCGCACCAGCCGGGCCGCCGCCGAGTACGCCTGCTGCTGCGAGATCAGCGCCACCATTTCCTCGTCCACCGAGACGCCGCTCACCGACTGGCGCCGGGCTTCCCCCCGGTCCACCAGCGTCTGGTAGAGCACGCCGTCGCGGTCGGCGGCGAGGGTCTGCGCGCCGACGTCGGCCACGAACGAGGCGTAGTGCTCGCGCAGCGAGCGCCCGCCGAGGGAGCCGACCGGGACGCCGCCGAGCCCCGCCATCCGCAGCGCGTTGTCGCCGTCGCCCGGGGCGGCGGTTTGCGCCGCGGCGATCGCGTCGGACGAAGCCGTGACCGCGGCGCTCACGGAAATCGTCGAGGCGGTGAGCCCGGCGGGGTCGAAGAAGTCCACGCCGGTGGCCCCCGTGAGCGTGAATCCGGCGCGGT
The DNA here is from genome assembly GCA_964542745.1 of uncultured bacterium. Taxonomy (GTDB): domain Bacteria; phylum Eisenbacteria; class RBG-16-71-46; order RBG-16-71-46; family RBG-16-71-46; genus DATKAB01. The sequence continues at coordinate 12,301 of CAZIVR010000078.1, forward strand.
GAACGGTGTTGACCTCGGTCACGGCGGCCGAGACGTAGGCGTCGAGTTTCGCCTTCATGCCGGGCACGGTGGTCGTCACGAGCGTGGCCAGCGCCTGCAGGCTGCCGGCGCCGGGATCGAAGGTCGAGACCGCGCCCACGCGCGCCACCCCCACGCCGCCTCCGGCCAGCGCCCGCACCTCGAGGGCGCGCGCCGTGCCGCCCACCACCAGCATCTCGGCGCCGAGCGACACCTGCACGGCGCCGTCCGCCTGCTGGGAGACGCGCACGGTGCCGAAGGCGGCCAGGCGGTCGAGCAGCGCGTCGCGGCGGTCGAGCAGGTCGGGCGGCGCCTCGGACCCGAAGGTGGCGAGGCGCTGGTGGATCTCGGCCAGGTCGGAGGCGATCGCGTTGACCTCGTCCAGCCCGGCCTGCAGCCGGGTCCGGGCGCCGGCCTCGGCGGCGTCGAGCGCCGCGCCCACCCTTCGCACCTGCGAGACGAAGCGCTGGGCGGCGGACCGCACCAGCTCGCGGAAGGTCCCGGCCCCGGGTTCGCCCGAGAGGTCCGAGAAGGACTGGAGCAGCCCGTCGAACGCCGCGCCGACCCCGCCGTCGCCCGGCTCGAGCAGCGCGTCGTCCACCCCGCGCAGCACCTCGAGGCGGGCGCCGGCGTCGCCGAGCCGTCCGCCGTCGGCGCGCACCGAGAGGTCGAGGAAGGCGCTGCGCACGCGCTCCAGCGCCTGGGACGTCACGCCCCGCCCGATCGGCCCGAGCGGCGAGAGGCCGGGGGACTCGGGCACCAGCACCAGGCGCTGGCGGCTGTAGCCGGGCGTCTGGGCGTTGGCGATGTTGTGCCCGGTCACGCTCATCGCGGCCTGGTGCGTGAGGAGCGCGGAGCGCGCGATGCCGAGCAGGTTCAGGAGCGACATGTCATCCCCTCCGATCCACGATGCGTCCGGGCGCTCCGGCCCGGGCGTCGCCCGGGGCGTACCCGGCCGGCGCGTCGAGCGACTGGAACAATCCCTGGAGGAAGCGCTCGCCGGCGGCGACGCCGTGGCGGAGCACTTCGTGATTGATCAGGGCCTCGCGGCGCGCGTCGAAGGCGGCGGCGCGGAGCGCGGCCACGGCCGCGGCGAGCGCCGGCGGCTCGGGCGCCCCGGCGCGCCGGGCGCGCCGCGATTCGGTCAGGCGCCGCGAGGCGTCCAGCGCGTGGAGGATGCGGCCCAGGTCGTCGAGGCTCGCCAGCACGTCGTCCACGCGGTCGTGCGCGACCGCCGCCCGCTGCCGCACCAGCGCCGCGGCGAGCTCGCGCAGCAGCTCGGTCTCGTGCGCGAGCCCGGCTTCGACGTCCCCGGGCGCGTGGCTGCCCGCGTGCGTTCCCGCCTCGACCACGCTCATCGCCCGCCCCGCGCCGGGCCGGGCGCCGCCGGGGCCCCGGGGGCCGGCGCCTGCGCGTCGAGCCGGCGGCTCAGCTGCCGGTACATGGCCTCGCCGAGCCCGCGCTCGAGACCCGCGGCGGCGCGCGAGGCGAGCGCGTCGTCGAGCATCTCGGTGAAGGCTCCCTCGCCCGGCGAGCCCTGCGTGCCGTCGCCGCGCGGGGTGGCCTTGCGCATCGCCTCGAACAGCTGGCGCACGAACACGCCCTCCAGCTCGTGGCACTGGCGGCGCAGGGCGGCGTGCTTCGCCGCCGGATCGGCGGCGGGCCGCGCGCCCGCGACGCCGCCCGCGGCCGGGATCACGGGCCCGCTCACCGCACCACCAGCTGCGCCTGCAGCGCGCCCGCGGCGCGCAGCGCCTCGAAGATCGAGATCACGTCGTCGGCGCGCGCGCCGGCGGCGTGGAGCCCCGCGGCCACGTCCTCCACCGGAACCCGCGGCGCGAGGCGCACCAGGCCGGGCGCGTCGCCGCGCGCCGCCCCGCCGATCGAAAGCGTGAGGCCGCCGTGCGTGACGGTCGCCGCGCCCACGCGCACCCCCCCTCCGGCCACCAGCGTCCCGTCGCGGGCGTCGATCACCACGCGCGCGGGCTCGACCAGCTCCACCTCCACCGTGTCCACGCGGGCGAGGAACTCGATCGTGCTGCCCGTCCCGTTCGGCGGCGCGCCCAGGACCACCGCGCCGGGATCGCGCACGCGGGCGCTGCCCGCGCCGAACGCGCGGTTCACCGCGTCCGCGATCCGCTGCGCCGCGAGCAGCCCGGGCTCGCGCAGCACCAGCAGGCTGTCGGGCGCCGCGGGCGGCGGCAGCGCGCCCTCGAGCACGCCGCCCTCGGCGATCCGCGCCGCGTTGGCGCGGCGGTAGTACGAGCGGCGCTCGTCGTCCATCGCCACCCACAGCGGGCCCTGCGCGGTCGCCACCACCGGATCGTCGGGTCCCGCGGCCATCGGCGTCATCCACAGCACCCCGCCGCGCAGCGACGTCGCGTCGCCGATCGCGGACACCTGCACCTCGAAGCGGCCGCCCGGGCGCAGGTACGGGGAGACCTCGGCGGTGACGAGCACCGCGGCCACGTTGCGCGGGCGCAGGCGGTCGCCGGGGATCTCGACGTCGAAGCGCCGGAGCAGGTTGACGATCGAGCGCACGCTCGGCGTCTGCGCGGCCTGCCCGCCGAAGCCGCGGTCGCCGGTGCCGTCGAGGCCCACGACCAGCCCGTAGCCGACCAGCCGCCTCGGCCCGGCGCCCGCGTGCACGGTGAGGTCCGCCACCCGCGCCGGCGCGGCCGGCGCCGGGGAGCCCAGGCCCAGCGTGATGGCCGCGAGCGTCGCGGCGAGCGCGCGGGCGAAGCCCGCCCTCCGATTCGGCGCGCTCATGGCCACAGCATCCCGAGCAGCTTGCCGAAGAAGCCGGTACGCGGCGCGATCTTCTTGCCCGTGTAGACGATCTCGGCGTCGGCCACGCGGCTCGAGAGCACGCGCCGGCCCGCGCCCACGTCGGCGGGACGCACCAGCCCCTTCACCGACACGGTCTGCGGCCGGCCGTCCACCGTCACCTTCTTCTCGCCCTGGATGCGGGCGAGCCCCTCGGGCGTGATCTCGGTCACGCGCACGGTCACCACGCCGTTCAGGTCGCCGGCGCGCCTCGCCTCGCCCACGTCGCGCGACCGGCCGTCGAGGCCCATCGCCACGCGGGTCGCGCCGAAGGCCACGTCGCCGTCCACGGTCGCGTCCATGGTTCCCTTCTGGGAGCGCGAACCCTCCGCCACCTGGCTCACCTGCTCGCGCGCCGAGGTCTGTTCCACCACGACCACGGTGAGCAGGTCGCCGGGCCGGAGCGGGACGCGATCCGAAATCCACGAAGCCTGCGCGAGCGTGCGCGGAAGCGCGGGGGCGGGCGCGAGGGTCGAATCCTGCGCGCGCGCGGCCCCCGCGCCGAGCGCGAGCGCGGCCGCGGCGAGCAGCGCGGCACGGGAGCCGCGGAACCAGCGGTCGAACGTCATCGGGAGAACCCTCCTTCCATGCGGACCTCGCCGGGCGCGACCGCGAGCGCGGTGAGCGCCGCGGAGTTGCCGTCGAGCCGCACGCGCACCGGCCGTCCGGCGCGCGCGCCCTGCAGCGCGACGCCGGAGTGGCGCACCGAGACGGCGCCCCGCTCCCACGTCGCCACCACCCGCTGGCCCGGTTCGATCACGACCGGCGCCGCCACCGCGGGCCAGCGCAGGGCGCCGCCCTCGGGAACGGCGCGCCGCACCTCCCAGCCCGGTTCGGCGGGAACGCCGGCGCCCCCGGTCCCGGCGGGCATCCAGCGCGGTTCGACCCGCAGGTCCCCAGGCGCGAGCCGCGTTCCGGCCGCGAGCGGGCGTGCCGCGACCGCCACCGGCTCGAGCACCTCGGCGCGCACGCGGCGCGCGCGGCGGTCGCCGCCGCGCACCGCGACCAGCGTGAACCAGCCGCCGGGTCCGCCCGCCACGCCGGCCAGCGAGTCGGCCGCGTCCCCGGCCGCGCCCGCGACGCTCCAGTCGAGGCGGACGGCGGCGGCCGGCCGGCCGAGCCGGCGCGCGATCTCGGCGAGGACGCGCGACTCGAACGCCCCGTCCGGGGCGCCGGCCGCGGCGCCCGCGGAGAGCCCGGCGAGCAGGGCGAGCGCCAGGGCCGCGAGCCGCGGCGGCGCGACGCGCTCAGCGAATGAGGTCACTGGTCGCCTGCATCATGTCCTCGGCCGCGCGGATCGCGCGGGCGTTGATCTCGTACGCGCGCTGCGCGGCGATCATGTCGGTCATCTCCTGCACGATCTCGACGTTGCTCGACTCGAGCGCCCCCTGGATCAGGCGCCCGAAGCCCTCGTCCTCGGGGAATCCGGTCATGGGCTCGCCCGACGCCTCGCTCTGGACGAACTGGTTCTCGCCGATCGCCATCAGGCCGGTCTCGTTGAGGAAGCGCGCCAGCTCGATGCGCCCGATGTCGGTGGGCGCCGAGTCGCCGGCCCGCGTCACGCTCACCGTGCCGTCCGCGCCGACGCTCACGTGGTTCGCGTCGTTCGGCACCACGATCCCGGGCTCGACGACGTAGCCGCCGCTCGTCACCAGCGTGCCGTTCTCCGAGAGCGTCAGGTTGCCGTCGCGGGTGAACGCGGTGGAGCCGTCGGCGCGGCGCACCTGCAGGTAGCCGTCGCCTTCGATCGCGACGTCGAGGGGCCGCTGGGTGTTCTCGGGCGAGCCCTGCGCGTGGAGCCGCAGCACGCCCGCGATGCGCACGCCCTTGCCGATCTGGACCGGGCCCACCGTCTCGACGTTGGAATCCCCGGCCTTGCGCTCGCCGCGCACGGTCTCGTAGAGCACGTCCTCGAAGCTCACGCGGCTGCGCTTGAAGCCGGTGGTGTTGACGTTGGCGAGGTTGTTGGCGATCACGTCCACCATCCGCTGCTGCGCCATCATGCCGCTCGCGGACGTCCTGAGGCTCGAGTTCATGGTTCCCTCCCGCAGAGCGCGGCCGTGCCGCGCGATCAGACCTTCCCGACTTCGTTGACCAGCGAGCCCAGCACGCCGTCCAGCACGCGCAGGGCGTCCGCGCTCACCGAATACGCGCGCTGGATCGCCACCAGATCCACCATCGAGAGCACCGGGTCGAGGTTGGCGTCCTCGAGCGCCCCCTGGCGCACCCGCAGGCTCCCGTCGGCCACCGCGTGCGGGGGCCGCTCGCTGCGCAGCTTGCCGCCGCCTTCCTTGCGCAGGCCGCCCGGGTCGTCCACGTTTTCGAGCCGCAGGCGCGCCGCGACCGTCCCGTCGCTCACCACGGTGCCGTCCGGGTGAATCTCGATGGCCGAGCCGTGGACCACGACCGGCCCGTCCTCGCCGAGCACCGTGTCGCCCCCGGAGGTCACCAGCCGCCCGGCGGCGTCGAGCTTGAGCGAGCCGCCGCGCGTGAGGCGCTCGCCGGCGTCGGTGCGGACCACGAGGAAGCCGGGTCCGTCGAGCGCGAGGTCGAGCGCGCGGCCGGTGTCGCGCAGCGCGCCCTGGCGCAGGTCGGTCGAGGCCACGGGGACCGCGTGCGGCTCGCCCGGCATCAGGCGCGCGGTGAGGCGGTCGGCCTTGAAGCCCTCGGTGCCGGCGTTGGCCAGGTTGTTGGCCGTCACCTCCTGCAGCTTCAGGTAGAAGCTCAGGGCCCGGGCGCTGCGTTCGATTCCGGAGAGCGGCATGGTCACCTCGCGACGTGGGGCGCGCCGGCCTTCGGCGCACCGCGAGGAGTGGCCTTGAGCAAGCGCCGTTCCGCCTCACGGCGCGGCGCAGGCGTCCGGCGCAAACGGTTGCGAACGCGCGCGTTCACGACGGGCTCCCGGCGCGGGCCGCGTGCCCCGGGCGGCGGAAGAGCCTGCCGCCCGGAAAGGGCTTCCGGTCGGGGACGCCCGGGTCGAGCAGCGCGCGCACCTCGTCGCGCGAGAGCCCGGTGCGGCGCGCGATCGCGGCCGCGGGCACCCCGCGCGCCGCGAAGCGCAGCACCCGCGGGCGCCGGGCCCGCGAGCGGGCGCGAAGTCGCGCCGCGAGCATCGCGATCGCGGCCAGCC
>CAZIVR010000079.1:0-18063 GCA_964542745.1 uncultured bacterium
GATCCGCGAGTCCAAGGACACGGTGATCTTCATCGACGAGCTCCACACGATCGTGGGCGCGGGCGGGGCCGAGGGCGCGATCGACGCGAGCAACATGCTGAAGCCCGCCCTGGCGCGCGGCGAGCTGCAGTGCATCGGGGCCACCACGCTCGACGAGTACCGCAAGTACATCGAGAAGGACGGGGCGCTCGAGCGGCGCTTCCAGCCGGTGATGGTGGACCAGCCGAGCATCGCGGACACCATCGCGATCCTGATGGGGCTGCGCGACAAGTACGAGGCGCACCACGGCGTGAAGATCAGCGACGCGGCGGTGGTGCAGGCGGTGAAGCTCGCCGACCGCTACATGAACGACCGCTTCTTCCCGGACAAGGCCATCGACGTGATCGACGAGGCGTGCGCGCGCGCCCGCCTGTCGGTGAGCACGGTGCCTTCCGAGATCCACGAGCTGGAGAAGAAGCTCGAGGAGGTCATCAAGGAGAAGGAAGCCGCGATCCGCGGGCAGGAGTACGAGAAGGCCGCCCGGCTCCGCGACAAGGAGAAGGAGCTGCGGGCCCGCAAGAACGAGCTCAAGAAGTCGTGGAGCGAGTCCACGCGCGGCAAGGACGTGCAGGTGGACGAGGAGCTGATCGCCTCGGTGCTCTCGGTCATGACCGGCATCCCGATGGTCAAGCTGGCCGAGGAGGAGACCCAGAAGCTCCTGCGCATGGAGGAGGAGCTGCGCAAGCGGCTGGTGGGGCAGGAGGAGGCGGTGGCGGCGGTGTCGCGCGCGGTGCGGCGCAACCGTGTCGGCCTGCGCGACCCCAAGCGGCCGATCGGCTCGTTCATCTTCCTCGGGCCCACCGGGGTGGGCAAGACCGAGCTGGCGCGGGCGCTGGCGGCCTTCCTGTTCGACGACGACGACGCGCTGATCCGGATCGACATGTCCGAGTACATGGAAAAGTTCTCGGTGTCGCGGCTGGTGGGAGCGCCCCCGGGGTATGTGGGGTACGAGGAGGGCGGGCAGCTCACCGAGAAGGTGCGCCGGAAGCCCTATTCGGTGGTGCTCCTGGACGAGATTGAAAAAGCGCACCCGGACGTGTTCAATGTGCTCCTCCAGGTTCTCGACGACGGCGTCCTCACCGACAGCTCCCGTCGGCGGGTGGACTTCAAGAACACGGTGATCATCATGACGTCGAACCTGGGGGGCCGGCAGATCGTCACCGGGGCGCGCAACCTCGGGTTCAAGCAGGCCGAGGGCGCGACCCAGCAGTTCGCGGCCATCAAGAGCACGGTTCAGGACGAACTGAAGCGGGCCTTCAACCCGGAATTCCTCAACCGGATCGACGACGTGATCGTGTTCCACGCCCTCGGGCGCGGCGACATGGTCAACATCGTCCAGATCCTTCTCGGCCAGGTCAAGGAGCGACTGCGTGCACAGGAGATTCACCTCGACATCAGCGGCGATTCGGTCGAGCTGCTCATCGACAAGGGCTTCGACCCCGCCCTCGGCGCCCGGCCCCTCAAGCGGGCCATCCAGCGGCTGCTCGAGGACCCGCTCGCGGAGTTCATCCTTCGCGGCCGGCTTCCCGCGGGCGGCGGCATCGGCGTCACGCGCCGGGGCGACGAGCTCGCCTTCGACCCGGTCGAGGTCGCCGCGCCTCCCGAATCTCCGGCTCCCGCTCCCGCCGGGAGCGGCGATTAGCCGGGCCGCGCTCCCCCTCCTCCTCCTCGCGCTCGCCGCGTTCGCGGCGCCGGCGGCCGCCCAGCCGCCGGCCGCCGCGGACTCGGCGGCGGCCCCGGCCCCCGCTCCCGCGGATCCCCTGATCGGGCGCATCCGGGTCGCCGGAAACACCGTCACCGACAGCGCCCGCGTGCTGCGGAGCTTCGAAGTCGGCCCCGGCTCGCGCTACAGCGACGACGCCGTTCGCCACGGCATCCGCAAGCTCTTCGGCCTCGGGCTCTTCGAGGACGTGTGGGTGACGCGCGAGATGCGGGACGGCCGCGTGGACCTGACCGTCAACGTCGTGGAGCGCCAGCGCATCCGCAAGATCGAGTTCGCGGGCCAGCGCAAGAAGAGCGCGTCCGACCTCGAGAAGAAGCTGTTCCTGCGCCCCGGCGAAGCCTATTCCCCGGTCACCGCGCGCACCCAGGTGGACACGCTGCTCAAGTACTACCGCGACGAGGGCTACGCCCAGGCCTCGATCGACGCGGTCCCCGACACCAGCGACGTGCCCGGGCAGGTGACGCTGCGCTTCGTGGTGCGGGAAGGGGAGAAGGTCAAGATCGAACGGATCGTGTTCGAGGGCCGCACCGCCTTTCCGGAGAAGCGGCTGCGCAAGGTGATGCGCACGAAGCAGAAGGGATTTCTCGGCGGCGGCGGCATCGAGGAGGAGAAGTTCGAGGAGGACCGGCGCAAGCTCGAGGGCTGGTACCGGAACCACGGCTACCGGGACGCGCGCGTGCTCGGCCAGGAGCTGAAGCCGGGCAGCGAGCCGCGCCGGCTGGTGCTCCACGTGAGCCTCGACGAAGGGCGCCTGTACCGGATCGGGGGGGTGGACTGGACCGGGAACCAGGTGGTGACCGACGCCGAAGTCGGGAAGCTGTGGAGCCCGAAGCCGGGGGAGATCTACGACGCCTCGCGCATCGAGCGCGCGACCGGAGGCGCCTACGCCGAGTACGCGGAGCGCGGCTATCTCTACGTGCAGATCGAGCCGCAGGAGGACGTTCGCGACTCCGTCGTTCACGTCGGCTTCCGGGTGCGCGAGGGTGAGCCGTCGCGCGTCCGCTACGTGCAGATCAACGGCAACAAGGGCACCCGCGAGCACGTGATCCGGCGCGAGCTCGACATCCACGAGGGCGACCGCTTCAAGCGCTCGGCGCTGGTCCGCACCCAGGGCAACCTGATGCGCCTCGGCCTGTTCGAAGACGTGGGGCTCGACTTCGGGCCCACCGATTCGAGCGACGTGGACCTGATCCTCAAGGTGAAGGAGAAGCAGGTGGGCACCGCGTCGGCGGGCGCCGGCTACACGGGCCAGTCGGGCGTGACCGGCTTCCTCCAGCTCGGGCACAACAACGTGCTCGGCAACGGGCAGAGCCTGCAGCTCCACCTCGAGCGCGGCGCGAACATCGAGAACTACTACCTGAGCTTCACCGAGCCGTGGTTCCGGGGCACGCCCACCCTGCTCGGCGCCTCGCTCTTCAACAGCCAGCGCAACCTCGATCTCTACGACGAGAAGCGCGTGGGCGGCTCGGTGCGCCTCGGCCGCCCGCTCCCGTGGCCCGACTACTCGCGGGGCTCGATCAGCTACCGGCTGGAGGGCGTGACCATCAACCAGAGCGGCGTGCTCGGGGTCGCGGATTCGGCGGCCCTGTCCGGCATCGAGCTGGGGCGCAACCTCACCACCAGCAGCGTGGAGGTGAGTTTCCTGCGCAACTCGGCCAACCACCCGCTCTATCCCACGTCGGGCAACCGCCTCGCCGTGAATTCGGAGTTCGCGGGCGGCGCGTTCGGCGGCCAGATCCACTTCCACAAGCACCGCTTCGAAGGCCGCGCCTACCTGCCTTCCGTGCTGAAGGGACTCACCACCATGCTGCGCGCGCGCGTCGGGATGGTGGGCGAGTACGCCAACCAGCGGGCCACGCAGGTGCCGCTGTACGAGCGGTTCCGCCTCGGCGGCGGCACCACCCCCGATCCGCTGCGCGGTTACGACGACTACCAGGTGGTGCCGGAGAAGTTCTCGCGCTTCGTGCGCGACGAGTCCCGCGACCTCGTGGACCCGGTGCAGGACGACAGCGTGAGCGTCTTCCGGGTCCGCTATCCGGGCGGGCGTTACTTCACCGCCTACACGCTGGAGCAGCAGTTCCCGATTGTGCATCCGCTGCACGGTGTGCTTTTCTTCGACGCCGGAAACGTCTGGGACCTGCACCGGGAGATCCAGCCCCTGAAGCTCAAGACCAGCCTCGGCCTCGGTTTCCGGCTCGAGATCCCGCTGCTCGGCAACATCGGGTTAGACTATGGCTACGGGTTCCAGCGGGACGACGGCCCGCGGGCCGTCGGGCACTTCCTGCTCGGCAACGTGAACTTCTGACCGGGGTCGCCCTCCATGCGCAGAACCTTCGCGAAAGCCGGCCTGCTGTCGCTGGCGCTGGGCGCCCTCGCGGCGCTCCCGTCCGGGGCCGCCGACCTCAAGCTCGGCTACATCGACTCCGCCCGCATCTTCCAGGAGTACCGGGTCGCGCAGGACGCGCAGGCCAGCTTCGACCGGCAGGTGCAGGGCTGGCGGAGCGAGGCGGCGGAGAAGCAGAAGGCGGTGGACGCCCTGCGCGCCGAACTGCGCGACCAGGCGCCGATCCTTTCGGCCCTGCGGCGGCAGGAGCGCGAGGAGGCGCTCCAGCGCGCGATCAGCGACTACGAGAAGTTCGTGCAGGAGATCTGGGGCACGCAGGGGCGGGCCGCCCAGGAGAACGAGCGCTCCACGCAGGAGATCGTCACCCAGATCCGCTCGGCCGTCGAAAAGATCGCGGCGGACCGCCAGCTGGACCTCGTGCTCGACGCGGCCAGCGGCATCATCATCTACGCGGATCGGAACCTCGACCTGACGGCCGTGGTGCTCGCCGAGCTGGCGGCGCGCACCGCCGGGGGTGCCACCCGATGAGCGGCGCGCCCGCCGGCCGGCCGGCTCCAGCGGCCGGGGCACGGCGCCCCGGGGGGGCCTGCGCATGACCACCCGCACCCTGGACGAGCTGGCCGCCGAGCTGGGAGGCACCGTGGCCGGGGACGGCCGCACCGTGATTCGCGGCGTCGCCGGGATCCGCGAGGCGCTGCCCGGAGACATCACCTTCATCGCCAACGCGCGCTACGACGCCTACCTCGGCGAGACCCGGGCGTCGGCGGTGATCTGCTCGCGGGAGTCGCGGGTGGCGCCGCTGCCGCTGCTGCACGTGGACAACCCCTACCTCGCGTTCCAGAAGGTCGTGCGCATCTTCCGCCCCGACACCTTCCGCCAGCCGCCGGGTGTCCACCCGAGTGCCGTGATCCACCCCGAAGCCCGGCTCGGTCCCGAGGTGTCCATCGGGCCGCACTGCGTCGTGGAGCGCGGCGCCGAGATCGGGGCGCGGGCGGTGATCATGGCCGGGGGGTACGTCGGAGTGTCGTCGCGGGTGGGCGAGGACTCGCTGCTCTACCCGCGCGTCACCGTGCGCGAGGAGTGCGTGGTGGGGGCCCGCTGCATCCTCCACCCGGGCGTGGTGGTGGGGGCGGACGGTTTCGGATTCGCCTTCGACGCCGGCCGCTACCACAAGGTGCCGCAGGTCGGGAACGTGGAAATCGGCGACGACGTCGAGGTCGGCGCCAACACCACCATCGACCGCGCCACCACCGACAGCACGCGCATCGGGGACGGCACCAAGATCGACAACCTGGTCCAGATCGGCCACAACGTGGTGGTGGGGCGGCACTGCATCATCGTGGCCCAGGTCGGGATCTCGGGCAGCACCGAGCTCGAGGACTACGTCACCATCGGCGGGCAGGCGGGACTGATCGGGCACATCCGGCTGGGCCGCGGGGCGCAGGTCGGGGCGCAGAGCGGGGTCTCGAAGTCGGTGCCGGCCGGCGCCACGGTGTTCGGCTACCCGGCCGCGCCCATCGCCCTGTTCAAGCGGGTGCACGCCTACCTCCAGCGCCTGCCGCAGCTGTTCCAGCGGGCCAAGGACCTGGAGGAGCGCGTCGAGCGCCTCGAGCGGCAGCCCTCGGGCGCCCGCCAGGGCGAAGAGGTCCGATGATCGGCCGCCCCCAGCGCACCCTCGCCCGCGAGGCCTCGATCGAGGGCATCGGCCTTCACACCGGGGAGCGGAGCCGGGTGGTGTTCCGTCCGGCGGCGGCGGGCACCGGGCTGCGCTTCGTGCGGGCCGACCTGCCCGACCGGCCGGTGATCGAGGTGCGCCCCGAGAACGCGTGGTTCGACCCCCGCGCCGGCCGCCGCACGATCCTGCAGCAGGACGGCGTGCAGGTGCACACCATGGAGCACCTGCTCGCCGCCGTGGCCGGGCTCGGCATCGACAACCTCGAGATCGAGGTGAGCGCGATGGAGGTGCCCGAACCGGCCGACGGGAGCGCCGCGCCGATCGCGAAGGTGCTGGCCGAGGCCGGCTTCGTGGAGCAGGAGCGGGCGCGCCGCCACATCAAGGTGACCCGGCCGGTGAGCTGGTCGGAGAACGGCGTCTCGCTCACCGCGGTCCCGTTCCGCGGCTTCCGCATCACCTTCGTGATCGACTACGACCACCCCCTGATCGGCCGGCAGAGCGTGACCTTCGACATCGACGACCAGACCTTCCTGCGGGAGATCGCCCCGGCGCGCACGTTCGTGCTGGAACGCGACCTCGAGGCCCTGCGGGGCCAGGGCTGGATCAAGGGCGGCCGGCTCGAGAGCGCCGTGGTGGTGGGCGAGAAGGCGATCCGCAACCCGGAACCGCTCCGCTACCCGGACGAATTCGCGAGGCACAAGGTGCTCGACCTGCTGGGCGACCTGTCCATGCTGGGCGGGCCGCTGCAGGGTCACGTGACCGCGGTGAAGGCCGGCCACCAGAGCCACGTCGCGTTCGTGAAGCACCTCAAGGCCACGCTGCCGCTGCCGGGGCGCCGGCCCGGCGGCCCTCCCGAGGAGTGGGACATCACGGCGGTGATGGACATCCTGCCGCACCGCTACCCGTTCCTGCTGGTGGACCGGATCACGGCGCTCGAAGAAGGCGCGTGGATCGAGGGCATCAAGAACGTCACGATCAACGAGCCGTTCTTCCAGGGCCATTTCCCCGGCCACCCGATCATGCCCGCCGTGCTGATCCTCGAGGCGATGGCGCAGGTCGGCGGGCTGCTGCTGCTCAACTCGGTGGACAACCCGCACGAGAAGCTCATGTACTTCATGGGAATCGACGCCGCGAAGTTCCGGCGCCCGGTGACCCCGGGAGACCAGCTCCGCTTCCGCCTCACGCTCCTCAAGCTCCGCTCGGGCACTTCGAAGATGCGGGGCGAGGCCTTCGTGGACGACCAGCTGGTCGCCGAGGCGGAGCTGCTGGCGAAGGTGGTCGAGCGGCGCGGATCGTGAGCGCCCGCGTCCATCCGGCGGCCTGGGTCGAGCCGGGCGCAGAGCTCGGCGTGGACGTGGAGATCGGGCCGGGCTCCCGGATCGGTCCGAACGTGCGGCTCGGCGACCGCACCCGCGTGGACTCGTGCGCGCTGGTGACGGGCTGGACCCGGGTCGGCGCCGACTGCCGCCTGCACCACGGCGCGGTGGTGGGCAGCGATCCGCAGGACCTCAAGTACACCGGGCTCGAGTCCTATCTCGAGGTCGGCGACCGCACCGTGATCCGCGAGTACGTCACGGCCAACCTCGCCACCGAGCCGGGCGCCACCACGCGCATCGGGAGCGACTGCCTGCTGATGGCCTACGCGCACGTGGCCCACAACTGCCAGGTCGGGGACCGCGTGGTGATCGCCAACGCGGTGCAGCTCGCCGGGTACGTGGCGATCGAGGACTGGGCGATCGTGGGCGGCGGCACCGTGGTGCACCAGTTCGTGCGCATCGGGCGTCACGCCATGATCGGCGGCGGCTCGCGGATCCCGCAGGACGTGGCGCCCTTCATCAAGCTCGCCGGCAGCCCCCCGCGGCTGGCCGGGATCAACAGCATCGGCCTCGAGCGCCGCGGGATCTCGAGGGAGGTCGTGGACGCCCTGAACGGCGCCTACCGGGTGCTGTTCCGCGACGGCCTGACCGTGGCCGACGCCGTGGCGCGCCTGCGGGAGCGCTATCCCGGGATCGCGGAGGTCGAGCACCTCGCGCGCTTCGCCGAGACGTCGGCGCGGGGGCTCGCGCGATGAAGCCGGTGCGGGTCGGGGTGATCGGCGTGGGCGCGTGGGGCGAGAAGCACGCCCGCGTCTACGACGCGATTCCCGAAGCCCGGCTGGTCGGCGTCACCGACGCCGACCCCGCGCGCGCCCGCGAGGTGGCGGCCCGGCACGGCGTCGAGGCCTTCGACGGCCCCGACGCGCTGCTGGCGGCCTGCGAGGCGGTCTCGGTCGCGGTGCCGACCGTGGCGCACCGCGAGGCCTGCGAGCGGGCGCTCGCGGCGGGCCGGCACGTGCTGGTGGAAAAGCCGATGGCGTTCACCCCCGAGGACGCCGACGCCATGATCGCCGCGGCCCGCCGCGGGGGCGCGCGGCTGCAGGTCGGGCAGGTGGAGCGCTTCAACCCCGCGATGCGGGCGGCGGCCCGCCACCTGCGCGCGCCGCGCTTCATCGAGGCCCACCGGCTCGCGCTCTTCCAGGCGCGCTCGCTCGACATCGACGTGGTGTTCGATCTCATGATCCACGACATCGACCTGGTGCTGTCGCTCGCCGGCGCCTCGCCCGCCAGCCTCTCGGCGGTCGGGGTCGCGGTGCTGTCCTCCAACGAGGACATCGCCAACGCGCGGATCGAGTTCTCGAACGGGGCGATCGCCAACCTCACCGCGAGCCGGGTGTCGCAGGACCGGCTGCGCCGCATCCGCTTCTTCCAGGACGACGCCTACGTCTCGGTGGACCTGTTCGAGAAGACCTGCGAGGTCCTGAACGTGGACGTGGCCCAGCTGCGCCGCGCCGCGCCGTTCGGATTGCCCGCCGCGATGAGCGCGATCTCACGCGAGAAGGTGGCGGTGGATCCGGGCGAACCGCTCACCCTGGAGCTCACGGCCTTCCTGCGCTCGCTGCGCGAGGGGGGCGAGGGCGCGGCTCCGGCCGAGGCGGGCCGCGAGGCGGTGCGCATCGCGGCCGAGGTGCGCTCGGCCATGAAGGCACGGGCGCGTCTGTGGGCGGATCACCCGACCGCCGCCTGCTGATCGTCGCCGGCGAGCCGTCCGGGGACGTCCACGCGGCGCGGCTGGTCGAGGCGTTGCGCGCGCGCGTGCCGGTCGAGGCGTGCGGGGTGGCGGGCCCGCGGCTCGAGGCGGCCGGGGTGCGGGCGGTGGCGGGCATGGAGACCCTCTCCGTGATGGGCTTCACCGGAGTCGTGCGGCGGCTTCCCGCGATCCGCGGCGTGTTCGCGGCCCTCGATCGCGAGGTGCGCGCCCGGCGGCCCGACGCCGCGGTGCTGGTGGACTCCCCGGGCTTCAACTTCCGCCTCGGGCCGCGCCTGCACCGCGCCGGCATCCCGGTCTTCTACTACATCGCCCCGCAGGTGTGGGCGTGGCACGCCGAGCGCGCCGCCGAGATGGCGCGCTGGGTGCGCCGCCTCGCGGTGGTGTTCCGCTTCGAGGAGCCGATCTTCCGCGAGGCGGGGGTGGAGACCCGCTGGGTCGGGCACCCGCTGCTCGACGGCTTCGCGCCCGAGGTGCCCGAGACCGAGTGGCGCCGCGAGCTCGGGCTCGCGCCCGGCGTTCCGGTGCTCGGGCTGATGCCGGGCAGCCGCGCGCAGGAGGTGGAGCGCCACCGCGGCATCCTGCTCGAGTCGGCGGCGCGGCTGCGGGCCACGCGACCCGCGCTCGCCACGGTCGTGGCCTTGCCGGGGCGCGGCGCCGGACATCCGGCCGAGGTGGAGCGGAGCGGCGGCGTCGTGACGGTGCGCGGCCGGACGCGGGCCACGCAGGCCTTCGCGACGGCGTGCGCGGTCGCGTCGGGGACGGCGAGCCTCGAGACCGCGCTGTTCGGCACCCCGCTGGTCGTGGTCTACCGGACCGGCTGGCTCAACTGGGAGCTGGGGCGGCGGCTGGTCCGGTTGCCGCGCATCGGGCTCCCGAACATCGTGGCGGGGGAGGACGTCGCCCCCGAGCTGCTGCAGGGCGACCTCACGCCCGACGGCCTCGCGGCGCGCCTGGCGCCGTGGCTGGACGATCCCGCGGCGCGCGCGGCGCAGCGCGAGCGGCTCGCCCGGGTGCGCGAGAACCTCGGCGGGCCGGGCGCCTCGGAGCGCGCGGCCGCGTGGCTCGCGGAGATGCTGGCGTGAGCGCGGACGCGGCGGGCGAGGCGCGCGAAGCCCCCGGGCCGGGCGGCGCCACGCCGGAGCGGGCGCGCTACCCGTGGTGGCTCGAGCCGGCCGCGGCCTGCGGCGCGGCGGCGCTCAGGCTCGCCGGGTGGACCTGGCGCATCGAGCGGATCGGCATGGCGGACCTCGACGCGGCGATCGGGCGCGGGGAGCGGTGCGTGTTCGCGTTCTGGCACGCGCGCATGCTGCCGCTGGTCTTCACGCACCGGGGGCGCGGCATCGCGGTATTGGTGAGCCGGCACCGCGACGGCGAGTTGATCACGCGGATCATCGAGCGCCTCGGGTTCGTGACCGGGCGCGGCTCGAGCACGCGCGGCGGCGAGGAGGGGCTGCGCGACATGCTCGAGTGGGCCGAGCGCCGCCACCTGCTGGCGGTGACCCCGGACGGGCCGCGGGGTCCCGCCGAGCGGGTCAAGCCGGGACTGCTCTACCTCGCGAGCCGCACCGGGTTCCCGGTGGTTCCGGTCGCCACGGCGTCGCGCGGGGCGTGGCGGCTGCGCTCGTGGGACGGGTTCCGGGTGCCGAGGCCCTTCGCCCGCGTGGTGGTGGCGTACGGCGATCCGATCCCCGTGCCGCCGGGACTGGGGCGCGACGAGCTGGAGCCGCGCCGCCTCGAGGTGGAGCGCGCGATCGCCGCGCTCACGCGCGACGTGGAGCGGCGCGCCGGGGTGGCGGAATGACGGCGGCCTGGTCGCTGTACCGCGCGGTGGCGCCGGTGCTGGGCGCGTTCGCGCCGGCGGCGCGCGTGGTGGTGTCGCCCGCCGAGCGCGGCCTGTGGGACGAGCGGCTCGGCCGGGTGGACTGGCCGGGCGGCTGCCACGGCTGGATCCACGCGGCCTCGCTGGGCGAGGCGCTGGCGGCGGGGCCGCTGGTCGCGGAACTGCGCGCCCTCCAGCCGGGGGCGCGCCTGTGGCTGACCGCGACCACCCGCGCGGGCCGCGCGCGTCTCGCCGCACTCGAGCCGCGGGTGAGCCTCGCCCCGATGGACGCCCCGCAGTGCGTGCGGCGCTTCGTGTCGGGAGTCGAACCCCAGCGGCTGTTCCTGATCGAGACCGAACTCTGGCCGCACTGGCTGATGCGCGCGCACGCCGAGCGCCTGCCGGTGGCGGTGGTGAGCGCGCGCCTCTCGGAGCGCTCGGTGCGCCACTACGCCCGGCTCGGACCGAAGTTCCGGGCGTTGGTCGGGGGACTCTCGGCGGTGCTGTGCCAGAGCGAGGCGGACGCCGAGCGCTGGCTCGCGATCGGCGCGCCGCGCGCGCGCACGGCGGTGGTGGGCAACCTGAAGAACGACGCGCTCCCGCGCGCGGCCGCGGCCCCGGGGGCGGAGCGGGCCGCGCTGGGACTCGATCGCGATCGCCCGCTGCTGGTGCTGGCCAGCCTGCGGCCCGGGGAGGCGCGGCTGCTGGCGCGGGCGTGGCGGACCCTGCCGCCGGCGCTGCGCGCGCGCTGGCAGGTGGCGGCGCTGCCCCGGCACCCCCGGGCCTCCGCCGACCTGGAGCGCGAGGCGCGCGACGCCGGTGTCGCCACGACGCGGGGTGCGGGACCGGCGGAGGCGTGGCGCTGGGACGACCGCCTCGGCGCGCTCGCCGACTACTACGCGGTGGCGGACGCCGCCTTCGTCGGAGGCAGCCTGCTTCCCTACGGGGGCCACAACCCGCTCGAGCCCGCGGCCTGCGGCGCGGCGGTGATCCTCGGCCCGCACGCCGAGAGCCAGCGGCCGGCGGTCGCGGCCCTCGCCGCGCGCCGCGCGATCCGGCGCGCGGAAGCGGGCGACGACCTCGCCGCCGCGCTTGCGGAGCTGGCCGACGAGGCCGCGGTGCGGCGGCGCGGCGAGGCGGCGCGCGCCGTGGCGGAGTCGCTGCGCGGCGCGGCACGCCGCGCGCTCGGACTGCTGGCCGCGTGGCACGTGTGGCCGGCGTCGTGAGCCCCGCGGCGCTGGACGCGCTGGCGCGGCTCGGCGAGACGGCGTGGGAGGCGCGCCGCGCGGCGTACGCGCGCGGCTGGCTCCAGGCGCGCCGCGTGCCGGCGCGCGTCGTGAGCGTCGGCAACCTGAGCGTGGGGGGAACGGGCAAGACCACGCTGGTCCGCCACCTCGCGGCGCTCGCGGCCGGAGCGGGCATCGCGACCGCGGTGGTGTGCCGGCGCTACCGGCCGGGCCCGGCGGGCGATGGCGACGAGGAACGCCTGCTGCGGCGCGAACTGCCGGGGGTGGCGGTCCACGCCGGCCGCAGCAAGGCCGCGCTCGCCGCGGCAGCGGCCGCCGCGGGGGCGGCGCTCGTGGTGGTGGACGACGGCTTCTCGCACTGGCGGCTCGCCCGCGACCTGGACGTGGTGCTGGTGGAGGCGGCCGACACCCGCCGCCCCTCGCGGATGCTCCCGGCCGGCCGGCTGCGCGAACCGTGGCGGGCGCTGCAACGGGCGGACTTCGTGGTGGCGAGCCGCCTCGGCCCGGACGAGGACCCGGACCCCGCGCTCGCCTGGCTGGCCCGGCGCGCGCCCGGCGCCCGGCTCGCGGCGGGCCGCCACGAGCCGGCCGGGGCCCGCAGCCTCGAGGGCGCGCCGGCCGAGGCGGGAGGCGCGGTGCGGGTGGTGACGGCGACCGGCAATCCCGACGCCGTGGCGCGCACCGCGCGCGAGGCGGGCTTCCGCGTCGAGGCGCTGTCGGCCTACCGCGACCACCACTGGTTCACGCCCGGCGAGGCGGGCCGCGAGCGGGAGGCGGCGCGCCGCGCCGGAGCGCGGGTGCTGCTCACGGCGAAGGATGCCGTACGCTGGCCGCTGGCGCCCGCGGGCGACGTGCTGGTGCTGGAGGTGGCGTGGCGCTGGGTGCGCGGGGGCGAGGCGCTGGAGCGGGCGGTGCGGGGCGAGGAGGGCGCGTGAGCGAGAGCGACGTGCTGGTGGTCGGCAGCGGCATCGGCGGGCTGGTGCTGGCGCTGGGTGCCGCCGAGCACGGCGAGGTGACCATCGTCTCCAAGCGCCGCGCCGAGGAGTCGAGCACCAACTGGGCGCAGGGCGGGATCGCCGCGGTGTTCGAGGCGGGCGACTCGTTCGCCTCGCACCGCCGCGACACGCTGCGCTGCGGGGCGGGCCTCTGCGATGCGGAGGTGGTGCGGCGGGTGGTGGCGGAGGCGCCCGGGCGGGTGGATGAACTCGCGCGCCTCGGGGTGGGCTTCACGCGGGGCCGCCGCGGCTACGCGCTGGGCCGGGAGGGGGGCCACTCGCACCGGCGCATCGTGCACGCCACCGACTTCACCGGCGCCGCGATCGAGCGCGCGCTCCTCGATCGGGTGCGCGCGCACCCGCGCATCCGGCTGCTCGAGGATCGGCTGGCGGTGGACCTGATCCTCGAGTCCCGGATGCGCGGGCGCCCGCGGCGCGCTCCGGCGCGCGACACGTGCTGGGGGGCCTACGTGATGGACCGGGCCACCCGGCGGATCCTGCCCTACACCGCGCGGGTCACGGCGCTGGCCAGCGGCGGCTCGGGGAAGGTCTACCTCTACACGACCAACCCGGACGTGGCGACCGGCGACGGGCTGGCGATGGCCTACCGGGCCGGCCTGCCGGTCGCGGACCTCGAGTTCGTGCAGTTCCACCCCACGTGCCTCTACCACCCCCGCGACCGGTCGTTCCTGCTCACCGAGGCGCTGCGCGGGGAAGGCGCGGTGCTGCGCACGCTCGACGGCGCGCGCTTCATGCCCCGGCACCACCGGCTGGCGGAGCTCGCCCCCCGCGACGTCGTGGCGCGCGCCATCGACCGCGAGCTGAAGCGCCGCGGCGAGCCGCACGTGTACCTCGACATCACGCACCGGCCCGCCCGCGCCGTGCGCCGCCGCTTCCCGAACATCGTGGCGCGGCTCGCGGGACTGGGCTTCGACCTCGCCCGCGACTGGATCCCGGTGGTCCCGGCCGCGCACTACATGTGCGGCGGCATCGTGGCCGGGCTCTCGGGCCGGACCGGGATGGACGGGCTGCTGGCGCTCGGCGAGGTGGCGCGCACCGGGCTGCACGGCGCCAACCGGCTCGCCAGCAATTCCCTGCTCGAGGCGCTGGTGGGCGCGCACCATGCCGTGGCGGAGGTGGCGCGCCGCCTGGGAGAGGCGGGGCCGCCGCCGCGCGCCGAGGGCTGGCGCACCCGCGGCGCGCGGCCCGCGCTCGAGGGCGTGGTCTTCGACCACAACTGGGACGCGGTGCGGCGCGCCATGTGGGACCTGGTGGGGATCGTGCGCTCGGACCAGCGGCTCGAGGCGGCGCGCCGCCACCTCGCGCTGCTCGGCGAGGAGATCGAGGCCGACTACGACGGGCTGGAGCTCGCGCCCGACCTGATCGAGCTGCGCAACATCGCGCAGGTGGGCGCGCTGATCGTGGAGGCGGCACGCCACCGCCGCGAGAGCCGCGGGCTCCACGCCACGCTCGACCACCCGCGCCCCCGGGCGGACTGGCGCGGCAAGAGCCTGGTGCTGCGGCGGGGCCCCGACGGGACGCCCCGGTCGCGTCTTGCCGTGGTTCGCGGCGCGCGCCTATAGTCGCGCGCCGGAAACGGAGGCAGCATGGCGAGCGAGCTGGCCTTCTGGGACGTGGTGAGCGAGATCCGCGAGGCGGACGACCGCTACCACCCGCAGGCCTACATGTTCCTGATGGTCGCGCTCAACCACACGGTCGAGCGCCTGCCCGAATCGCGCCGGGAGGACCCGCTGCGGCGTCACCTGACGGGGCCCGAACTGGTGGAGGGTATGACGGGCCTGGCCCGTGAGGAATTCGGCCGGCTCGCCCCGATGGTGTTCTCGGAGTGGGGCGTGCGCTGCTCCGAGGACGTGGGCGAGATGGTGTTCCAGCTGGTGCGCCGCGGCCAGCTGAGCGCGCGCCCCGAAGACCGCCTCGAGGACTTCCGGGGCCTGGACCTCGACCGACTCCTCGCCCCGGAACCGCCCGACTCCCCGGGCGCGTGAAGACTTACCTCCGGCTGCTCCGCTACGTCGCGCCCTACCGCGCGCGGCTGGGGCTCGCGCTCGCCTGCATGGTGCTCTACGCGGCCATGTCCGCGGTGTCGCTCGGGATGGTGTCGCCCTTCATGCGCATCCTCTTCGAGCGGGAAGGCGCACCGGCGGCGCTCCCCGCCGCGTCGCTCGCCGTGCCGGGGACGGACCGGCTCTCGGGATGGCCCGCGCCGCTGCGGCGCTGGGCCGAGGGCGCGCTGGTGGAGGCGCGGCCGCTGGTCGCGCTCGAGCGCGTATGCCTGCTGATCCTGCTCGCGCTGTTCCTCAAGAACCTCGCCGACTACCTGCAGGCGTACCTGATGGTCTCGGTGGAACAGGCCGCGGTGCGCGACCTGCGCGGGGCGGTGTTCGGGCACCTCATGCGGCTCCCGCTCCCGTACTTCCAGGAGGCGCGGGGCGGGGCGCTGCTGTCGCGCCTGACCAACGACTTCGAATACCTGCGGGCTTCGCTCGCGGCGGGGATCGGGAACCTCGTCAAGGACTCGCTGATGCTGGCGGGCTGCCTGGCCTGGGTGTTCCTCGCGTCGTGGCGGCTCGCCCTGCTGTCGCTGGTGATCCTGCCCCCCGCGGCGTGGGCGCTGGTCTCGATCGGGCGCAAGATGCGGCGGCGCTCGACCGCGGCGCAGGAGCGGATGGCGGACCTCAGCAGCGTGGTGCAGGAAACCGCGGCGGGGGTGCGGGTGGTGAAGGCGTTCGGCATGGAGGGCTACGAGCGCGAGCGATTCGACCGGGCGAACCACGGATTCTTCGCCGCCTTCGTGCGCCTCCGCCGGGTCTCCGCCGCGGCGCGCCCGGTGAGCGAGTTCTCCATCGTGCTGGTCGCGGTCGCGATGCTGTGGGTGGGAGGGCGCGAGATCTTCGAGAGCGGCACGCTCCAGCCCCAGCAATTCGTGCTGTTCGTGACCGCCCTGCTCAGCACCATCTCGCCGATCAAGAGCCTCTCCGAGGTGAACGCCAACGTGCAGCAGGGCATCGCCGCCGGCGAGCGGATCTTCGCGGTCCTCGACAGCCCGCCCACCGAGGTGGACCGGCCCGGGGCGCGGCCCCTGCCGACGCTGTCGCGCGCCATCCGCTTCGAGGGGGTCCACTTCTCCTACCCGGGCGGCGCGGAGGTGCTCCACGACGTGTCGTTCGAGGTGCGCCGGGGCGAGCGCGTGGCGCTGGTGGGGGCGAGCGGGGCGGGCAAGAGCACCACGCTCGACCTGCTGGCGCGCTTCCACGAGCCGGGCCGGGGCCGCATCACGCTCGACGGGGCCGACCTGCGCGACGGGACCCTGGCGTCGCTGCGCGCGCAGCTCGGGATCGTCACGCAGGAGACGCTGCTGTTCCACGACACCGTGGCGCGCAACATCGCCTACGGGCTCGCCGGAACGGACCCGGCGGCGATCGAGGCCGCGGCGCGCGGGGCCCACGCGCACGAGTTCATCGCGCGCCTGCCCGAGGGCTACGCGACGGTGATCGGCGAGCGCGGGACCCGGCTTTCGGGCGGCGAGCGCCAGCGCCTCGCCATCGCCCGGGCCATCCTGCGCAACCCCGCCATCCTGCTGCTCGACGAGGCCACCTCGGCGCTCGACACGGAGAGCGAGCGGCTGGTGCAGGACGCGCTGGAGCGGCTGATGCGCGACCGCACGGTGGTGGTGATCGCGCACCGGCTCTCGACCGTGCAGCACGCGGACCGCATCGTGGTGATGGAGGCGGGACGGGTCGCCGCGATCGGCACCCACGACGAGCTGATGGCGGCGGGCGGCTCGTACCGCCGGCTCCACGACCTGCAGTTCGCCGGATGAGCGCGCCGCCGGTCCCGCCCGGGGGCTTCCGCGAGATCGCGGTGATCCGGCTCTCGTCGCTCGGCGACGTGGTCCTCACGCTTCCCGCCGTGCACGCGCTGGCGCGGGCCTACCCCGGGGCCCGGCTCCACTACTGGGTGAAGGAGGAGTACGCCGACGTGGTGCGGGCCGACCCGGCGGTGGCGCACGTGCGCGTGCTGGAGCGGGACGCGCGCCGGATCGAGGACCTGGTCTCGATGAGCGCGGAGCTCGAGCCGTGCGACCTGATCGTGGACCTGCACGGCAGCCTGCGCAGCCGCGTGCTGACCTTCCGCCAGAAGGCGCGGGTGCTGCGGGCCGGCTCCGACCGCTTGCGGCGCGCGCGCTGGGTGCACGCGCGCTGGACGCGGCCGGCTCCCGCCCCGCACGCGCTGGACCGCTACGCCCGGGCGCTGGCCCCGATCGGCGTGGTGCCCGCGGGCCCGCCGCGCATGGAGGTGACGGAGGAGGCGCGGCGCTGGGCGGAGGCGTGGCGGGCGGAGCGCTTCGGCGCGGCGCCCGCGCTCGGGATCTGCCCGGCGGCGCGCCACGCGACCAAACGCTGGCCCGAGGAGCACTGGATCGCGCTGGCGCGCCGCGCGGCGGAGGCCGGGCTGCGCGTCGCGGCGTTCTCGCTCCGGCGCGAACGGGAGGGGCTGCCGCGTCTCGCCGAGGCGCTCGAGGGGCTCGGCGGCGCGTGGTGCACGGAGCCGCTGGCGCGGCAGGCGGCGCTGCTGGGCGCGATGCGCGCGGTGGCCACCGGCGACACCGGGCTCATGCACGTGGCGGCGGCGCGCGGGGCGCCGGTGGTGGCGCTGTTCGGGAGCACGTCGCCCGCCCTCGGCTTCGCCCCGGCGGGCGCGGGGCACGCGGTGCTGTGCCGGAACGAACCGTGCCAGCCCTGCACGCTGCACGGGCGCGACGCGTGCCCGCGGGGCCACTTCCGCTGCATGCGGGAGCTGATGCCGGAGACGGTGTTCGCCGAGGTCGCGGCCCGCGCGGACGGGGCGGAGCGGGGGGCGGAACCGGGCGCGCCTTGAGGCGCGCGAAGCGCGCACCCTATACTCCGCGCGCTTCGTGCCCGCCGCGATCCGGCGGCGCGACGCGGGCCCGGACGCGGCGGCGCGCCGGCGAGCCGGGCCCGGACCCCCGCCCGGAGATCCCGTGAGCCAGACCGAGGACAAGAAGCAGTTCGTCGAGGATCTCACCGACCAGTCGGACGACTTCTCGCGCTGGTACAACGAGGTGGTGCGCAAGGCGCAGCTCGCCGACTAC
>CAZIVR010000080.1:0-17856 GCA_964542745.1 uncultured bacterium
CGCTCCGCGCGGGCGGCCGCCGCCCTGCTCGCCCTGGCCTCCGCGGCCGCGCTCCTCGCCGGCGCGGCGTTCGCGCAGGCGCGCGGCGCCGGCGGCGGGAAGATCTCCGAGTCGCGCCGTTCCGCGATCGTCACCGCGGCCGAGCGGGTGAGCCCCGCGGTGGTCTCGGTGAGCGTGATCGCCACGCGCGTGGTGCGGCGCGATCCCTTCGGCGGCTTCTTCCGCGACGAGTTCTGGGACCGCTTCGCGCCCTACGTGGAGCAGCGGCAGCGCGTCCCCGCCCTCGGCTCGGGGCTGATCGTGGACGCCCGGGGCCTGGTGGTCACCAACGAGCACGTGGTGCGCGACGCCGAGCGCATCACGGTGTCGCTGGCCGACGGCCGGCAGCTGCCGGCGAAGCTGCTCGGCAGCTCGCCGATCTACGACCTCGCGGTGCTGCGGGTCGAGGGGGAGCGCCTGCCGGTCGCGCCGCTCGGGAACAGCGACGACCTGGTGGTGGGCGAGTGGGCGATCGCGATCGGCAACCCCTTCGGGTACCTGCTCGACGACCAGCAGCCCACCGTGACGGCCGGGGTGGTGAGCGCCACCCGGCGCGACATCAAGTCGGAGGCCACCGACACCGGGATCTACAAGAACATGATCCAGACCGACGCCGCCATCAATCCCGGCAACAGCGGCGGGCCGCTCGTGAACGGCGACGGCGAGGTGGTCGGGATCAACACCTTCATCTTCACGCGCGGCGGAGGCTCGCTCGGGATCGGCTTCGCCATCCCGATCAACCTGGTGCGCAAGCTGGTGGGCGAGGTCGAGCGCTACGGCAGGGTGCGCACCGCGTACCCCGGCATGCAGATCCAGGAGGTGACCGACGAGCTGGCGCGGCGCCTCGGCTGGGAGGAGGGCGGCGGCGTGGTGGTCACGCGGATCGAGCCGGGCGGCCCGGCCGACAAGGCCGGGGTCAAGGTGCGCGACCGCTTCCGGCGCGTGAACGGGGTCGCGGTGCGCGGCGTCGAGGACGCGCAGCGCGGCATCTACGGCCTGCAGGTCGGGGACGTGCTGGACCTCGAAGTGAGCCGCGCCGGCAAGGACCTGCGGCTGCGCGTGGTGCTCGAGGAATCGCCGAGGGCCGAGCGATGATCGACCGTTACGCGCGGCCCGCGATGCGCGCGGTGTGGAGCGACGCACGGCGCCTCGAGACCTGGCTCGAGGTCGAGCTGGCCGCGACCGCGGCGCGCGAGCGGAGCGGGCAGGTGCCGGCCGGCACCGTGGAGCGCCTGCGCGGGAGCGTGCGGCTGGACGCGGCACGCATGGAGGCGATCGAGGCCGAGGTGCGGCACGATGTGATCGCGTTCCTCTCGATGGTGGCCGAAAGCGGGGGCGACGACGCGCGGCACCTGCATGCCGGCATGACCTCGTCGGACCTCGTGGACACCGCCCTGGCGCTGCAGCTGGCCGAGGCCTCGCGGCTGCTCGACGCCGGCGCGGCGCGGGTGGAGGCCGCGGCGCGCGCCCTCGCGGCTCGGCACCGGCGCACGCCGATGGTGGGGCGCACCCACGGGGTGCACGCCGAGCCCATCACCTTCGGCCTCAAGTGCCTGGCGTGGGCGGAGGCGCTGGCCCGGGCGCGCGCGCGGCTCGCGGAGGCCGCGCGCGGATGCGCGGTGGGCAAGCTGTCGGGGGCGGTCGGCACGCTCGCCCACCTCGACGCGGCACTCGAGACCGAGGCGCTCGCCGGGCTCGGGCTGGTTCCCGAGCCGGTGGCCACGCAGGTGGTCGCGCGCGACCGCCACGCCGCGCTCGGCTGCGCGCTCGCGGTGCTGGGCGGGGTGCTCGAGTCGGTGGCGCTCGAGATCCGGCACCTGCAGCGCAGCGAGGTGCGGGAGGCGGCCGAGCCGTTCGCCGCGGGGCAGAAGGGCTCCTCGGCGATGCCGCACAAGCGCAACCCGGTGCGCTGCGAGCGGGTGTGCGGGCTGGCGCGGCTGCTGCGCGCCTACGCGATGGCCGGGCTCGAGAACCAGGCGCTGTGGCACGAGCGCGACATCAGCCACTCGTCGGTGGAGCGGGTCGCGCTGCCGGACGCCTTCCTGCTCGCCGACTTCATGGCCGCGGAGATGGGCGAGATCCTGGAGGGGCTGGCGGTGGACCCCGCGCGCATGAAGGCCAACCTCGAAGCGGGCGGGGGGCTGGTGTACTCGCAGCGCGTGCTGCTGGAGCTGACCGCGGCCGGGCTGGCGCGCGACGAGGCCTACCGGCTGGTGCAGCGGCACGCCCTGGCCGCGGCCGACGGCGGCACGCCGTTCCGGGAGGCGCTGGCGGCCGATCCCGAGATCGGGGCCCGGCTCGGCGCGGCGCGGCTCGCGGCCTGCTTCGAGCCCGGGGAGTTCTTCCGCGGGGTGGACGCGATCTACGCGCGGTCGGGGAGCGGCTCGTGAGCGTCACCGTCGCGCACGACCTGGCGTGGACCGCCGAGGAGGCGCGCGACCCGGCCGCCGTGGCGCGCGCGCTGCGCGAGCGCGGCGTGAGCCTCGAGGCCGAAGAGGTGACGCGGCTCGGCGAGCTGCTCGGCCGCCCGCCGCGCTGGGCCGAGGCGGTGCTGTTCGGGATCCTGTGGAGCGAGCACTGCTCGTACAAGTCCACGCGGCACCTGCTGGCGCGGCTCCCGACCCGGGCGCCGCAGGTGATCCTCGGCCCGGGCGAGGACGCGGGCGTGGTGGCGCTGCCCGAGCCGTGCGCCGACCTCGCGCTGGTGCTGGCCCACGAGAGCCACAACCACCCGAGCCAGGTGCTGCCGGTGGAGGGTGCGGCGACCGGCGTCGGCGGGATCGTGCGCGACGTGGGCTGCATGGGCGCGGAGGTGGTGGGCGTGCTCGACAGCCTGCGCTTCGGCGACCCGCGCGGCGACGGCCACGTGCGCGACGTGGTGCGCGGCGTGGTGCAGGGCATCGCCGAGTACGGCAACGCGCTCGGCGTGCCGAACCTCGGCGGCGACACCGTGTTCGACGCCCGCTACGACGCCAACTGCCTCGTGAACGTGATGGCGGTGGGTGTCGCCCCGCGCGACGGGATCCTCCGGAGCCGCGTGCCCGAGGGGCCGGGCCCGTGGAGTTTCGTGCTGGTCGGGAAGCCCACCGACGAGAGCGGCTTCGGCGGCGCGGCGTTCGCCTCGGGCGAGCTGACCGCGCACGACCGGCGCGGCGCGGTGCAGCTGCCGGATCCGTTCCTGAAGCGCGTGCTGCACGTCGCCAACGCCGAGGCGTTCGCCCGGGTGCGCGCGCGCGGCATCCCGGCCGGGTTCAAGGATCTCGGCGCGGGCGGCGTGGCGTGCGCGACCAGCGAGCTGGCCGCCGCGGGCGGGCGCGGGGCGCGCATCCGGGTGGACGACGTGCACGCGGTCGCGCGCCCGCTGCCGCCCGAGGTGATCCTGTGCGCCGAGACGCAGGAGCGCTACTGCTGGGCGGTGCCCGAGGCCTTCGCCGCGGAGCTGTGCGCGATCTACAACGCCGACTTCGCCCTCGACGAGGTGTTCCCGGGCGCGGGGGCGCGCGTGATCGGCGTCGCCACCGACGACGGGCGGTACGTCGCCGAGTGGCGGGGCGAGCGCGTCGTGGACTGCGCGGTCGAGGCGATCACCGCCGGGCGGCGCGTCGAGCGCCCGTCGCGGCCGCGCGCGGTGACGCCCCGCAAGGCGCCGCGCCGCCGGCGCACCGACGTGCGCGCGGCACTCGAGGCGCTGCTTTCTGGCACGCACCTCGGCTCGCGCGAGTACCTGTTCCGCCATTACGACTCCGAGGTGCAGGGCCGCACGTGGCTGCGGCCCGGGGAGGCCGACGCCGCGGTGTTCCGCGCCGATCCGGCCCGGGCGCTCGGCGTGGCGCTCGCGACCGGCGGCAACCCGCACTGGTGCGCCGCGGACCCAGAGCTCGGCGCGCGCCACGCGGTGGCCGAGGCCGCGCGCAACGTGGCGTGCACCGGGGCCCGGCCGTGGGCGCTCACCGACTGCCTCAACTTCGGGAGCCCGCTCGATCCCGAGGTGATGGGGGACCTCGAAGCCACGGTCGCGGGCCTCGCGGCCGCGGCGGGCGCGCTGGGGGGCCTCGCCGCGCCGCACGCGGCGCTGCCGTTCGTGAGCGGCAACGTGAGCCTCTACAACCACGCCGGGGCCAGCGCCGTGCCGCCCTCGCCGATCGTGATGTGCGCGGGCGTGCTGCGCGACCTGACCGCGGCGACCGGGCTCGGGCTCACGCGGCCGGGCGACTTCCTGGTGCTGGTGGGCGAGCCGCGCGACGACCTCGCGGGCTCCACGTTCTGGCGCGAGCTGCGCGGCGTCGCGGCGGGCGTTCCCGCGCTCGACCTCGAACGCGAAGCCCGGCTGCAGGATCTCGCGGTGCGCGCGGCCGAGGGGCGCTGGGTGCGCGCGGCCCACGACGTCTCGGACGGCGGCGCGCTGGTGGCGCTCGCCGAGATGGTGATGGCCGCCGCACCGGGACTCGGCGCCGACGCCGACCTCGAGCCGCTCGGCGGCGTGGCCGAGACCGCGCTGTTCTGCGAGCGCCCGGGCATCGTGTTCGCGGTGAGCCCGGAGCGGGCGGCGCGCCTGTTCCAGGCGGCGCGCGAGGCGGGGCTCTCGGCGTGGCCGGTGGGCGGGGTGGCCGACCACGGCCGGCTGCGGGCGCGCCTGCCGGGCGGCGGCATCGCCGAGTGGGCACGCGAGGATCTCGCGGCGTGGTCGGGGCGGGCGCTCGAGCGCCTGTGGAACGAGGAGCGGCTGTGAGGGCGCGCGTCGCGATCGTCCAGTTCCCGGGGGTCAACTGCGAGGCCGAGACCGCGCGGGCGCTGTCGCGGGTGGGGCTCGAGCCCGAGGTGTTCCGCTGGACGCGGCCGGCCCGCGAGCTGGAGGACTTCCAGGCCTTCGTGCTGCCGGGCGGCTTCTCGTACCAGGACCGGGTGCGCGCCGGCGCGCTGGCCGCGAAGGACCCGCGCATGGAGGCGGTCGCGGCCGGGGCGGAAGCCGGCAAGCCGGTGCTCGGCATCTGCAACGGCGCCCAGGTGCTGGTGGAGTGCGGGCTGGTCCCGGGTGGCGGCTCGGTCGAACTGGCGCTGGCGCGCAACCGCATGGCGGGCCGCTCCGGCTACTACGCCCGCTGGGTGCACGTGCGAGTCGAGCCCTCGGCCTGCGTCTTCACCTCGACGCTCGCCCCCGGGGAACTGCTGCCGCTCCCGGTGGCGCACGGCGAGGGGCGCTTCGCCTCGCGCCGCGAGGGACGGATCGAGGCGCTGGCCGCCGCCGGGCAGGCGCCGCTGCGCTACGCGACGCCCGGCGGCGGCATCGCCGAGGCGTTTCCCGACAACCCCAACGGCTCGCCGCTCGGCATCGCCGGCCTGTGCAACGCGCGCGGCAACGTGCTGGCGCTGATGCCGCACCCGGAGCGCGCGCAGGACCTCGGGGCGATGCGCCGCGGGATCGGCGGGGCGTGGGAGGAGCGCCGCGCCGCGTGGGCCGCGTCCGGCGCCCCGGACCCGGACGCCGAGGGTCCCGGACTCGCCCTGTTCGCGGGACTCGCGCGCCACCTGGAGGACGCATGAGCGCGGGCGAGCGGCGGCCGGCGCGCCCGCGCGCGGTGGCGCAGGCGTGGATCGTGCCGATCGCGGACGATCCCGAGGCGATCTCGGCGCTGGGCGTGGCGCGCCGCCGCCTCGGCGCGGGAGCGCTCGCCGGGCTCCGCCGCGCGCGCGTGATCGAGATCGAGGGCGTCCTTCCCGAGGCCGCGGTGCTGGCCGCGCGCCTCCACGATTCGACCCGTTTCTACAACCCGAACAAGGAGCGCTGCCACCTGCGCACCACCGCGGCCGATCCGGCGCCGCTCGCGCCGGGCGAGCGCGCGGTGCTGGTGTTCGACCGGGGCGGGGAGCGGCGCCCCGCGGCCGAGCGCTGGTGGAAGCGCACGGCGGGGGGTGCCGTGCGGGTGCGCGAGGGCGCGGCGTGGATCGCCGCGGCCGCGGGGCCGGAGGTCGCGGCGACGATCCTCGAGGAGTTGACGGAAGTGCGCGACGCGGCGCACGGTCTGCTGTGCAACCCCCACGCGCAGGAGTTCCGTCGCGGCGGCGATTCGGTGCCGCTCGCGTGGTTCGCGGCGCGGAGCGGGGCGAGGAGGGCGTGATGAGGGCCGGCTGGTCCCCCGACAAGGCCTGGCGCGAGGAGTGCGGCATCTTCGCCGCGGTCGGCGTGCCGCGCGCCGCCGAGGTGGTGTGCCTCGGGCTGCACGCCCTCCAGCACCGCGGGCAGGAGTCGAGCGGGCTGGTGGTGGCCGACGAGCGCGGCGAGTTCCACAGCCACAAGGGCATCGGGCTGGTTTCCGACGTGTTCGACGACGGCGCCCTCGCGCGGCTGCCGGGGGCGATGGGGATCGGGCACAACCGCTACTCCACGAGCGGCAGCCTGACGCTCGAGAACACCCAGCCGCTGCGGGTGGTGACGCGCAACGGGCCGCTGGCGCTCGCGCACAACGGCAACCTCGTCAACGCGCGCGAGCTGCGCGCTGCGCTCGAGGGTTCCGGTTCGATCTTCCAGACCACGCTCGACACCGAGATCTTCCTGCACCTGATGGCGCTGGCGGCCACCGACGACCCGCAGGAGGCGCTGATCGAGGCCGCGCGGCAGGTGCGCGGCGCCTACTCGCTGCTGGTGCTGACGCGCGAGGCGGTGTTCGCGCTGCGCGACCCGCACGGGTTCCGCCCGCTGTGCCTGGGGCGCCTCGGCGACGGCTACGTGGCCGCGAGCGAAACCTGCGCGCTCGACCTGGTGGCGGCCGAGTACGTGCGCGACGTGGCGGCGGGCGAGCTGGTGCGGATCGATCCGCAGGGGATCCGGTCGGTCCAGGCGCTGCCCGCGGCCCAACCGCTCCGCCAGTGCATCTTCGAGCACATCTACTTCTCGCGGCCCGACAGCCGCGTCTTCGGCGTGACGGTGGACCGGGTGCGGCGCCGCATCGGTCACCGGCTCGCCGCCGAGCACCCCGCGCCCGGCGACGTGGTGATCGCGGTGCCCGACTCCAGCAACTCGATCGCGCTCGGCTTCAGCGAGGCCACCGGCATCCCGTTCGAGCTGGGACTGATCCGCAACCACTACGTGGGGCGCACCTTCATCCAGCCCCAGCAGGCGGGGCGCGACTCGAGCGTGCGGGTCAAGTTCAACCCGGTGCGCGAGGTGCTCGCGGGCAAGCGCATCGTGCTGGTGGACGACTCGATCGTGCGCGGCACCACGTCGCGCAAGCTGGTGCGCATGCTGCGGCGGAACGGCGCGGCCGAGGTGCACTTCCGGATCGGATCGCCGCCGGTGACCCACCCGTGCTTCTACGGCATCGACACCCCGAGCCGCCGCGAGCTGATCGGCGCGGTCAAGACGCCCGAGGAGATCCGCGAGTTCCTCGGCGCCGACTCGATCGGCTACCTGTCCATCGAAGGCCTCAAGGCCTGCGAAGAGGACGGCACGCCCTTCTGCGACGCCTGCTTCAGCGGGAACTACCCGGTGGCCGTGGACCCGGGCACCGGCAAGCTCGCGATGGAGCGCATGCACCGGCTGGAGCCGCTGGGGTCGTAGCCCGGGGCGGTGTCAGGGAATCAGGACGATCCGTCCCGAGGCCGCGAGGCCGCCGGCCTCGACGCGATAGAAGAAGATCCCCGCGCGAGCGCGAGCGGCGACCTCGGCCGCCCGTCTCCACACCACCCGGTTGGTTCCGGCGGGGCGAGGCCCCAGATCGGCCATGTGGACCCGGCGGCCCGCGGCGTCGTAGACGGACAACCGTACCGCGTCGGCTGGCCCGGGAAGGGCGAACTCAATGGTCGCGCCGCCGCGCGCGGGAATGGGGAACGCCCGACTGGCGAGCCGGGGGGCGGGGGGCGGGTCCCGCGGGGCTTCCGGGACGGCGACGAAGGCCGGGGAGCCTCCGAAGGCCACGACCTCGGCCGAGAGACGAGCGGCATTGTTGCCGTAGTCGGTCTCCGGATCGGGACCGAGGGCCAGGGCCACGATCCGGAGCGGGTGCAGGCCGAGCGAAGCGGAGCGGAACGCCGCGCCCAGCGTGATCGAGGATCGCGCCGGGATCGCGATCACGCTGTCGAGAAAGGCCACTCCGAGGCTTTCCCCGGCGGCGTGCACCCACACGGAATCGGCGTCGGCGTCCCCGAGGTTGTGGACCGTCGCGCTGAACACGATCGGATCGCTCGGATAGCCCCACAGACGGGTCCATGAGAGGTCGGAGCGTTCCAGCTTCACATCGAGTGCCGGAGCCACCTCGAAACTCGCCCGGCCCAGGCGCGGGCCGTACGCGGGCGCCGTTCCTCCCGCGGCCGTCACTCGAACGACGTGGGTGCCGGAGCCGGCCGTCGCGGGATAGCTCCCGGAGTAGACCCCGTCCCCGGCGAGCGTGTCGGGCGCCTGGCCGTCGTCGAGCAGGCCGAGAGCCGACTCCCCGCCCCCGGGAGCGATCACGGACGCCTGCACCGTGGCGCCGGCGAGCGGAACTCCGCCGGACTCGAGCCGGGCCGACAGCGTCACCAGCGATCCCGGAGGCGCGCGCCGCGGCTCGGCCGCCGCGGTCAGGGCGACGTCGCCGGCCTCATAGGGCTGGATTGCCACGTTCTGGGCCGAGTCGGCCACCAGCGTCGTCGTGATCGCCCAGGTGCCGCCTTCGGCGGCCTCCGTCTCGAGCCGGACCACCCGGGACCCGTAGTCGCTGTAGTAGGCGGTGGAGGCGCTCCCCCAGGTTGCGGCGCTGTCCAGCGGAACGCCGCCGGGGCTGGTGAGCGAAAGTTGGAGGCCGCCACGCCACCAGCGCGCCAGGACGCCGAAGCGTCGTCCCGCCGTGACCCGCACCGAGTCCACCCGCGGGACTCCGGGGGTGGCGGGCGCGTCGAGTTCCGCGAGGGCCTGGACCGTCGTGTCGGCGGGCGTTCCGGACGCGGCGAGAACCGCATTCGGGCAGGAGACGGTCTGCCCCAGCAGCGCGCGGACGACATTGTCCGTCACGCAGCCGGAGTTTCGATAATGGACATCGCCCGGGAACGCTTGGAAGTGGTTGACGTCGCAGTCGGCGGACCCGTACCCGTCCAGGCAGTGCGTGCGGTAGTTCGCGATCCCCGGGGGCACGGCGCCGTAGAGGTGCGCCGAGTGGACGGGCACGGCCCCATCGTTGGGGCAGGGCAGCGCGAGGAAGGTGGTGCCGAGCATGCTCTGGGGGTACTCCCCGGCGAAGGTCACGTAGCGCGTCGCGGGAGCGAGGAGCTCCGGGGGATGTGCGCCGGGGCCGATGGCCGGGCAGATCGCGGCGTCGACTCCCGATTGCAGGGTGCCGAAATTCAGGAGCCGAAGGTTGGCGCTTCCCGCGCGCAGGTCGCGCAGGAAGTGCC
The DNA here is from genome assembly GCA_964542745.1 of uncultured bacterium. Lineage (GTDB taxonomy): Bacteria > Eisenbacteria > RBG-16-71-46 > RBG-16-71-46 > RBG-16-71-46 > DATKAB01. The sequence goes on from CAZIVR010000080.1 coordinate 9,403, forward strand.
ACTTCTCCAGCAGCGCGTGCTCGAACTGCACGCGGCGGTTGGCGAGCACGCCGTTCGCAACCGTGACGGCGAGATCGTGCGCCCGGTAGGCGTCGAGGAAGCTGTCCACGGTGTTGGCCAGCGCCGTTCCATGGTGAGGGGTGCCGAGTGTGACCAGCAGCGGGACGCGAGAGGCGCCCTCGTCGAGCGGGAGTCGCTCCAGGTACCATCGCGCCGCAAGCCCTCCCATGCTGTGGGCGACGACGCGCGCGCTCTTGAACAGGCGCGAGGCGAACCAGTCGGCGAGCTCCGCGCCCTGGTCGGGGATCGAACGATGCCACGCCCGGTCGAAACCTTCGGTGTGGAAGCCCGCATTCTCGATGGCCGAGCGAAGCAGCGGGGCGCCCGGCGCCACCGGGCCCATCACGGTTCCGAAGCTGTCCTCGCCCGAAAGTATCCCGTGCAGCAGCACGACCGCGTTGCTGGTGAGCGAAAAATCGAGAGGGGGTGGAAGCGGACCGACGGTGAGTCCCCGGGATTCCGCGGGAACGTAGTAGTCCCGGGCGGTGCTGAAGAAGGGCCCGTTCACGCCGGGCACGGGCACGCGAGCCGAAATGTCGTAGGTCCCGGGCAGGAGGTCGAAGCCGTAGCGCCCGTCGGGCGAGGTCTCCGTGACGCGCACGAACGAGGAATCGGCCGTGGCGATTCCCACGGAGGCGCTTCCGATCGGAAGTCCGTTGAATGCGTCCACCACCCGGCCCCGCAGGACGGTGCCGGTGTGGACGTAGAGATCCACCGTCACGGTTGCGCCCGCCGTGAGTTCGATGCCGCTGAGCAGCTCGGAAGCGTGGGAGGGCGTGGTTGCGGAGAATGCGTAACGGCCGGGCTCGAGGCCGGCGATCCGATACCCTCCGTTCGAGGCGGCGACGAACGTGCCGACCGTCGGCCCCTGGGGCGGGGCCGGCCGGTCAGGATAGACGACGTGAACTTCGGCGGAGTCGAGCGGCTGCAGCGTGACCGCGTCGTAGATCGTGCCGACGACGGTGGCTCGGGACGCGGAGGGTTCGGGCCAACGAGCCAGGTAGATTTCGGAGTTTCCGTCGCGGTTGTCGGTCCAGGCGAAAAACGCGGTGCCCTGTCGGTCGCCCGCGACCGAGGGGCTCTGGGAGGCGAAGCTCCCCGGCGCCAGATTCGAATCCGGGCCGATCTTGGCAATCGGCGAACGTCTGAAGCGGGCGAAGTAGATGTCGGGCGTGCCGTTGCGGCGGTCCTCCCAGGCCACGATCGAATTCGAGGCGTCCAGCGTGTCCGCGGCGGGCGCGAATCCCTGATTGGACACTTCGCTGAAGGCCACCTGGCAATCGGAGCCGTTGTGGAGGTAGATGCGATTGGACAACTGGTACACGAGCGCGCCGCCGCGCAGGGTGAAGGCGGTCACGTTCAGGTTGAAGCACTGCGTCTGGACCGGGCCGCGCTGGCACGAGCTGTTGGACGAGCTGGTGGACAGCCCGGAGCCGTCAAGGAAACCGTTCCGCTCCCAGGCCACGGTGCAGGCCAGGTTCCCGGAGCAGCGGACGGACGTGGGCGGATCGAGGAACGTGATGTTCTCGTACAGGCGGCTGGTCTGGCACAGCTTGCCCAGGGCCGCGGAGTAATTGACGACGAACGTCTCGTTAATTCCAGAGTGCTGCGCCCCGAGGCTCACAGCGAATCGGCCGTCCGGCAGCACGGCGATGTCGGGGTTTTGGCCCACCACGTGATTGAATCCGAGATCCACCAGCGTCGGCGCGACCACCACGTTGCCGGGCCGGTCGAGCTTGGCGATGGCGACACGCGAGCCCTCCCGCCAGCACAGGTAGGCGAAACCCGAGGCATCCACTCCGATTCGCGGCAGCGTGGAAGAGGTGCCGGGGCTGAAGCTCACGCGCACATCGGGAGTGCGCCGGTTGCCCCAGGGGTCCACGCGCGCGTAGTAGATCTCCGCATTGCCGTCGCGGGTGTCGCTCCAGGCCACCCGGTACTCTCCGTCCAGGCCGTAGCTCACCGCCGGCGTGGAGGAGGCGGCGGGATCCGCGGTGAGTCGGATGGCGGTGGCGGCCATCGCCGGTGTGGAGGCACCGCAGGCGATGGCCAGTGCGATCCACACCGGTTCGAACGATCCGCGGGAACGCTTCGCGCGGCGGGTTCGGAGATGCGACATGCGGCCCTCGAGGGGAGGGGTGCGGGAAAGGTTTGCGAGCGGCCAGTCTACCGCTCCCGGCCCGGCACCGAGAGGGCAATTCCCCGGGTGCGCAAGGCCCTCCGATTCTTGACACCCCCCGCACCCCTTCCTAGATTCGCCCGATTCGGCTGCCCCGCGCGGGTTCCCCGCGCGCCTCCAGTGCGGGAGACACGATGTCCCTTGCGGAACTCATGCGCCAGCGGCGCGAGAAGCTCGCCCAGTGGCGGGCGATCGGCGTCGAGCCCTACGCGTACCGTTTCGACGCCACGCACCACGCCGACGCCCTGCTGGCGCGCGGGGACGCGGTCACCGCCGAGCCGGGGGAGACGGTGCGGGTGGCCGGGCGGGTCCTGACGCTGCGCGGCCACGGCAAGGCGGGCTTCGCCCACCTGCTCGACGCGACCGGCAAGATCCAGGTCTACTTCCGGGCCGACCAGCTCGGCGACCAGTTCCGCCGCTACGAGCTGCTGGACGTCGGCGACTGGGTGGGGATCGAGGGCGCGCTGTTCCGCACCCGCACCGGCGAGATCACGGTGCGCGCCGACGCCGTCACGATGCTGGCCAAGTCGCTGCGCCCGCTGCCCGAGAAGTGGCACGGGCTCCGCGACCCGCAGACCCGCTACCGGCAGCGCTACGCCGACCTGTTCATGAACCTCGAGGTGCGCGAGGCGTTCCGGCGGCGCAGCGCGATGAACGCGGCGCTGCGCGAGGGGCTGGTCTCGCGGGGGTACCTCGAGGTCGAGACCCCGGTGCTCCAGCCGCTCTACGGCGGGGCGTTCGCGCGGCCGTTCGTGACCCGGCACCACGCGCTCGACATGGAGCTCTACCTCAGGATCTCGAACGAGCTCTACCTCAAGCGCCTGATCGTGGGCGGGCTCGAGCGGGTGTTCGAGTTCTCGCGGGACTTCCGCAACGAGGGCATGGACCGCTCCCACAACCCCGAGTTCACGATCCTCGAGTACTACCAGGCGTTCGCCGACGTCCACGACATGATGAGCCTGACCGAGTCGCTGATCACGGGCACGGTGGGCGCGGTGAGCGGCGGCACCACCCTCGAGTTCGACGGCCGCACCCTCGACTTCACGCCCCCGTGGCCGCGGCTCTCGATGCTGGACGCGGTCTCCGAGAAGGTGGGGGAGCGGATCCACGACCTCGACGAGGCGACGCTCGCCCGGCTCGCCGCGCGGCACGGGCTCGAGGCCCGCCCGGGCAGCGGCGCGGGCGGGCTGCTCGACGAGCTGTTCAGCGCGCTGGTCCAGCCCGGGCTCCAGAGCCCGACGTTCGTGGTGGACTTCCCGGTGGAGACGTCGCCGCTGGCGCGGAAGAGCCGCACCACGCCCGGCGTGGTCGAGCGCTTCGAGCTGTTCGTCGCGGGCATGGAGATCGCCAACGCGTTCTCGGAGCAGAACGACGCCGACGCCCAGCGCGCGGCCTTCGAAGCCCAGGTCCGGCAGCGGGCGGGTGGCGACGAGGAGGCCCAGCCCCTCGACGAGGATTACCTGCGCGCGCTCGAGTACGGCATGCCGCCCACCGGGGGCGTGGGGATCGGCGTGGACCGGCTGGCCATGCTGGTGACCGGCCAGCGCTCGATCCGCGACGTGATCCTGTTCCCGCAGCTGCGTCCCGAGGAGGGACGGGGCGAGGCGCACGACGAGGACGAGCCCAGCGAGGAGCCCCGCGAGGCGCCCGCCACGTGAGGTTCACCCTGTGGGTCGCCGGGCGCTACCTGCGCACCCGGCGCCAGACCGGATTCATCTCGCTGCTCACCGGCATCTCGGTGGGCGGGGTGGCCGTGGGCGTGACCGCGCTGCTCACCGTGATGGCGGTGATGAACGGCTTCGAGAGCGAGGTGCAGACCCGCATCGCCGGCACCGACGCCCACGTCGTGATCCTCGGGGAGAACGCCGCCGGAGTCACGGACGCCGCCGGGCTGGCGGGGCGGATCCGCGGGCACGCCGACGTGCTCGGCGTGGCGCCGTTCGTCTACACCAAGGCGATGGTGTTCCGCGAGGGGCTCACCGAGGGGCTGGTGGTGAAGGGCGTGGACCTCGCGGCGGAGCGCCGCGTCACCACGGTGGCGAGCCACCTCGAGCCGGCGCTCGACTCGATCCCGCGCGTCACCGAGTCGGGCGCGCCGGGGATCGTGCTGGGCAGCGAGCTGGCGGCGCGGCTCGGCGCCCGGGTCGGGGACAAGGTGGGGCTGGTGTCCATGGTGGGCGCCCCGTCCATGGCGCTGGGCTTCGCGCCCCGCATCCGCACCTTCGTGGTGGTCGCGTTCTTCACCTCGGGGCTCTACACCTACGATTCGAGCTTCGGCTTCACGGCCATCGAGTCCGCCCAGGACTTCTTCGGCTTCGGCGACGCGGTGACCGGGCTCGAGATCAAGATCCGCGACATGTTCGCGGCGGTGCGCGTGGCCGACGAGCTGGTGGCCTCGCTGGGGCGGCCGGACCTGCGGGCCAACAACTGGATCGAGCTCAACCGGAACCTCTTCACGTGGATGAAGCTCGAGAAGGCCGTCATGTTCGTGATCCTGTCGCTCATCGTGCTGGTCGCCGCGTTCAACATCGTGAGCACGCTGTTCATGCTGGTGCTCGAGAAGCGCCGCGACATCGGCGTGCTCAAGGCGCTCGGGGCGAGCGACGCCGACGTGCTGCGCATCTTCCTCTGGAAGGGTTTCCTGATCGGCGCGGCGGGGACCGCGCTGGGCGCCGTGCTCGGGGGAGCCCTGATCGCGGTGCTGCGGCGCTACCCCCTGGTGCGCCTTCCCGGCGACGTGTACTTCATCGAGCGGCTGCCGCTGCGGCCGGAATTGGGCGACTTCATCGCCGTAATTCTTGCCGCCCTGGTCCTGTGCGTGGCCGCCGCGGCCTACCCCGCCTGGCGCGCTTCGCGCCTCGACCCGGTCGAGGCGATCCGGGGACCCGCGTGAGCGAAACCTTCAACGCCGGGACGCAAGCGCCTGCCACGGCGACGGTTGACTCCGCGCGGCCGGTCCTGCGCGCGAGCGGCCTGCACAAGAGCTACCGCCGCGGCCACGAAGAGATCGCGGTGCTGCGCGGGCTCGATCTCGAGGTCGCGCGTGGCACGATACTGGCAATTACGGGGGCTTCCGGCTCCGGCAAGAGCACCCTGCTGAACATCCTCGGAACACTGGACCGCGCGGACGCGGGCAGTGTCGAGGTGGAGGGCCAGCGGCTGGACGGACTCGACGGGCTGCGGCTGGCGGCCCTGCGGGCGCGGCACATCGGATTCGTGTTCCAGTTCCATCACCTGCTGCCGGAGTTCAGCGCCGAGGAGAACGTGATGATGCCGCTGCGAATCGCCGGAATGGACTGGGCCCCCGCGCGGGCGCGCGCCCGCGAGCTGCTCTCGGCCGTGGAGCTGGGCGACCGCCTCGAGCACCGGCCGGCCGAGCTTTCCGGGGGCGAGGCGCAGCGCGTGGCCGTGGCCCGCTCGCTGGCCGCGGGGCCGGGGCTGGTGCTGGCCGACGAACCTTCCGGAAACCTCGATCCCTCCGGCGCATCTCACCTGCACGACCTGCTGGCCCGGCTCGCCCGCGAGCGGAGCCAGACCTTCGTGATCGCCACGCACAACGAGCGCCTGGCGGCGGGAGCCGACCGGGTGCTGGTGCTCGAATCGGGACGGCTCCGGGAGCCGTCGGCGGCCCGGGAGTAGACTCGCGACCATGCTCTGCCAGATCTGCGGAAAGAGTTCGGCCACCGTGCACTTCACGGAGATCCAGGACGGCAAGATGTCCGAGATCCACGTGTGCGAGCGCTGCGCGGAGGAACGGGGCATGCAGGCGTCGGCCAAGAAGCACCAGTTCGACATCGCGGACCTGCTGGCCGGCATGGTGGACGGCATGACGACCAACGAGGAGGAGCGGGTCGGACACGTGCAGTGCCCGCGCTGCGCCATGCCCTATTCGGCGTTCAAGGAGACCGGCCGCCTCGGCTGCGCCGAGTGCTACGGGGCCTTCCAGTTCCAGCTGCGGCCGCTGCTGCGCCGCATCCACGGCGACACCCGCCACAAGGGGAAGAAGCCGGCCAAGGACCACGCGGGCGCGACGCGCTCGCGCCAGATCCAGCGCCTGCACGACGACCTGCAGCGGGCGGTGGAGCACGAGGATTTCGAGCGCGCCGCCGGCATCCGCGACGAGATCCGCCGCCTCGAGCGCGAGGCCGAGACCGCGGCCGGCCCGGCGGAGGGTTCGTCGTGAGCGGAACCCCGGGCGTGCCGCCCGCCGATTTCGCCGGCCTGATGGCCCGGCCCGCACCGTGGCTGAGCGGGGAGGGGCCCCACGCCGAGATGGTGCTCTCCACCCGCATGCGCCTCGCGCGCAACCTGCAGAGCGTGCCCTTCACGCACCGCGCGCGCGACGAGCAGCTCCAGGGGGTGCTGATGAGCATCGCGGGAAGCGCCCAGCGCTCGCCGCATTTCCAGGGCGGCCTGCTGCTGCGCATGACCGAGCTCTCGGCGGTGGAACGGCAGATCCTGGTCGAGCGCCACCTCGTGAGCCACGAGCTCGGGGACGGCGCCCGCCCGCGCGGGATCCTGGTGGGCGGGGATTCGCGCCTCTCGCTCATGATCAACGAGGAGGACCACCTGCGCCTGCAGGTCATGGCGCCCGGGTTCCAGCTCGCCGACACCTGGTCGCTGGCGGACCGCGCGGACGACGACCTCGAATCCTCGCTCGATTACGCCTTCAGCGAGGAGATCGGCTACCTCACCTCGTGCCCGACCAACGCGGGGACGGGACTGCGGGCCTCGGTGCTGATCCACCTGCCGGCGCTGGTGCTGCTCGAGGAGATCCAGCGCGTGCTCAAGAGCGTGGCGCAGGTCGGGCTCAACGTGCGCGGCCTGTACGGCGAGCACAGCGAGGTGATGGGCAACCTGTTCCAGATCTCGAACCAGACGACGCTGGGCCGCGGCGAGCTCGACTCGATCGAGCAGCTCGACCGCGTCACGCGCCAGATCGTGGGGTGGGAGGAGAAGGCGCGCGAGCGTATGATGCGGGACGCGCGGATCCAGGTGGAGGACAAGGTGTGGCGCGCCTACGGCACGCTGCGCCACTGCCGCTCCGTCCAGACCCGCGAGGTCATCAACCTGTGCTCGGCGGTGCGGCTGGGGGTGGCGCTCGGTCTCCCCGGGCTGCCGCCGCTGGGCGTTCTGAACGAGCTGCTGGTGGTGACGCAGCCCGCGCACCTGCAGCACGGCCTCGGCGCGACGCTGGCGCCGGCCGAGCGCAACGTGGCGCGGGCGGATGTGGTGCGGCAACGGCTGGCGGCGGCCGAAGCGGAGCCCCGCCGGCGCGGAGAGGACGCGGACCAGGGATAGGCCGGAAACCAGGTGGCGCCCCGCGGACCCGGCTCGGCCGGCAGGCGGGCGCCCCGTCACGAGGACGAGAGACCCCATGCACGACAAGTTCACGGAGCGGGTGAGAAAGGTCATCTACCTCGCGCGCGAGGAAGCCGCGAGGCTCCAGCACGACTACATCGGCACCGAGCACCTGCTGCTCGGCGTGATCCGCGAGGGCGAGGGCATCGCCGCCACCGTGCTCAACAACCTCGGGCTCGACCTGGACCGCATCCGGCAGGAAGTGGAGAACATGGTGAGCGCCTCGGGCGGCACCATGACCATCGGCGAGATCCCCTTCACGCCGCGCGCCAAGCGCGTGCTCGAACTGGCGGTGGAGGAGGCGCGCTCGCTCGGCCACAACTACGTGGGCACCGAGCACCTGCTGCTCGGCCTGATCCGCGAGGGCGAGGGTGTCGCCGCCAAGGTGCTGCTCGAGCTCGGGGTGGACCGCAAGCGCGTGCGCGAGGAAACCCTCAAGCTGCTGGGCGGCGCGCCGTCCTCGAGCAGCACGCCGGAGCGCGAGGAGCGCCCCGAGACGCCGGCGCTCAACCAGTTCGGCCGCGACCTCACGCAGCTCGCGCGCGAGAGCAAGCTCGACCCGGTGATCGGCCGCGACAAGGAGATCGAGCGCGTGGTGCAGGTGCTGTCGCGCCGCAAGAAGAACAACCCGGTGCTGATCGGCGAGCCCGGCGTGGGCAAGACCGCCATCGCCGAGGGCCTGGCGCAGCGCATCGTCTCGGCACAGGTGCCGGAGAGCCTCAAGAACAAGCGCATCGTGACCCTCGACCTGGCGGCGGTGGTGGCCGGCACCAAGTACCGCGGGCAGTTCGAGGAGCGCCTCAAGACCGTGATGAACGAGATCCGCGAGTCCAAGGACACGGTGATCTTCATCG
>CAZIVR010000081.1:0-17710 GCA_964542745.1 uncultured bacterium
GCCATGCCCCGCTTCGTTTCGTCCGCGGCCGGCTAGGTGCCCGCGTCCCGCCGCCCCTGCGGGTCGAGCGCGTCGCGCAGGCCGTCGCCGAGGAAGTTGAAGCACAGCAGCGTGAGCGACAGCGCGATCCCCGGGAAGATCACCAGCCACGGGAACAGCGCCAGCACCCGCGCGCCGTCCGAGACCAGCGTGCCCCACGAGGCGTCCGGCGGCTGCACGCCCAGACCGAGGAACGAGAGGAACGCCTCCTGCAGGATCACCGCCGGCACGGTGAGCGTGGTGTAGACGATCACCGGCCCGAGCGTGTTGGGCACGATGTGGCGGAAGATGATGCTGCGGTCGCTGGCCCCGAGCGCGCGCGCCGCCTCGATGAACGCCTGGTTCTTGAGCGACAGCACCTGCCCGCGCACGATGCGCGCCATGGTGAGCCACTGCACCAGCCCGAGCGCCACGAACAGCATGATCAGGCTGCGGCTGAAGAACACCAGCAGCAGGATCACGAGGAAGATGTAGGGAAGCGAGTACAGGATGTCCACGACCCGCATCATGAAGTCGTCGAGCTTGCCGCCCCGGTAGCCCGCGACCGCGCCCCACGTGACGCCGATCACGAGGCTCACCAGCGTGCCCACGATCCCGACCAGCAGCGAGATCCGCCCGCCGTGGATCACGCGCGAGAACGTGTCGCGCCCCAGCTCGTCGGTGCCGAACCAGTGGGCCCACGACGGCGCCGTGGCGCCGAGCTTCAGATCCTGCGCCGCGGGATCGGCGAGGAACGGCGCCCACGCCGCGCCGAACGCGAGCAGGCCGACCGCCACCAGGAACACCGCCGAGGCGACCGCCGCGCGGTTGCGGCGCAGCCGGCGCCACGCGTCGCTCCACAGGCTGCGCGGGCGGGAGGTGCGCGCGTCCCCGGTGGCCGGGGCGACGTGGGCCGGCGGGGCGATCCCGACGCTCACGCCAGCTCCACGCGCGGATCGAGCCGCGTGTACAGGAGGTCCACCAGCAGGTTCAGGATCATCAGGAACGCCGCGTAGAAGAGCACCGTGCCGAGCACCAGCGTGTAGTCGCGGTTGAAGGCGGCGTTCACCAGGTAGCGCCCGAGCCCCGGCACCGCGAAGATGGACTCGACCACCACCGAGCCCATCATGATGCGCGCCGCCGCGGGCCCCAGGTACGAGACCACCGGCATCAGGCCGAGCCGCAGCGCGTGCTTGGTCACCACCACGCGTTCCGCGAGGCCCTTGGCCCGCGCGGTCCGGATGTAGTCCTGCCCGAGCACCTCGAGCATCCCCGCGCGGGTGAGGCGCGCCACGTAGGCCACGTAGGCGGTCGAAAGCGTGAGCACCGGCAGCACGCGGCTCTCGGGCCCCTGCCACAGGGCGGGTGGCAGCAGGAAGAAACTCAGCGCGATGCCGAGCACCAGCACCGGCCCGAGCACGAAGTTGGGGATGGAGACCCCCGCGAGCGCGAAGGTCATGGAGAGGAAGTCGGCGCTGGTGTTCTGCTTCACCGCCGCGATCACCCCGATCGGGATGCCGACCAGCAGCGCCACCAGCAGCGCCCATCCGCCCAGCTCGAGCGACACCGGCAGGGCGTCGAGGATGATCTCGTTCACCTGCCGCGACGGGAACTTGTACGAGGGCCCGAAGTCGAAGCGCACCGCGTTCCCGAGGAAGCTGAAGTACTGCTCGTGGAGCGGCCGGTCCAGCCCGAACTTCTGGAGCAGCTGTTCCTTGGCCGCGGCCGGGATCTCGCGCTCGGACTGGAACGGTCCGCCCGGGGCCATGCGCACCATGAGGAAGGCCGCGGTCGCGATCGCCCACAGCGTGGGGATCATGAGCAGCAGCCGGCGCACGAGGAACGAGGCGAGGTTCAACGCGAGCTCCCGCGCGCGGCGAGCGACGCGATCGCCGCGAAGGCCTCCCGCGCCCCGGGGGCGGCTTCGGCGTCGCCGGCGGTGGCCGGGGCGCCCGGCTTCCAGTCGCGGTCGATCCACACGTAGCTGAGCGGGTGGACGTCGAGCGCGGTGCGGTGGATGCCGTGCACGTAGGGCTTCACCAGCTCGTTGGTCGAGTAATGGTAGATGGGCAGGAACGGCCCGTCGGCGATCAGGAGCGACTCGGCCTCGGTGAGCGTCGCCATCCGCTTCACCGGATCCAGCTCGCGCGCCGAGCGCCGCATCAGCGCGTCGAAGCGCGGGTCGCTCCAACCGGTGCGGTTGTTGCCGTCGCCGGTCACCCCGAGCCCGAGGAACGTCGAGGGGTCGAGGTAGTCCCCGATCCACGAGCGGCGGGCCACCTGGTACTGGAGGCTCGACGTGGCCTGGAGGTACGAGCCCCATTCCTGGTTGGAGAGCTCGACCTCGATCGCCAGCTCGCGCTTCCACATCGCCTGGATCGCCTCGGCGATCCGGCGGTGGTCCTCGCTGGTGTTGAACAGGATCGAGATCTTCGGGAATCCCTTGCCGCCCGGAAACCCGGCCTTCGCCAGGCACTCGCGCGCGTAGGCGGGGTCGTAGCGCACGCCGGGCGGGTGGCGGTAGCCGGGGTAGCCGCTCGGGGAGAAGTTGCCCCACGGCTCGCGGCTCCGCTTGAGCAGGTCGTAGGCGATGGCCTCGCGATCCACGGCGGCGTTGAGCGCGCGCCTCACCCACACGTCGTCGAGCGGCTTCTCCTTCACGCACATCGAGTAGAAGTAGACGCCCTGGTAGGGCCCGTGCCGGAAGTCGGCGTAGTCGCGCAGGTAGGGAATGAACTGGGACGGGATGTAGCCGCTCGGGTTCCAGTCGATCACGCCCGCCTTGTAGAGGTTGGTGGAGGTGTTCAGGTCGTCCACCGTGAAGGCGATGATGCCGTCGAGGCGCACCGAGTCGGCGTTCCAGAAGCGCGGGTTGCGGCGGAACTTGAAGAAGGCGTTCTGGCGCCAGTCCTCGAGCACGAACGCGCCGTTGCTCACGATGTTCCCGGGGCGCGTCCAGCGGTCGCCGTGCTTCTCGATGACGTGCCGCGGCACCGGGAGGTAGGTGTAGAACTGGACCAGGTAGAGGAAGTAGGCGGTCGGGTTCTCGAGCCGCACCACCAGCGTGGAGTCGTCCACCACCTCGATGCCGACGCTGTCCGGCGACTGGATCGTGCCCCGGTTGAACTCCTCGGCGCCGCGGATCGGGTAGAGGAGCCCGGCGTAGCGCGCCGCGTTCCCGGGCTTCAGCACGCGCAGCCACGACCAGCGGAAGTCCTCGGCGGTGATCGGCCGGCCGTCGCTCCACGCGAGCCCGCGGCGCAGGTGGAACGTGTAGGTGAGGCCGTCCGGGCTCAGCGACCAGCGTTCCGCGCAGCCGGGCCGCGGCTCCAGCGTCTTCGCGTCCTCGCGCGTGAGCCCCTCGAACAGGATGCGCGCGACGCGGCCGTCGGGCTGGCCGACGGCGAAGCCCGGATCGTAGATCTCGGGTTCCGCCCCGACGTTGAATCGCAGGATGTTGTCGCGCGGCGGGGAGGTGTCGCCGAAGTAGGTCGCGTTCGCCGCCGTCCCGGCGCGCCCGGCCGGGCGCGGCGCGCACGCGGCGCTCAGGGCGAGGGCGAGGAGCAGGGCGGCGCGCGCGAGGAAGGGAACGGGGCGGAGCATCGCGGCGCAGTATAGCAGCGGGCCGTGGCGCGCACGGCGCGGCGGTGACCGCGCGCGCCGCGCCGGTCGTCCCGCGGCGCCGCGCGTCAGCGCGTGTGCCAGATCGAGACGCCGAGCCGGGTGCCCGCGAGCGTGTTGCGGCCCTCGAGCACGCGGCTCGCTTCGAACACCACGTCCACCGGCATGCCCCGGATCACGACCGCGCCGCCCGCCGCGAGCCAGCGCGCGCTCGCGAGCGCGGGATCGAACATGCCGGGCACGCCGGCCGGAGCCGCGCCGGTACGCGCCGCGCCGACGCTCGAAGCCCCCCGCAGCTCGCCGCGCAGCAGCACCGCGGGCGAGGGAGACCAGCCGGCCTCGAGCGCGTAGGGGACTTCGTCGGCCCGCGCTCCGCGCGCGAGGAAGCCGGCCTCGGCGCTGGCGTAGAGCGTGGCGCTGGAGGCGCCGGCGAGCAGGCGGCCGCCCGCGTCGAGCTTGCCGGTGCCGAGGGCCGGGCTCTCGGCCGCGTCGTAGAAGGTGGGAACCTTGAGGTCGCCCTGCGCCGCGACCACGACCGGTCCCGCGACCAGGCGGCGGCGCAGGCCGAGGTGGAGATCGCCGATCCCCGCGCTCGTGAGCGTGGCGATCCCGTAGTCGGCCTCGAGCGCCTCCACCGAGCCCGCGGCGATCGCGGTCCATCCTTCGCGCCATCCGAACTCGGCGTATCCGCGCAGCGCGTTCGCGGAGAAGCGGCCGCCGCCCGGCTGGCCGTGGATGCCCTTCGCGTAGCCGACCCGCGCGCCCGTGGCGTCGAGCCGGTCGGGCGTGGACCAGCGGTCGAGCCCGAGCTTGAGGAAGCGGCCGCCCGGCTCGCGCGTCCACGCGCCGGCGCCAGCCCGCGGCGGCTCGGCGAGCTGGACCGCCGCCGCGGCGAGCAGCGTGAGCGCGATCACGAACGGGGCGAGTCTGCGGCGATCCTCCATCGGGCTCCTCCTGCGCATGACCGCCCGAATGCCTAGAATGCCGCCATGGGTTCCCGGGCCGAGGCATCCGATTCCCTGTCGCTTCGCTCGAGGTACGTCGTCACGCCGGAGGGCGTGACGGACGCGGTCGTCACGATCGAGGGCGGGCGGATCGCCTCGGTGATCCCGACCCGCGAGTTCCGGGCGGGTCCCGGGGGGGCGACCGTCGAAGACCTCGACGAGCTCTGGCTGCTGCCCGGGCTCGTGGACACGCACGTCCACGTGAACGATCCCGGGCGCGCCGACTGGGAGGGTTTCGAGACCGCGACGCGCGCCGCCGCGGCCGGCGGCGTCACCACGCTCGTGGACATGCCGCTCAACTCGGTGCCCGCGACCTGCTCGCCCGAGGCGCTCGCCGCGAAGCTCGCCGCCGCGCACGGGCGCTGCCACGTGGACGTCGCGTTCTGGGGCGGCGTGGTGCCCGGCAACGCCGCCCGTCTCGAGCCGCTCGCGGCCGCGGGCGTGCGCGGCTTCAAGTGTTTTCTCTCGCCCTCGGGCGTGGACGAGTTCGCCCACGTCGGCGAGTCCAACCTGCGCGAGGCCATGCCGGTGATCGCGCGGCTCGGGCTGCCGCTGCTCGCGCACGCCGAGTCCCCCGCGGAGCTGGACGCGGCGGCGGCCCGGCCCGCGGTGCGCGACGGCGACCCGTGCGCGCACTCCACCTGGCTCGCGAGCCGCCCGCCCGGCGCCGAGTGCGCCGCGATCGAGCTGCTGCTGCGGCTGTGCCGCGAGACCGGGTGCCGGGTGCACGTCGTCCACGTGAGCGCCGCCGAGGCGATTCCGCGGCTCGCGGAGGCGCGGCGCGAGGGGCTCCCGGTGACCGCCGAAACCTGCCCGCACTATCTCGTCTTCGACGCCGAGGGGATCCGCGCCCGCGCCACGGAGTTCAAGTGCGCGCCCCCGATCCGCGAGCGCGCGAACCGCGACCGGCTGTGGCAGGCGCTGCGCGCCGGCGACCTGGACCTGGTCGCCACCGATCACTCGCCCTGCCCCCCCGATCTCAAGCTCCCGGCCGAGGGCGACTTCCGGCGGGCGTGGGGCGGGATCGCCTCGCTCCAGCTCTCGCTCGCCGCGACCTGGACCGAGGCCTCCCTTCGCGGCGCGGCGCTCGCGGACCTCGCGCGCTGGATGAGCGCGGCTCCGGCGCGGCTCGCCGGGCTCGCGGGCCGCAAGGGCGAGATCGCCCCCGGCCGGGACGCGGACCTGGTGGCCTTCGATCCCGACGCGATGTCGCGAGTCGAGCCCGCGACGCTCCACCACCGGCACAAGGTGACGCCGTACGCGGGCCGCACCCTGCGGGGCCGGGTGGTCGCGACCTGGCTCCGGGGCGGCCTGGTGCAGCGCGAGGGAACGTTCGCCGGCCCGCCGCGCGGCGCCGCGATTCTCGACGCGGCCCGGGCGATTCGCTAGCGTGCCCCGCGCATGACCGCGCCGACCGTGGACCTCTCGCCGCTCGCCGTGACCCGGCTCGTCGAGGCGCTCGCCCGCTTCGGTGGCTCCGGCCCGGGCGTCACGCGGCTCGCCTACGACGACGCGTGGTGCGAGGCGCAGGCGTGGCTCGCCACGCAGGCGCGGGCGCGCGGGCTGGTCGCGACGCGCGACTCGGCGGGCAACCTCTACCTGCACGACCCGGCCCGGCCGCCCGGGCCGATCTTCCTCACCGGCTCGCATCTCGACACGGTGCGCGAGGGCGGCGCGCTCGACGGCGCCTACGGCGCGCTCGCCGGCATGCTGCTGGCGTCCGCGCTGCGCGGCGTGACGCCGATCCCGGTGGTGGGACTCGTCACGTGCGAGGAGGAGGGCAGCCGCTTCCCGAGCGCGTTCCTCGGGGCGCGCGCGCTGGCCGGCCGCGTCGCGCCGGGGGAGAGCGACGCGCTCCGCGACGGCGACGGCGTCTCGTGGCGGCGCGCGCTGGCCGCGGCGGAGGCGCGCGGCTGCGCCGCGCCGGGCGGCGTGGAGAAGGGTCCCACCGTTCCGCAGCCCGCGGTCGGGTTTCTCGAGCTCCACATCGAGCAGGGACCGGTGCTCGAATCCGAGGGCAAGGACCTCGGCATCGTGGACCGGATCGCCGGATTCCACCGGGTGCGCGTGACCCTGGCCGGGGCCGCGCGCCACGCCGGCACCACGCCGATGCGGATGCGCCGCGACGCGCTCGCCGCGGCGGCCGAGATCGCGCTGGCCGTGGAGCGCGTGGCCGGCGAGCAGGGGGATCCGGCGGTGGCCACGGTCGGGGCGCTGGTGGCCTCGCCGGGCCTCTACAACGTGGTCCCGGGCGCCTGCGAGATGCGGCTCGACCTCCGGCACGTGATGGCGCCCGCGCTGGGCCGGCTCGCCTACGCGATCGAGGCCACCGCGCGCGAGATCGCGATGCGGCGGAATGTTGCGTTCGCCTGGGAGATCGTGTCGCGGCAGGACCCGATCGCCATGCACCCGGCGTTCGTGGAGATTGCGGTCCGCCTCGCCGCGGAACGCGGCGTGCCGCATCGCGTGATGGCGAGCGGCGCGGGACACGACGCCATGGTGCTGGCGGCGGCCGGCGTGCCCTCGCTCATGCTGTTCGTCCCGAGCCAGGGCGGCGTGAGCCACCATCCCGACGAGATCACCTCGTCGCGGCACCTCGCGCTGGGCGTCGGGTTCGCGCGCGAGCTCCTGCCGGCCCTGGTCGCGCACCTCGTGGGGAAGCCGGCGTGAGCCGGGGCGTGCCCGCGTGGCCCGGAGCGCGCGGTCGCCGCGCCGCCGCCCGGTGACGATCGAGGCGCTCGACGCGCTCTCCCGCGACGAGGCGCGCGCCGCGCTCGAGCGCTGCTGCGGCGCCTCGCGGTGGGTCGAGGCCGTGAACGCCGCGCGGCCTTTCGGGAACGCGGCCGCGCTGTTCGCGGCCTCCGACCGCGCGTTCTCGGAGCTCGAGCGCGGCGACTGGCTGGAGGCCTTCGCGCACCACCCGAAGATCGGCGACGTCTCGGCGCTGCGGGCGAAGTTCGCGGCCACCGCCGCGTGGGCGGGCGCCGAGCAGGCGGGCGCGGCGGCCGCGGGCGAGGAGACGCTGCGGGCGCTCGCCGAGGGGAACCGCGCCTACGAGGAGCGCTTCGGCTACATTTTCATCGTGTGCGCCACCGGCAAGTCGGCCGGGGAGATGCTCGCGCTGCTGCGCGCGCGGATCGGCAACGATCCGGACGCCGAGCTGGCGATCGCCGCCGCGGAGCAGCGCAAGATCACGCGGCTCCGGATCGAGAAGCTGCTGGGGGAGGGAGGCTGACGATGAGCGGCATCACCACGCACGTGCTCGATCTCGCGCTGGGCGCTCCGGCGCGCGGCGTCGGCGTGAGGCTCGAGCTGTTCACGAAGGACCGCGGCTGGATCGCGCTCGCCGAGCGCGTCACGGACGACGACGGCCGGGTGCGCGACCTGCTCGCCGCCGGCGCGAAGCTCGACGCCGGCCGCTACCGGCTCACGTTCGGGACCGGCGCCTACTTCGCCGCCCGCGGGCAGGAGTGCTTCCACCCCGAGGCCGCGATCACCTTCGACGTGAAGGACGCCGCCCAGCATCACCACGTGCCCCTGCTGCTGAGCCCGTTCGGGTACTCGACGTACCGGGGGAGTTGAGGGGGCGGGGCCCGGTCAGGCCGTGCTCTTCAGTCCCCGCCCCGCCAGCATCTTCACGAAGCTCCGCCCGCGGATCTCCTCGAGCGTGAGGCCGGTGGCCAGCGCCTCGTCCTCGGTGAGCGCGCCGCACGAGAGCCCGCGCAGGAAGAAGTTGAGGAGGCCCTGCCCGGTGGCGGCGTCGTCGAAGACCGAGCCCGAGAGCGTGGCCTGCGCGGCGCGGTCCACGAACGCGCGGAGCCGGAGCGCCGCCTCCTCGCGCGCCTCGAGGAAGAACGAGAACACGGCGGCGTAGCGCGACGGGAGCTGGGCGGGGTTCAGGTCCCAGCCCTGGTAGTAGGCGTTGCGCAGCGACGCGCGCACGTCGTCGAAGTGCACCTTCCACCCGTGGTGCACCGCGCGGCGGTTCTCGTCGAGCTGGGCGGCGGTGAGCGGCGGGCCGCCGGGCGCGGCGCGATGCGGGCCCACCGGCATGATCGTGGTGGCGCCGTCCGAGAGCGTCACGCCGGTTCCCGCCATCGTGACCTGCATGACGTGCCGGGCGAAGTCGCAGGCGTCGTGCCCGGGCGCCTGGTAGCGGGCGGTGATGTTGCAGCTCGCCGTGTAGTCGTAGACGCCGAAGTGCACGCCGCGCACCCGGCCGCGGCCGGCGCGCACGAAATCGGGGAGCAGCACGCGCCCCTCGGGGCCGAGGATGCTCTGCGGCGTCTCCACCATCAGCTCGATCGGCACGGCGCCCGGAGCGAGCCCGAGACGGCGCTCCAGCAGCTCGAGCACCTCGACGAACACCGCCACCTGCTCGCCGGTCGTGATCTTGGGCAGGGTCACGACGAAGTCCCGCGGCAGCCGGCCCCCGCTCGAGCGCACCAGCGAGCCGAGGTAGAGGTCGAGCGTGCGGAGGGAGCGGCCGCGCAGTTCGTCGGTGAGCGGCTTCACGCGAATGCCGATCGCGGGGGGGAGCGTGTCCTCGCGCAGGCCGCGCGCGGTCTCCTCGCCGTTCTTCACGGCGTGGCCGTCCTCCTCGGCGTCGGGCCGGTTGCCGTAGCCGTCCTCGAAGTCGATGCGGAAGTCCTCGACCGGCTCGCGCCGCAGCTTCTCGGCCACGCGGGTGTGCAGCGTGCGGTGGAAGGCGTCGCGGCCGCCGAGGCCCAGCGCCCCGGCGAACGTTTCGGCGTCCGGGGCGTACTCCTCGAAGGTCCGCACCGCGGCGGCGCCGAGCCGGGCCGCGATGTCCGCCGAGAACAGCTGCGCGCCGCCGTAGACGGTGTGCACGGGCTGGCGATCCAGCCGGTCGCCGGGGTAGGCTCGCGCGACCTCGCGGTTGGCGGCGCTCAGGCGTTCCATCCACGGGCGCAGGTCGTCGGGATTGAGGGCGGTCTGCATGGGTTCTCTCCTCGGTTGAGCGCGGGAATGTAGGGGAGAGCGGAAAGGGACGCGAGGGGAATCGCATGCCGCAGCAGGGACTGGTGACGAGCCGGGTGGTGGTGGAACGCAACTTCTGCCTGCTGCCGCCCGAGGGCATACCCGCGAGCGTGCTGCCGGAGTGGACCCAGGCCGAGGCGCGCATCCTGGCCGCGCCGGTGCTCGGCGCCCGGTTCGCGATGTACCTGCTCGACCTGGCGGCCGGCGGCGGCACCGGACAGCAGCAGGCGCCGCACCTGCAGGGCTTCTTCTACGTGGTCGAGGGCGACGTCGAGCTGGACGCGAACGGCCGCGGCCACCGCCTCGGCGCGGGCGGCTACGCCTACCTGCCGCCCGGCGCGCGCTTCAAGGTGCTCGCGCGCGCGAAGTCGCGGATGCTCTGGCTCAAGAAGCCGTACCAGGCGTTCGGCCCGAAGGCGCCCCACGACGTGGTGGGCAGCGAGTCCGAGGTGAAGGGCGAACCCTTCATGGGGGTCGAGGAACTGCTGCTCAAGACCCTGTTGCCCGCCGACCTCGCCTTCGACATGGCCATGAACATCTTCACCTTCCCGCCCGGGTTCTCGCTCCCGATCACCGAGACCCACGTCATGGAGCACGGGCTCTACATGCTGCAGGGCCAGGGGCTCTACTTCCTCGGGGACCGCTGGATGGAGGTGAAGGCCGGCGACTTCATCTGGATGGGCCCCTACTGCCCGCAGTCGTTCTACGCCACCAGCTCGGAGCCGGCCCGCTACATCTACTACAAGGACGTGAACCGGGACGTGGAGCTCTAGTTGAAGGCGACGCGCGGACTCTCCGTGCTCCGCCGCCCGCGTTCGGTGGGCGTCTCGATCCCCAAGGCCGAGGCGCCGGACAAGGTCACGGGCCGCGCCCTCTACGTGGACGACCTGCGCGTGCCCGGCATGCTGCACGGGCGCACCGTGCGCTCGACGGTTCCGCACGGGCGCATCCGGCGCATCGAGCTGGATCCGGCCTTCGACTGGAAGGGCGTGACGGTCGCGGACCACAAGGACATTCCCGGCGAGAACGTGGTCGCGCTGATCGCCGAGGACCAGCCGCTGCTCGCGGAGTCCGAGATCCGCCACGCCGAGGAGCCGATCCTGCTCGTGGCGCACGAGAGCGCGGAGCACGCCGAGGCGGCGGTGCGCGCGGTGCGGGTCGAGGTCGAGCCGCTGGAGGCCGTGCTCACGGTCGAGGACTCGCTGGCGCTCAAGGGCCTGATCCACGGCGAGGACAACGTCTTCAAGGAGATCCTGATCGCGCGCGGCGATCTCGACGCCGAGTTCGCGGCGGCCGACCTGGTGCTCGAAGGCACCTACCACGTCGGCCACCAGGAGCACATCTACATCGAGAACAACGGCATGATCGCGGAGCGCACGAAGCAGGGCGGCCTGCTGGTGCGCGGCTCGCTCCAGTGCCCGTACTACGTCCATCACGCGCTGATCCGCGCCTTCGGGCTGCCCGCCGACCGGGTGCGCGTGGTGCAGACCGTGACGGGCGGCGGCTTCGGGGGGAAGGAGGAGTACCCCTCGATGATCGGCGCCCACGCGGCGCTGTTGGCGTGGAAGAGCGGGAAGCCGGTCAAGATCATGTACGACCGCCTCGAGGACATCGCCGCGACCACCAAGCGCCATCCGGCGGTGATGAAGGTGCGCGCCGGGGTCAAGCGCGACGGCACGCTCACCGCGTTCGACATGGACTGCGTGATGGACGGCGGCGCCTACGTGACCCTCTCGCCGGTGGTGCTGTCGCGCGGGGCGATCCACGCGGCCGGGCCCTACCGCTGGCCGGCGGCGCGGATCCGCGCCCGCGCGGTGGCGACGCACACGCCGCCCAACGGCGCCTTCCGCGGCTTCGGCGCCCCGCAGACCCAGTTCGCGGTGGAGTGTCACCTCGACCGCATCGCGGCGGAGCTGGGGCTCGACCCGCTCGCGCTGCGCCTGAAGAACGCCGTGCGCGTGGGCGACGTCACGCCGACCGGCCAGACGCTGCGCGAGAGCGTGGGCGCGATCGAGTGCCTCGAGCGCACCGCCGCCCTCGCGGGCTACGCCGAGAAGCGCGCCCGTTACGCGCGCGAGAACGCCGCGGCCGAAGCCGCCGAGCGGAACGGCGGGCGGCCGCGCGCCGGGCGCGGCGCCGGGACCGCGAACGGGCGGCGCCTGCGCCGGGGCATCGGGCTCGCGCTCGCCTACCACGGCGCGGGCTTCACCGGCAGCGGCGAGACGCGGCTCGGCTCGGTGGTGGCGCTCGACCTCACCGCGGACGGCCGCCCGCGCGCGCTCACCTCGAACACCGAGATCGGGCAGGGCACCCAGACGATCTTCGCGCAGATGGTGGGCGAGGGGCTCGGGGTCTCGCCGGACCTGGTGGTGGTGCAGACGCCGGACACGCTCGAGGTGCCGAACAGCGGGCCGACCGTGGCCTCGCGCACCTGCATGGTGGTGGGCGGGCTGCTGGCGCGCTGCGGCGAGGCGATGCGCGAGCGGCTCGAGCTGTTCGTCGAGCGCCCGCTCCGGAGCGACGCCGACTTCCGGCAGGTGGCGAGGAAGTTCCTCCGCGCGCGCGGCCCGCTCCGGATCGAGCGCAAGTACGAGAAGCCCGCGTGGATCCAGTGGGACGACGAGGCGTACCGCGGCGACGCCTACCCGGTGTTCTCCTACGCAGCGCTCGCGGCCGAGGTCGAGGTGGATCTCGACACCGGGGAGACGCGTGTACTGGAGGTGGCGACCGCGCAGGACATCGGGCGCGCGATCCACCCGGTGCTGGCCGAGGGCCAGATCGAAGGCGGCACGCTGCAGGGCCTGGGCTGGGCGCTCACCGAGGAGGTGCGCTGGAAGGACGGCCGGGTGTGGAACCACCAGCTCACCAACTACATCATTCCGACCTCGGCGGACGCCCCGCCCATGAAGGTGGCGATCGTCGAGAATCCGTTTTCGGGCGGCCCGTTCGGCGCGAAGGGCGTGGGCGAGCTGCCGATGGACGTGCCGGCCCCCGCGGTGATCGCGGCGATCGCGCAGGCCACCGGCCGGCGCCTCGACGTGATCCCGGCCACCCCGGAGCGGGTGCTGAGGGCGATGGCGAACGGGGGCGCGGCGTGAACGCGCGGGGCATCGTGCGGCCCCGCGGCCGGCGCGCCGTCGCGCGCCGCGAGGGGCGGACGTGATGACCGCGGCCCCGAACCCGCCGGTCGAGTGCTCGCCCGCGATGCTCGAGAGCGCCGAGGCGCTCCGCGCCGCGGGCTTCGAGGGGTTCGCCACGGTCGCCGACCTCGCGCGCTCGGGCTGCCTCGAGGTGCCGGTCGCGCGCGGCGTGCTCGTGGTGGTGCGCGAACCGGCCGACCCGCCGCGGTTCATGCCGAGCAGCCCGGCGGGCCGCTACCGTGGCATGAACCCGAGCGTGAAGCCCGAGGTGCTCGAGAAGCGCTGGGTGCCCGGGGCGGTGGTGCTGTACGTCGCGGCCGCCGACGGGACCGGCGTGCGGAACCAGCTCCAGCAGCGCATCAAGCGCTCGATCCGCTACGGCTCGGGCGCCGCGATCGGCGCCGAGGGCGGGAGTGCGCTGTGGCAGCTCGCCGATCACCGCCGGCTGCGCTTCGCGTGGCGCGCCGGCGAGGGCGCCACCGAGCTGGCCGCCGCGATGCTCGCGGCGTTCGAGGCGCGCCACGGCGCGCCGCCGTTCGCCGTGGCGCGCGCCGCGTCCGAAAATCCCGAGGCTCCCGACGCCCGAGAAGAGGATCAGACCCGATGAGCCGTCGCATGCCCGGCACCCGCCGCCATTCGCCCGCCCAGATGGAGGCGCGCCGGTGAGCGCCCGGGTGAAGCTGTCCCTGCTCGTCAACGGGCGCCGCTACGGCGTGCGGGTGCCGCCCATGAAGCGCCTGCTCGACGTGCTGCGCGAGGACTGCAGGCTGACGGGCAGCAAGGAGGGCTGCGGCGAGGGCGAGTGCGGCGCGTGCAGCGTGCTGATGGACGGCCGCAGCGTGTGCTCGTGCCTGGTGCCCGCGGCGCAGGCCGAGGGCGCGAAGATCGTCACGGTCGAAGGGCTGGCGCGCGGGAAGACGCTCTCGCGGCTGCAGCGCTGCTTCGTGGAGTTCGGCGCCGCCCAGTGCGGGATCTGCACGCCGGGGATGCTCGTCACCGCGGTCGAGCTGCTCGAGCGCGTGAAGGGCCGCGTGCCCGGCGACGCCGAGGTGCGCGAGGCGCTGGCCGGGAACCTGTGCCGGTGCACGGGCTACCAGAAGATCGTGGACGCGGTGCGCGCGGCGGCCCGGCCCCCGGCGATCCGCCGGGTCGCGCTGGCGAAGCCCGCGAGTCGTAAGAAGGCGGCGGGGAAGCGGACACGCGCGTCGCGCACGCCGCGCCGGGCCGCGCGCCTCGAGCGCCCGGCCGCGCGCCCCGCGGTCCGCCGGTCCGCGGTCACGGCGCGGAAGCGCGCGCGATGAAGTCGGCGCTCTCCACGCTCGAGCTGCTGAGGCCGCGCACGCTCGCCGAGGCCCTGAAGCACCTGGCGTCCGAGGTGCGCCCCACGCCGATCGCGGGCGGCACCGATCTCTACGTCTACCTGAACGCCGGAACCCAGCCGCCCGGGCGCTACCTCGACGTCTCGCGCCTCGCGGAGCTGAAGCACGTGCTGGTGGGGGCGCGCTCGGTGACGATCGGCGGCGGCGTCACCTTCCGCGCGCTGCGCGAGCACCCGGCGATCCGGCGGCGCTTCCCCTCGCTCGCGGCCGCCGCCGCGGAGGTGGGGGCGTGGCAGATCCAGAACCGCGCCACGATCGCGGGCAACATCGCCAACGCCTCGCCGGCCGGCGATTCGCTCCCGGTGCTGCTGGCCCACGACGCGGTCGTGCACCTGCGCTCGATGCGGGGCGCGCGGGAGGTTCCGTTCGCCGAGCTGTACCGGGGCTACCGGCAACTCGCCGCCGAGCCCGGCGAGTTGATCACCGCGGTGACGATTCCCTCGCCCCCCGCCGGGAGCCGCGCGTTCTTCCGCAAGGTGGGGACGCGCCGGGCGCAGAGCATCTCCAAGGTGGTGTTCGCCGGGCTGCTGGCCGCGAAGCCGGGCCGTGAGGTGACCCACGCGCGGCTCGCCTACGGCAGCATGGCGGCGACCCCGGCGCGCGCCCGGAACGCCGAGGGCGAACTGGTCGGGCGCCGCCTGACCCCCGAGACGATCGAGGCGGCCTGCGCGGCGCTCCTGCTGGATTTCACGCCGATCGACGACGTGCGCTCCGAGGCCGACTACCGCCGGTCGGTGGCCGCCAACGTGCTCGCGCAGTTCCTGCGCGCCGCCGTTTCTTGAGGGAAATTTCCGCGCCGGCCGCGCCCGACCGAGCGCCCCATCCTTTTCATTCAGGGTCCGGAAGGACCCGCCGATAATCCTGCTCGAAGCGCGCTTGCGGCGCGCCTCCTTCTCGTGCGAGCCCGCCGCGGCGCACGCGGGGCAGGGAGCCGGCGGGAGGGACTCGTCATGTCGGAGACCAAGCACCCCTCGATGGGCGAACTGACGCGCGCCCTCGGGAGGCTCGCGGATCGCGTTCTCGAATCCGACGAACCTCAGCTCGAGAACTACGTGACGCAGCGTCTCCGCACGACGCTGAACGAACTCCAGCGCTTCATCCCCGGCCTCGACGAGCCGCCGGACCGCGAGGCGGCGAAGGGGCTGTCCCGCGGCGCCGAGACCGCACTCCGGCGCGGCCATCCCCGCGAGGCCCTGTCGCGGGCGCTGCGCGGCCTGTCGTTCTCGCCGCACGAGCCGCTGCTCTGCTACCTCGCCGCCTCCGCGTGCTTCGAGCTCGGAGCGGTCGAAGGGGCGATGCGCCTGCTCACCCACACGCTGTGGCTGCACCCCGGCCACCACGCGGCGCGCGCCGACCTCGACGCCCTGACCGCCTACTTCGACCAGAGGGAGGACGAGGACCGGGCCGCATGAGGCTCCTCCTCATCGCGGACCGCTTCGACCGGTCCGTGCTGTGCGAGGCCTCGTGGTGGTCGGCCGACGTCGCCTCCCACGCCCAGTCGCTGGGCTGGCGGGTCGAGGCCGCGTGCCGGGACCCGCTGGCCGCGCCGCCCCCGGGCGTGGCGCTCCATCCCCACGGTGCGGCGGGCTTCGCCTCCGCGCTCGCCGACGGGCTCGCCGCGGGCCCCGACCTCGTCTACGCGCTGAGCGCCGGGCCCTTCGGGGGCCGGGGCGTGGAGGCGCTCGCCGGCGCCCCGCTGGTGGTGGACGTTTTCGGGCACTGGCCGCTGTGCCCCAACGACGACCTGATGCGGCGGCCCTCGTACCGCCGCTGCGAGCTGCGCTACCCGGCCGACGAGTGCGGCCCGTGCGCCGGCTTCGACCGGCTGCGCGACATGGAGCTGCGGCTGCGCCTTCCCGGTCGCGCCGCGGCGGTCGTCGCCCACGCGCGCTTCCACGCGGAACGGCTGCGGGCGCTGCTCGGGAGGCCCGTGGAGCTGGTGGGGCTCGGCGTGGATGGCGAGTGCTTCCGGCCCGACCCCGCGCCGCCGTCGGGCGAGACGGCGCGCGAGCTGTGGGCGTCGCGGGGAAGGGGCAACCGCGTCGTCCTGCTCGGGCCGCCCTCGCACGCGCGCGGGCTCGGCGTGCTGATCGACGTGATGGTGGGCGTGCGCGCCCGCGTGCCGGACGCCGAGTTCGTGATCGCCGGCGACGACCCGGCGAACCCGGGCTGGGAGGGGCCGCTCGCGGCCGAGTGCTCCGAGCTCGGGATCGGGTCGCAGGTGCGGCTCGCGGGGCGGATCGAGCCCGGCGACTGGCCGGCGGTGCTCGCCTCGAGCGACGTGGGGATCGCGCCGAGCCTGTGGGACGACCCGTGCGGGCTGTTCGTGCTCCAGGCGTTCGCCTGCGGGATTCCGGTGGTGGCGAGCGGCCGCGGCATCCATGCCGAGCTTCTCCAGCACGGCAGCGGCATGCTGGCTTCCCCCGAGTCGCCGGCGCTGTTCGCCGACCGGGTGGCGATGCTGCTCACCCACCACGAGGCGCGCGCGGCCATGGGCGAGGCGGCACGCCTCCACGCCGTGGAGCATCACGACCTGGCGCTCGGCCTCGAGGCGCTCGGCGAGCTGATGCGGCGCTGCGCCGGCGAGAACCGCCGGGCCGCCTGATCCCGCGGGCCGCGGGTTGCGCCGCGGCGCCCCCGGCGCGGAGAATGCCGCCGTGACCGCTCCGCGCCGGCTTCCCATGGGTCGTCTCACCGCGCTCGCGGCGCTGGTCGTCGCGCTGGTGGTGGTGTTCCGGCCGGGCGGCGCGATCCGCTGGCGGCCGCTCGCCGACGGCCTCGAGTTCACCCTGCTGCGCGGCGATCCCTACTGCCGGCGCGGCTCGTCCGAGATCGCGATCCTGCGGCTCGACCCGGCGCGGGTGCGGATCGGCGTGCACCACTTTTCGCAGCGGCCCGAGGGGCGGCCGCTCTCGATCGTGGAGTGGATGCAGGCGACCGGCGCCCTCGCGGCCTTCAACGCCGGCCAGTACTACCCGGACTACCGCTACATGGGCGTGCTCACCAGCGGCGGCCGGCGCGTCTCGACCGCGCCGCACCCGACGTTCCGCGCGGCGCTGGTGGCCGAGCCGGTCGGGGGCGGCCACGGGGCCTCGGTGCTCGACCTCGAGCCCGATTCCCTCGCCGACGTGGCGCGGGCGTGGCGGGAGGTGGCGCAGTCCTTCATGCTCTTCGACCGCGACGGCAACATCCGCGTGCGCAACAGCGACCAGGAGGCGAACCGCACGCTGGTCGCGCAGGACCGGGTGGGCCGGCTGCTGGTGCTGACCACCGAGGGCAGCTACACGCTGTGGGAACTCGCGCGGTGGCTGCAGGACTCCCCGCTCGAGGCCACTCACGCCATGTCCATGGACGGCGGGCTCGAGGCCGAGCTGTGCGTGAGCGCCGACCGCTTCGCCTACGCGAGCTTCGGGCACTGGAACCCGCGCTCCGGACCCGGCGCGGCGGCCGGCGGCGGGCGGGTGCCGCTGCCCGCGGTGATCACGGTGAACGCCCGATGAGCCGGGCCCGGGCGGGCGGCGGGCGCGCCGGGGCGTGGGCCGCCGCG
>CAZIVR010000082.1:0-17505 GCA_964542745.1 uncultured bacterium
GATCCTTCTTCCGGCCGGGATGGACCGCCAGCAGGGTGTCCGCGACCCGAACCGAGAGCCTCGCGGGCGCCGCGCCCGCGGCGAGGGCCGGCGCGGACGCGGGCCCCACCGCCCCGGCGAACGCGAGGAGCAGGGCGGCGCGGGCGGGCGCGGAGGCCGGGCGAAACCGGGCGCGCGCCGGCCCGGGCCGGGGGGTGCGGGATCCGGTCGCCGTCACGGCTTGAACTTGCCGAAGTCTTCGGGATTGAGCTTTTCGAGGAAGCGGCGCAGCTGCTCGGCCTTCTCCTCGTCGGTGAGGGGCCGCTCGGGCGGATCGTCCGGCTCGCCCTCGCGCTCGCCCTCGTCGGCCTGGGGCGGCGGCTGCAGCAGCTTCTCGTTCACGTAGATCGGCGCGCGGGCGCGCAGCGCCACCGCGATCGAGTCCGAGGGGCGGGCGTCGAGCGACAGCACCTCGCTCTCGCGCTCGATGAAGATGCTGGCGAAGAACGTGTTCTCGCGCAGGTCGGCGATCACCACGCGCGCGACCTTGGCGCGCATCCCCTCGACCACCAGCACCACGAGGTCGTGGGTGAGCGGACGCGGGAAGCTCTCCCCCGCCAGCATGCGCCGGATCGCCTGCGCCTCGCCGGGGCCGATCCAGATGGGCAGGATCCGCTCGCCCTCGCTCTCCCGCAGGATCACGATGTTCTGCTGCGTCTTCTTTTCGAGGATCAGCCCGTGCACCTGGGCTTCGACCACGTTCACGGCTTGCCGCGCGAGCCTTTCCGGGGCGCCGGGGCGCTCCGCGTGGTATCCGCCTCGAGGTTCAGGAACGAGGGGGCGTCCTCGGTGCGCATGTGGTCCACCATCCACTGCGCCGAAGCCGCCAGCTCCGAGTCCGGGTAGTTCCGGAGCAGCAGCCGGAACTCCTTCTCGGCCTCGTCGTAGTTGCGCAGCTCCTCGGAGTAGATGAAGCCGATCATGAACTGCGCCTGCGCGCTCACGTCGCTCTTCGGGTACTCCCGGAGCAGGTCGCGGTAGCGGCCGATGCGGTCGGCCGGGGCGCCCGCCTCCTGCGCCTCCTTGAACAGGTCGCGCGCGCTCTTCTTCGCCGAGAGGAACGAGCGGATCACGGCCGAGTCGGGGGTGACGCCCAGTTCGCGGCGCGCCTCCTCGAGGCGGTCGCGGTAGAACTCCTGCGACTTCTGCGAGCTCATCTGGCGCTGGATCACGGGGCGCACCTGCTCGAAGGGCCGGACCGAGTCCTCGGACTTCGCCTCCACCTTGACCACGTGCCATCCGCGCTCGGTGCGGATCGGCCCGCCCACCTGCCCGGCCTCGAGCGTGAAGGCGAACTCGGCGAGCGCGGGCTGGGGGCCGAGCGCCCCGAACATGCCCTCGCGCGTGACGGTTCCGAGCATGCCGCCGTTGGCGCGGGTCAGGCTGTCGGTGGAATAGCGCTGGACCAGCTTCGCGAAGTCCTGTCCGGAACGCGCCCAGCCCAGCAGGCGCCGGGCATCGTTCTCGGTCTTCGACTGGATGTGGCGGACCGTGACGGTGCCCGGGATCCGGTAGTCCGCGACGTGCGCGTCGTAGAACACCTTGGCCTCGGAATCGCTCGGCGCCGGGTTCGCCGCCATCACCTCGTTCAGGTAGGTGCGGATCATCAGGTCGCGGCGCGCCTGCTCGATCTGGCGCTGCACCTCGGGACGCCGCTCCACCCCGCGGCGCGCGGCGGCCTGCATCCAGACCCGCTCCTCGATCAGCCGGTCGAGCAGCTGCTTGCGGCCGTCGGGCGTGGTGTAGCTGGGACGCACCTGCTCGGGCAGCTCCTCGAGCCGGCGCTGCACGTCGGCGCGCGTGATCGCCTCGCGGCCGATCCGCACCAGCACCTGCAGCGACTCGGGGAGCGCGGGGCGCGCGCGCGACGCGGCGCGCGGCGTCGCCGCGGGCGCCAGCCCGGCCGCCAGGCCCAGGGCGGCCAGCGTGAACAGCGCCGTCCAGGCCCGCCCGCTCATGCGCGCACCACCCAGACCCGCACGGTGGCGGTGACGCCGGCGTGGAACCGCACCGGCACGTCGAACTTGCCGAGCTGCTTGAGGTGGTCTTCGAGCTCGATGCGGCGCTTGTCCACCACGTGCCCGGCCTTGGCCAGCGCCTCGGCGATGTCCGAGGACGTGATCGAGCCGAACAGGGTGTCCTCCTCGTTGGCCTGGGCCGGGATGTTGACCTCGACCCCGTCGAGCTTCGCGGCCTCGGCGCGCGCCTCGATCAGGCGCTTCTGGTCGCGCAGCTCGCCCTGGCGCTGCAGCTCCTTGTAGAGGTTGGCGGCCCGGGTGCCGGCCGGAATCGCGAGCCGCCGCGGCAGCAGGAAGTTGCGGGCGAAGCCCGGCTTCACGTGGACGAGGGCGCCCTTCGCGCCCACGCCCTTCAGGTCCTCGATCAGAATCACGTCCATCGGATCATCCTCCTACGGCTGCGAATCCCCGTCCGGGGACGCCTCGAGGCGACGGTAGTCGAGCCACACGTCGCTCAATCCCAGCACGGCCGCGGTCATGACGAACAGCGGCCATGCGATCAGAAACACGAAGGTGAGCGTGAGAACGACCACCGGAAGCGGGATTCCACGCGCGAGCAGCAGGGATTCTACGATCGCGATTCCCTGGAAACAAAACCCGATCCCGGTGTTGATGAGCAGGGTCCAGCCGGTGGGGAGCGCCGCCGGAAGCGGTGCCAGCACCAGGGCCAGGCCCGAGAGGAACGTCCAGATCGCCGCGTCCGGGAGGCGCCACTCCCCGAAGCGCATGCGCGCGAGCGGCGGCCAGCCCAGCAGGCCCGCGACGCGACCCGCCATCGCCCGCCCCGCCACCACCAGCACCGCCATCCACACGAACAACAGGCTCGGCACCATGTGCGGCAGCAGCTTCCGGCGCGCCTCGGCCCACGACGTCACCCACTGCCGGATGGCCGCGTCGCTGGTCTCGGACGACTGCAGCCACGAGCGCACCATCCAGGCCGAGGAGGGATCGGCGGCCATCTCGATCAGGCTGCTCGCCACCTGCGGATCCTGGGCGCGCAGCGCCCCGTCGAACCGGTCGATGCGTGCCGCGTAGCCCGGCAGCAGCGTGAGCAGGGCCGCGAGGGCGAGCACCGGGAACAGCATCCAGGCGCGGCCGCCCGCGAACTCGACGCGTTCCTCGCGCCACCCCATCCAGGCCCCGGTGAGCGCCGTGGCCGGAACGAACCACGCCCACCACGCGCCCGGCGCCACCGCCGCCGCCCCCACGGCCAGCGCCGCGGCCGGCGCGAGGCCGCCCCACGGGCCGAACCTCCACGCCGCGAGCAGCGTCCCGGCCACGATCGCCGGGATCGCGAGCCAGAGCGCGGCCCAGGGGCCGGGCGTGAGCATCGCGGGCACCGCGAGCGCGAGCAGCAGCGCCGTCAGGCGCAGTGCCGCGACTCCCCGGCCCGGTCCGCTCCGCTCAGCGATAGAAGTCACTGGTGAACGGCAGCATCGCCAGCAGGCGCGCCCGCTTGATGGCCGTCGTCAGCTGCTTCTGGTGCCTCGCGCAGGTTCCCGAGACGCGGCGCGGCACGATCTTGCCGCGGTCGGTCACGAAGCGGCCGAGGCGCTTCTCGTCCTTGTAGTCCACGAAGCCGACCTTCTCGAAGCACAGCTTGCAGTACTTCTTCTTGGCGAGGCCCTTGGCCTTGCCCTTGCCCTTTCCCTTGCCCTTCCCTTTTGCGTCTCGCTCTCGAGCCATGGATCGCCCTCTGGCCTCCCTCCCCGCGGATCGCCTGGCGATCGCGCGGGGCTCGCAGTGTGGGACGCGGGCTCCCGGAGTTCCCGGGCGTGCCGCGCGCCTCGGACCCGCCGCCTCGGCGGGCCGTGATCAGTCGTCGCCGCCGTCTTCCGCCGCGGCAGCCGCCACTTCTTCGGAAATGCCCTGGGTCAGCTCGGGCGGAACGTGCAGCACGGTGAGCGTCCGCATCACCGATTCGTTGAGGCGCAGCCGCCGCTCGACTTCCTTCACGAGCTCGCCGCCCCCCTGGTACAGGACCATGGTGTAGATCCCGTCGCGCTTCCGGTTGATCTCGTAGGCCAGCCGCCGCTTGCCCCAGCGCTGCACCTCGATCACTTCGCCGCTCAGGTCCTTGATCCAGCCCGAGACCTTCTCGACTTCCTCGTTGACCCGGTTCTCGTCGAGACCCGGTTCGAGGATGAACGTCGTTTCGTACTTGGTCACGATTCCGACACCTCCTCTTCCGAACGATTGAAACGATTCATCGCCTGCGTCGGCCCTTCCAGGCACCAGCACTCGGCCGCATCGGCCGCGCGCCCGACCACTCCCTCGACCGCGGCGAGTTCCTCCTCGCCGAACTCCTCCAGCACGTGCTCGCGCAGCCCGGCGGCGTGTTCCGCCGCCCCCACCCCGATCCGGAGCCGGCTCCAGTCCCGCGAGCCGATCACCGCCTCGAGGCTTTCGAGCCCCCGGTGCCCGCCGCTCGATCCCGCCGTCCGGAGCCGAAGCCTTCCGAACGGCAGGTAGACGTCGTCCACCACCGCCAGCAACCCGGCGGCCTCGAACCCGTGGCGGTCGCGCCACGCGCCGAGCGCCTCACCGCTCAGGTTCATGAACGTGAGCGGCACCAGCAGATCCACCTCGCGGCCCGCGGGCACCGCGCGCCACGCCCGGTACTCCGCCGGCGACTCCACCGGCTGCGCTCCCCACCGCGACACCAGCCGCTCGACCACGCGCCACCCGACGTTGTGGCGGGTGTTCGCGTAGCGCGCGCCGGGGTTGCCGAGGCCGAGCACCAGCGGCACGAAACGCTACTTCTCCTTGCCCTTCTCGGGCTTGGCCTCGCCCTCCTCGTCCTTCTTGCCCTTGGCGATGACCTCGGGCTCGGAGCCCGCGGCCTCGGTGGCCACCGCGGCGTCCTCCGGAGCCTTCTCCTCCATCACCGTGGGCGGCACGACCGTGGCGAGCGTCGCGTCGCCGTCGGTGAGCACCGTCACGTTGGGCACCACGAGATCGCGCACGTGCACCGAGTCGCCGATGCCGAGCGCCGACACGTCGGCCTCGATGGACGAGGGGATCGCGGTCGGGAGGCAGCGCACCTCGATCTCGCGAAGAATCGTCTCGAGGATGCCGCCGCCGTCCTTCACGCCGACCGGCACGCCCACCAGCTTGATCGCCACCTTCACCTCGATCTGCTCGGTGAGGGAGATGTGCTGGAAGTCCAGGTGCAGGATGCCGTGGGTGAGCGGGTCGTACTGGACGTCGCGGATCAGGGCCGTGTACTCGGAGCCCGCCACCGCCAGGTTCACGATCGGGTTGCCGCCCTTGTGGCCGCGCAGCGCGACGTCGAAGTCGCGCGCCGACACCGCGACGGCCACGGGGGTCTCGCCGTGCCCGTAGAGGACGCCCGGGATCTGGCCGGCCGCCCGCGCCTGGCGCGCGCCGCCCTTGCCGAGCCGGTCGCGCCGGCTGGCGGAAAGTGGAATGACCGACATGTTGCCTCCTCGAAAGTCCCGGGACGCCCCGGGGGGATGCGCCGCCCGCGAGCGGGCGGTGGGTTTCAGACGAACAGGGAACTGAGCGAACGCTCCTCGTGAATGCGCTGCACCGCTTCGCCCAGCAGCGGGGCGATGGAGAGCTCGACCACCCGGGACGGCAGCGCCTCGCCGTGGTTGACCGAGTTCGTGATGACGAGCTCCTTGATCGGGGACGCCAGGATCCGGTCGAGCGAGCCCGGGCCGAACACGCCGTGCGTGACGCCGGCGTAGATGTCCGACGCGCCCGCCCGGCGGATCGCCTCGGCCGCCTGGCACAGCGTGCGGGACGTGGTGACCACGTCGTCGAACAGGATGCAGTTCTTGCCCTTCACGTCGCCGATGATGTTCATGATCTCGACGCTGTCGGGGCGCGGCCGGCGCTTGTCCACGAGGCCCAACTCGGCGCCGAGGCGCTTCGCGTAGGCGCGGGCCATCTTGACGCTGCCGATGTCCGGGGCGACCACCATCAGGTTCGGGATCTGCTTGCGGGCGAAGCACTCGATCAGCACCGGCGCCGCGTAGAGGTGGTCGAAGGGGATGTCGAAGAAGCCCTGGATCTGCGCGCTGTGCAGGTCGAGCGTGAGCGCGCGGTCCGCGCCCGCGACCGTGATCAGGTTGGCCACCAGCTTCGCGGAGATCGGGGCGCGCGGCTGGTCCTTGCGGTCCTGCCGCGCGTAGCCGAAGTAGGGGAGCACCGCGGTGACCCGGCGGGCGGAGGCGCGCTTGGCGGCGTCCAGCATCACCAGCAGCTCCATCAGGTTCTCGGCGGGAGCGCCCGTGGATTGGACGATGAAGACGTCGGTGCCCCGGATGTTCTCGTTGAACTTCACCGAGACCTCGCCGTCCTCGAAACGCGAAACGTCGGCGTCCCCGAGCGGGGTCTTCAGGTGGTTGCAGATCGCCTGGGCGAGTCCACGGTTCGCATTGCCGGTGAAAATGCGAAACGGCTCCACGCTGGGTTCTCCTCGGGCGAGGAGTGGCGCCAGCGGCGCGGGCCCGGGCGCGATTCCCAAACGCGCGCCCTCCGCCCGGGCCATCCGGCGCGAGTCCGGTTGGCTGGGGCGGGAGGATTCGAACCTCCGAATGCGAGATCCAAAGTCTCGTGCCTTACCGCTTGGCCACGCCCCACCAACAGAACGGGACATCCGTCACGGACCGGCCGCACGAAGCGGCTCGGGGTGCTGGCAATTGGCCGATGAGGTCGGTCGCTGCGAAGAGCAGCCGGGGGACTCTACGGGCGGGAGGATGCGTTGTCAACGGCGGGCCGCGGGACGCGGGCCCGGCGAACCGGGAGGGAATTTCGGGGAGAGGGGCGCGGGCTAGAACTCGTTCGCGTGCGCCTCGTTTCCGGCATGGCCGAGGGCGCCCGCCTGGATCAGCTCCCGCTCGTACTCGGTCATCACGCGCTCCGTCAGGTAGCGGCGGGTGGCGTCGTTGATCGGGTGGGCCAGGTCCTGGTGCTGGCCGTCGGGGCGCTTGCGGCTCGGCATCGCCACGAACAACCCGGAGTTCCCGCGAATGATCTTGAGCCCTCGGATCACGAACGAGTCGTTGAGCGTGATGCTCACGAAGGCCTTGAGCTTCTCGTCGTTCCGAAGGGATACCCGGACCTCGGTAATCGCAATCATGGTCTCGTCACCTCGGAGCCTTCCTTGAGGGGGGATGACTGGCTCGCGTGTGGGCCCCCCGGCGGGGGGCAATGCGCCGCGCTCTCGAGCTTCGACCAGCGTCCCTGCCTTCAGCTCCAGTTACGGGAGGACTACGAGCTGCATGCCGGCGCGTTCGGATCTCACCACCCCGTGAGGTTCCGATCCGATGAAGCGGCCCGCGACGGCGCGCGATGGAATTCCGGGAGGAATCACCCCGAACACCGCCGATCCGCTGCCGGAGAGGCTCACGTCACTGGCCCCCGCCCGAAGCAGCCGATCGCGCAGCGAGAGGAATTCCGCCCGCTTCACACCCAGCACGTCCTCGAATGAATTCCCCAGGCGGAGTGCGCGCCCCGGTCCGATCGGCGCCCGTCCGAGAAACCGCGCGAATCTTAGTTTCCCCTTCCACTGTGTCAAGCCCAATCTCCCCCGGTCCAGACGCCGGAATGCCTCGGCGGTTGCCACGCGCCAGGGCGGCACCACGAGGAGCGCGCGAAAGGGCCGCTCGAGGCGCAGGCGCGAGAGGCGCTCGCCGCGGCCGAGCCCGAGCGCGGTGCCGCCGAGGACGGCGAACGGGACGTCGGAGCCGAGGCGTTCCGCGAGCGCGAGCCGCCGGGCCCGCGACGGCGCGAGCCCCGCGAGGCGCTCGAGCGCGAGCAGCGCGGCGGCGGCGTCGGCGCTCCCCCCGCCCAGCCCGGCGCCCGCCGGAATCCGCTTGGTGAGCGTGAAGCGGGCGCCGCCCGCGAATCCGGTGCGCTCGGCGAAGAGCCGGGCCGCGCGCAGGACCAGGTTGTCGGGCCCGGCGGGCACCGCCCCCGCGCCGCGCCGCGGCCCCGCGCCGGCGAGGCCCGGCGCGTGGCGCACCGCGAGGGAGAACCCGCTCCGGCGCGCGCTCGCCTCCAGCGTGTCGGCGAGGGAGATGGACTGGAACACGGTGGCGAGGTCGTGGAAGCCGTCCGCGCGGCGCGGGCCCACGACGAGGCCGAGGTTGAGCTTGGCGCGGGCCGTGATGCGGACCCGGCTCGGTACGGGGCGCCGCCCGGAGCGGTCGCGCGGGGTCACGGGATCCCGGGCTCCTGCCGCGCCCGCGTCAGCGCCGGTACAGCACCAGCACCACCGCCGCCAGGTAGGTGAGCACCGTGACGCCCATCGGGCGGTCGGTGAGCAGCACCTGCGAGGGATCCTCGCTCTTCTCCGACGACTGGGTGAGGTACAGGTAGCGGAAGATGCCGTAGGCCACGATCGGCACGGTGTAGAGCAGGTCGCGCGTGCCGAACTTGGCCACCGTGTCGGGCCAGATCGTGTAGAGCGCGTAGCTCATCAGGCTCGCCGAGGCGGTCACGAGCAGCAGGCCGTCGAGGAGCGGGGCGCTGTAGTGGAGCAGCACGGCGCGCTGCTCGCCCGCGTGCGCCCCGGCGTTCTCGATCTCGCGGCGCCGCTTGGCGAGGGCCAGGAACAGCGCGCCGAAGAAGGTGCACACCAGCAGCCACGGCGACAGCGCGGTGGCGGGCTCGACCGGAAGCATCAGCTCGACCCCCGCGATCGCCCGCAGCACGAAGCCGGTCGCGACCACGAACACGTCGATCAGCACCTGGTGCTTGAGCCACAGGCTGTACGCGAAGTTCATGACCAGGTAGATCCCGGCGACCAGGCAGAAGCCCCATCCCAGCCACCACGACAGCGCCAGCACCGCCGCCGCGAGCGGCAGCAGGGCGAGCCGCGCCACGCCGGCCGGGAGCCGGCCCGAGGCGATCGGCCGGTTCCGCTTGCGCGGGTGGAGCCGGTCGGACTCGACGTCGCGCAGGTCGTTCAGCAGGTAGACCGTGCCGGCCAGCAGCGAGAAGGCGAGGAATCCCGCGGCGGCCCGCAGCATCAGGTCGGGACGCCCGAGCTGGAGCGAGAACACCACGCCCGCGAACAGCAGGAGGTTCTTGGTCCATTGCTTGGGACGCAGCGCCTGGACCAGCGCCAGGATCATCGCGCGCTCCGGCCGGAAGCGCGGCGCGCGGAGGTGCCCCGGGCGCGGCCGCGGGGCGCGGCGCGGCGGGACGACGCCGCGCGGCGGGTGGCGCGCGGGGCGGCGCGGCCCGCTCCGAACAGCGCGCGCTCCACGATCAGGCACACCGCGTGGCCCATCGCGATGTGGCCCTCCTGGATGTGCGAGGTGACGTCGCTCGGCGTGACCAGCGCCACGTCGCAGCTCGCGGCGAAGGCGCGGCCCTTGAGCCCGGTCATGGCGACGGTGGTCATGCCGAGCCGCTTCGCCGCCGCCACCGCGCGGTGCACGCTCGCCGCGCCCCCGCTGGTGCTGATCGCGATCAGGACGTCCCCCGGGGTGCCGAGGCCCTCGAGCTGCCGCGAGAAGACGTGGGCGTAGCCGTAGTCGTTGCCGATCGCGGTGACGGCGGACGTGTTGGTCGTGAGCGCGACCGCCGCCAGCGCCGCGCGCTCGACCTGGAAGCGGCCGGAGAACTCGGCGGCCAGGTGCTGCGAGTCGGCGGCGCTCCCGCCGTTGCCGCAGAAGTAGACGGTGCCCCCGGTTTCGAGGCACTGGATGATGGCCTCGGAGGCCTCGGCGACGGCCGCGGCGCAGGACGCCTCGGTGCGGCGCAGCGTCGCGCCCGCCTCCCGGAGCCACGCGCGTGCCTCGCGCTCGAGCGGATGCCTCGCGACCCTGCGGCGCTTCATGCCCCCTCCCGGTTGTCGTGAACGTGTCGGCGCAGCGCGTCGCGCCACTCCGGCAGCGCGCCGCCCGCGACCTCGGCGAACCACGTGGTGTCGAGCGCGGAATACGCGGGGCGCGGCGCGGGGCGGGCCAGCGCCTGCGACTCGATGCGCTCGACCTCCACCGCGAGTCCCGCCTCGCGCACCGCCGCGACCGCCACCTCGTGCCACGACGCCACGCCGGCGTTGACCGCGTGGTACGTCCCGTACTCGGCGCGCTCGGCGAGCCGCAGCAGCCCCCCGGCGAGGTCGGGCGCGTAGGTGGGCGACCCGTGCTGGTCCCCCACCACCCGGAGCGCCTCGCCGGCGCGGGCCTTCTTGAGGATCGCGTCCACGAAGTTGCCCCCGCCGGGCCCGTACAGCCACGCGGTGCGCACGATCACGAAGCGCCCGCCCACGTCGCGGATCGCCTGCTCGCCGGCCCACTTGGAGGCGCCGTAGACGGAGCGCGGCGCGGCGGCATCGTACTCGCGGTAGGGACGGCGCGCCGAGCCGTCGAAGACGTAGTCGCTCGACATCGCCAGCAGCGACGCCCCGCACGCGGAGGCCGCCAGCGCCGCGTTGCGCGCGCCGAGCCCGTTGACCGTGAAGGCGCGCGCCGGGTCGCCCTCGCAGTCGTCCACCCGGGTGTAGGCCGCGAAGTGGAAGATCCAGTCGGGCCGGAATTCCGCGGCCGCCGCCCGGAACGCGCGCGCGTCGGTCACGTCGAGCTCGGCGCGAGCCAGCGGGCGCGCCTCGTAGCCCGCCGCGGCCAGCGCCGGAAGCGTGGCGTGGGCCAGCAGCCCGCCCGCCCCCGTCATCAGGACCCTCACGCCAGCTCCACCCGGCTCGAGTCGCCCAGCATCAGCCGGTGCGTGCGCGGCCGCGTGTCGCTCGCGCACACCACCACGTCCTTGCCGATCAGGCTCGACTCGATGCGGTGGTTCACGTGCAGGATGCGGCTGCGCTCGAGCACGATCGAGTGCTCGATCTCGCTGTGCACGATCTCCACGCCGTCCGCGACCGACGTGAAGGGGCCGACGTAGGCGTCCACGACCCGCGCGCCCGCCCCGATCACCAGCGGCCCGCGCAGGCGGGAACGCTCCACCACCGAACCCGGCCCGATCGCGACCCGGCCCTCGATCACGCTGGCCGCGTCCACCGACCCCTCGATGCGGGTCTCGAGCCCGCCGAGCACCACGCGGTTGCCCTCGAGCATGTCCTCGACCTTGCCGGTGTCCTTCCACCAGCCGTGGATCACGTGGGAGCGCACCCGCCGGCCGCTGGTGATCAGCCACTGGATGGCGTCCGTGATCTCCAGCTCGCCGCGCTTCGAGGGCTGGATCGCGTTCACCGCCTCGAAGATGCACGAGCTGAACAGGTAGACGCCGACCAGCGCCAGGTCGCTCTTCGGGGCCTTCGGCTTCTCCTCGAGCATCGTGACGCGGTCGCCCTCGAGCACCGCGACCCCGAACTCCTGCGGGTTCTTGACGTGCGCGAGCAGGATCTGCGCGTCGGGCTTCTCGGCTTCGAACTCGCGCACGAACGGCGTGACACCGTCCTTGATGAGGTTGTCGCCCAGGTACATGACGAAGGGCTGGCCCGCCATGAAGTCCTCGGCGATCTTGACGGCGTGCGCGAGGCCGAGCGGCGCCTCCTGCTCGATGTAGGTGACCTTGAGCCCGAAGCGCGAGCCGTCCCCGACCGCGGCGCGGATCTCGGCCTGGCCGTTCACCATCACCGTCATCATCTCGCCGGTGCGGTGGTCGGGCTTCAGCATCTCGCGCGGGTCGCTCACGATGATGCCGACCTCGGTGATGCCGGCCTCGCGGATGGCTTCGAGCCCGTAGAACAGCACCGGCTTGTTGGCGACCGGCACCAGCTGCTTGGCGCTGGTGTGCGTGATGGGGCGGAGCCGCGTGCCGCGGCCCCCGGCGAGCACCAGCGCCTTCATGGACGACCCTCCGCGGTGTCGGGGGCTGCGGGACCGCGAACCGGAAGGATCACGCCAGCGCCTCCCGGAGCAGGTGCCGCGCCTCGTCGAGCGCGGCGTCGAGTTTCGCGGCGTCCTTGCCGCCCGCCAGCGCCAGGTGCGGCTTGCCGCCGCCCGATCCGCCCGTGACCTGCGCCACGCGCTTCACGAGGTCCGAGGCGCTGAGCTTCTTCTCGGCGACCAGGTCGTCGCTGACCGCGGCGACGAACGTCAGCTTCTCCCCGCTCTGGAGCGCGAGCACCGCCGCGCCGCGCCGCAGCGCGCCGCGCAGCCGGTCGGCGGCGTCGCGCACCGCGTTGGCGTCGGCCTCGGAGCCGATCCGGGCCACGACCCAGCGCCCGCCGCCCGCGGTCTCGGCCCCGGCCGCCAGCTTCTCGATCTCGGCCTCGAGCCCGCCGCGCGCGGCCTCCGAGCGGGCCTTGCGGAGCGCGGCCAGGTCGGCCTTGAGCGCCTCGACCCGCGTGCCGAGGTCGGCGGTGACCGCGTCGAGCAGGGCGCGCAGCTCGCGCACCGCCCCGCCCGGCCCGAGTTCCTCGAGCCGCGCGAGGATCCGCTCGCCCTTGGCGATCACCACGGCGAGGTGCGCGTCGGTCGCGAGCCAGGTGCGGTCGTCGCGCGGCCCGCCGGCCGCGAGGATCTGCTCCTGCAGCCGGCGCAGCTCCGCGAGGTCGCGCTCGGCGACCTCGGCCAGCCGGTCGCGCAGGTGCTCCACCGCCTCGGCCCCACAGCGGGCTTCGACGCGCCGCACGCCCGCGGCGATGGCCGACTCGGACACCACGAGGAACGCGCCGATCTCGCCGGTGTTCCGCACGTGGGTGCCGCCGCACAGTTCGCGGCTCGGCTCGATGCCGCGCTCGGGCACGCCGTCCACCGTGACCATGCGCACCTCCGCGCCGTACTTCTCCCCGAACAGCGCCATCGCCCCCTGCCGCTTCGCTTCGTCGAGCGGCAGCACCTTCCAGCTCACGTCGCGGCTCGCGCCGATCCAGTCGGACACGATGCGCTCGACGCCCGCGAGCTGGTCGGGCGAGGTGGCCTCGAAGTGCGAGTAGTCGAATCGCAGCCGCTCGGGCGCCACCAGCGAGCCCGCCTGCTTGACGTGCGTGCCGAGCGTGCTCCGGAGCGCCGCGTGGAGCAGGTGGGTCGCGGTGTGGTGGCGCTCGGTCGGGGCCCGGTGCGATTCGGGAACCTCGGCGCCCGCGCCGCCCCGCGACGCCGCGGCCAGGAACGCGTCGCGCGAGCCCGCGCGCACCCGCAGCCGGTGAACGATCGAATCGTCCTCGCGGAAGACGTGGGCCAGTTCGGCCGTCACGCCGCCCGCCGACATCGTGCCGCGGTCGGCCACCTGCCCGCCGGACTCGGCGTAGCACGGCGTCCGGTCGAACACCGCGTCGAAGGCGTCCTCGCCCGCGTCGCGCCAGCGGCGCAGCGTGAGGCCCTGGGCGCGCGAGGTGTCGTAGCCGAGGAACTCCGAGTCGGGCCCCGCGGTGGCCTCGGTCCAGGCCGCGCGCGCCTCGGCGCCCTTGCCGAACTTGCTGGCCGCGCGCGCCCGCTCGCGCTGCTCGTCCATCGCGCGGTCGAACCCCTCGCGGTCCACCGCGACGCCCCGCGCCGCGGCGATCTCCTCGGTCAGCTCGATCGGGAAGCCGTAGGTGTCGTGGAGCGCGAACGCCTCCCGCCCGTCGAGCCGCTTCGCGCCCCCCTCGAGCAGCTTCTCGAGCCGCGCGAAACCGGCCTCGAACGTCTCGGCGAAGCCGGCCTCCTCGTGCTCGAGCACCCGCAGCACCTGGGCGCGCTGCTCGGCCAGCTCGCGGTAGTGGCCGCCGAAGATCTCGATGGCGCGCTCGGCGCACGAGGCGAGGAAGGTGGCGTGGATGGCGAGGCCCTGCCGGGAGCGGCCGCGCGTCACCGCGCGCCGGAGCAGCCGCCGCAGCACGTAGCCCGCGCCCTCGTTGCCGGGGAGCGCGCCTTCCGCGATCGCGAAGGTGAGCGCCCGCACGTGGTCCGCGACGATGCGCGCGTCGCGCAGCGCGATCTTCGGGTCGGCGGGCTTCGCCACGCCGCGCTCGAGCACCGCGCGCACCATCGGCTCGAAGAGGTCGGTCTCGAAGATGATGCGCTTCCCCTGCATGATGAGCGCGAGCCGCTCGATGCCCATGCCGGTGTCGATGCCCGGGCGGGCGAGCGGCGTGAGCGTACCGTCCGGGCTCGCGTCGAACTGGGGGAACACCAGGTTCCAGAACTCCATGAAGCGGTCGCCCGGGTCGCCGGGGCGCTCGCCCCAGAAGGCGCCCGCCGGCAGGTAGTCCGGGCGCTGCTCGCCGAGGTCGAAGTAGATCTCGCTGCACGGACCGCACGCGCCGGCGCCGCCGGCCGGGCCCCAGAAGTTGTCCTTGCGCCCGAGCGGGACGATCCGGCTCTCGGGCACGCCCATCTTCTTCCAGAGCGCGATCGCTTCGTCGTCGCGCGGCAGCGAACCCTCGCCCTCGAAGATCGAGGGGTAGAGCCGATCCTTCGGCATGCCCAGCACCCTGGTCACGAACTCCCAGGCGAAGGCGACCGCCTCCTCCTTGAAGTACGCGCCCCGCTCGCGCGCCCCGAACGAGAAGTTGCCGAGCATCTCGAAGAACGTGTCGTGGCGCGGCGTGATGCCGACGTTGTCGAGGTCGGTGAGGCGCAGGCATTTCTGCACCGAGACCGCGCGCGTGTAGGGCAGCTCGCCGCTCGCGGTGTAGTACGGCTTGAACTGCACCATCCCGGCCGTGGTGAAGAGCAGGGTCGGGTCGTTCGGAACCAGCGGGGAGGACGGCACCTCGGTGTGCCCCTGCGACTTGAAATAGTCGAGGAAGGCGCGCCGCAGTTCGGCGGCGGTTCGAACGGCCGAGGACTGGGTGGTCATCCGGGCTCCGGTGGTTGGCGCGGGCCGGCCGGCGGGCGGCTCCGAACGGCGAATGCGTGAAGGCGGGCAAAGATAGCGGAAAGCCGCCGGGCCGTCAGGGCGGGGAAGCTCCCAAGAATTCGCTTGCGGGCCGCCACGCCCGGCGGGACCCTCGTTCCGGGCCCGGCCGGGGGCTCTCTCGGCTCAGCCGGAAAGGGGATCCGCCATGCTGCGACGCTCCGCCCTCGCCTCCGCCCTCGCCGCCACGCTCGCGGCGGGCGCGACGCCCGCCCTCGCCGCCACCTTCGACGTGATCTGGGGGGACCGGATCGAGGTGGTCACGTATCCATCGAACGTCGGCTTCACCCTCGCGGGGACCGACATCGCTCTGATCGTCAACAAGGGCGCTTCGAACCTCGACGCCAGCGAGTTCTTCGGCGCCACGTTCACCGCCGCCTCGTCGAATCCCGCGGTGCAGGCCTACCCGTTCATCAACAATCCCGGCCCGCCGATCCTTCCGATCGTCCCCAACGAGGCGCTCGGCAGCGTCACCGGGCTCAACGCGGTGCTCACCTCGCGGCTGCTGCCCGGGGAGTCGTTCCGCAACACCTCCCCCCTGCAGGTGATCGCAATCCAGGTGAACTACCCGCCGGGCTTCGTGGGCTCCGCGGTGTTCGACATCACGCTCACCATGGGCGGCGAGCGAGCGCACTACTCGATCCTGGCGAACTTCACGGCCGGATCGCAGTTCTCGATCTCCTTCCCCAGCGCGTCACGGGTGAGCAGCATCCCTCTGGCAACCGGGACGCACCCCGCGTCGTGGGGAGCGCTCAAGGCTCGCTACCGTTAGGCGGATCGCGGCGGGCGCGCCGCCGCGATCCCTCCCCCCTACGCCTCGACCGTGGTCGAGAGCGTGATCTCGATCGAGGCGAGCAGCCGGGAGATCGGGCAGCCGGCCTTGGCCGCGTCGGCCGCGGCCTGGACGGCGGCGCGATCCGCGCCCGGGGCCCGGATCGTGACGGCGAGTTCGCTCTTCGTGACCGTGGCCTTGCCGTCCACCGGCACCATCGTGATCTTCGCGGTGGTGGTGATCCCCGGGGCCGCGATGCCGGCCTTGCCCAGTTCGCCCGAGAGCGCCATGGAGAAGCAGCCGGCGTGGGCCGCCGCGATCAGCTCCTCGGGGTTGGTGCCGGGCGCTTCCTCGAAGCGCATGCGGAAGTCGTAGGGCACGCCGCTCAGAGCCCTGCTGCCGGTGGTGAGGCTGCCCTTGCCGTCCTTGAGGCCGCCGTTCCAGACGGCCGTGGCCTGCCGAATCATGGTTCCTCCCCGGGGCGAAGCGCCTGCTCGATCGTGTCGTAGGAAAAACCGCGGCGGAGGAGCAGGGCGGTGAGGCGCTGCCGCCGCGTGCGCGGGTCGAGGGTCGCGTAGCGCCGCGCGGCCTGCCGCACCACGCGCAGCGCCGCGGCGGTCTCGCCCGCGGCGGTTTCGTCCGAGCCGCCCTGTTCGGCGACGAACCGTTCGCGGGCGGCGCTCACATCGTCCGCGCTCACGCCGCGTCCGCGCAACTCCTGCTCGATCCGCCGCCATCCGGCCGCGCGCCGACCCCACCGGCCGGCGATGAAGGCACGCGCGAACTCGACGTCGTCCACGAGGCCCACCTCGGCGAGCCGATCGAGGGTGGCCTCGATCTCGGCCGGGTCGTGTCCCTTCTCGCGCAGCCGCCGCGCGAGGTCACCGCGCGTTCGGCGCTGGCGGTCGAGCAGCTTGAGCGCCGACTCTCGCGCCGAAGATGGCGCGTGGGCGCGGCCGGTCGCGACCGCGCCCACGGAGGAACCTCTGCGGGGCCGGAACGTCACGCCCGCCCCCTACCGCCTCCCATCCTTCGCCACCAGCGCCGGCGCGGGCCGCCCGGGCGCAGAGCCCGGCCGGGACGCGGTCGTCGCCGCCGTGGGACCGGCCGCCCTGGCGGGGGTCGCGGGGGATCCCGCCGCCGCGGTGTCGCCGTTCGTCTCGGCGGCCGCCCCCGGCACCTTGAGGCCCATCAGCGGGAACAGCTTGGCCTCGATCTTGGCCATGACGTCGCGGTGCTCCTTGAGGTAGAGCCGCGCGTTCTCGCGGCCCTGCCCGAGGCGCTCCTCGCCGAAGCTGAACCAGGTGCCCGCCTTCTGGATGACGCCCTTGTCGGCCGCGTAGTCGATCAGCTCGCCTTCGCGCGAGATGCCCTCGTTGTAGAGGATGTCGAACTCCGCGTCGCGGAACGGTGCGGCGACCTTGTTCTTCACGACCTTCACCTTGGTGCGGTTGCCGATCGCGGTGTCGCCTTCCTTGAGCGTGGCGATGCGGCGGATGTCGAGGCGCACCGAGGAGTAGAACTTGAGCGCCCGGCCGCCGGCGGTGGTCTCGGGGTTGCCGAACATCACGCCGATCTGCATGCGGATCTGGTTGATGAAGATCACGGTGGTGCGGCTCTTGTTGATCGAGCCGGTGAGCTTGCGCAGCGCCTGCGACATGAGGCGCGCCTGCAGGCCGACGTGCGAGTCGCCCATCTCGCCCTCGATTTCGGCGCGCGGCGTCAGCGCCGCCACCGAATCGACCACCACCAGCTCGACAGCGCCGGAACGCACCAGCATGTCGGCGATCTCGAGCGCCTGCTCGCCGGTGTCCGGCTGGGAGATGAGGAGGTCCTCGGTCTTCACGCCCAGCTTCCCCGCATAGGTGATGTCGAGCGCGTTCTCGGCGTCGA
>CAZIVR010000083.1:0-13244 GCA_964542745.1 uncultured bacterium
GGCCAGATCAGCGACGCCACGATCGAGGCCGCCAGCAGGCCTCCCACGACGCCCAGCGAGAGGAGCGTCGGGATCTTGTAGAAGGTGGAGACCAGCATCTTGAGACCCACGAACACCAGGATCGCCGAGAGGCCGTAGTGCAGGTGGTGGAAGATCTGCATGATCCCCGAGAGCGCGAAGTAGAGGGAGCGCAGCCCGAGCACCGCGAAAGCGTTCGAGCTGTAAACGATGAACGGATCGCGGGTGATCGCGAGCACCGCCGGGATCGAGTCCACGGCGAAGATCAGGTCGGTGGTCTCGACCGAGAGCAGCACGATGAACATCGGGGTGGCGAGGAGCTTCCCGCCCTCGCGCACGAAGAACTCGCCGCCGCGGAATTCCCGCGTCACGGGAAGGACGCGCCGCGCGAGACGGATCAGCGGGTTCTTCTCGGGATCCACCTCGCGGTCCTTGTCGGACCACAGGCGCACACCCGACACGATCAGGATCCCCGCGAACACGTAGATGAGCCAGTGGAAGCGCTCGAGCAGCGCGACGCCGGCCAGGATGAAGGCGAGGCGCATCACCAGCGCGCCG
Source organism: uncultured bacterium (assembly GCA_964542745.1). Lineage (GTDB taxonomy): Bacteria > Eisenbacteria > RBG-16-71-46 > RBG-16-71-46 > RBG-16-71-46 > DATKAB01. The sequence continues at coordinate 577 of CAZIVR010000083.1, forward strand.
ATGATCCCCCAGAACAGCACGCCGTGCTGGTGCTCGGCCGGCACCTTGAAGTAGCGGAAGATGAGCAGGAACACGAACAGGTTGTCCACGCTCAGCGACTCTTCGATCAGGTAGCCGGTCACGAACTCGGTGCCGGCCTGGTGCCCGCGGAAGACGAACACGCCGACCGCGAACGCCATCGCGAGCGACACCCAGAACGCCGTCCAGCCCAGCGCCTCCTTGAACTTCACCGCGTGCGGCTTGCGGTGGAAGACCACGAGGTCCAGCACCAGCATCGCGAGGATGAACGCGTTGAAGAGTCCCCACAGCAGGTAGGGATTCTCGGTCATCGGCGCTCCCGGAAGGGGTCGGGCGGCAAAGCGCGGGCGGGTTGCCCGTCCGGCTGGGGAAGAATGGCGGAGAGAGAGGGATTCGAACCCTCGAGGCGGTATGAGCGCCTACACGATTTCCAATCGTGCTCCTTCAACCACTCGGACATCTCTCCGCGCCGGATTCCGCCTTTCGCCACCGCAGGCGGGCGGGAAGGCTTATCACGCCGCGCCGAACCGGGCCAAGTGCGGCCGCCGCGCCCGGGGCCCGGCCGCGCGGCTGGCCTCGCGGGCCGATCGCGGGCAAGATGCCGCGCGCCGGGCGTCGCACGCCGTCCCTCGGGGGGCGGGCCCCGCGAAACGCGGGCGCGACCCCGGCCGTCCCCTTCGCCCTGACCCCACGCGGGAGCCAGCATGAACCCCATCCGATCCCGGGCGGCGCGCCTCGCACTGGTCGCCGCCGCGCTGTTTCCGGCCTCCGGCCTCGCCGCCCCCTCGAACGATCCCGACTCGCTGCTCCGCTCCTCGACCTTCAAGGGACTCGCCTTCCGCTCGATCGGACCGGCCTCCCCGTCGGGACGCATCGTGGATCTCGCCATCCACCCGGCGAAGCGCTCCACGTGGTACGTGGCGGCGGCCAGCGGCAACGCGTGGATGACCGCCAACGCCGGCACCACCTGGGAACCGATCTTCGAGCAGGAAGGCTCCTACTCGATCGGCTGCATCACGCTCGACCCGAAGGACCCGCTGGTGGTGTGGATCGGCTCGGGCGAGAACAACAGCCAGCGCAGCGTGAGCTACGGCGACGGCGTGTACCGCTCGGTGGACGGCGGCCGGAACTGGACCAACGTCGGCCTCAAGGATTCGGAGCACATCGGCGCCATCGTCGTGGACCCGCGCGACTCGCGCACCGTGTACGTGGCGGCGCAGGGGCCGCTGTGGCGCGAGGGGGGCGAGCGCGGGCTCTACAAGACGAGCGACGCCGGCGCCACCTGGAAGCGCATCCTGCACGTGGACGACCGCACCGGCGTGAGCGAGGTGCACCTCGACCCGCGCAACCCGGACGTGATGTACGCCGTCGCCTACCAGCGCCACCGCCGCGTGTGGACGCTCATCAACGGCGGGCCCGGCTCGGCGATCCACAAGTCCACCGACGGCGGGCGCACGTGGCGGAAGCTGGAGCGCGGCCTGCCCAAGGTCGAACTGGGGCGCGTCGGGCTCGCGATCTCCCCGGCCGACCCCGACGTGGTTTACGCGATCGTCGAGGCGCAGGACGACGAGGGCGGCGTCTACCGCTCGGCCGACGCCGGCAACAGCTGGAAGAAGATGAGCGACTACGTGTCGGGCAGCCCGCAGTACTACCAGGAGCTGGTGGCGGACCCGCGCCGGGTGGACCGCGTCTACTCGCTGGACACGTTCCTGCAGGTCAGCGAGGACGGCGGCAAGACCTGGCGCCGGGCCGGGGAGCGCAGCAAGCACGTGGACAACCACGCGCTGTGGATCGACCCGGACGACACCGACCACCTGTTGGTGGGCTGCGACGGCGGCCTCTACGAGAGCCGCGACCGCGCCGCGACCTGGCGGTTCTTCGAGAACCTCCCGCTCACCCAGTTCTACAAGGTGGCGGTGGACCAGTCGCTGCCCTTCTACTTCGTGTACGGCGGCACGCAGGACAACAACACCCAGGGCGGCCCCTCGCGCACCACCACGCGCCACGGCATCCGGAACGACGACTGGTTCGTCACGCTGGGCGGCGACGGCTTCCAGAGCGTCGTGGACCCGGTGGATCCGCGCATCGTCTACTCCCAGCTCCAGCACGGCGAGCTGGTGCGCTACGACCGGAGCAGCGGCGAGCGCGTCGGGATCCAGCCGCAGACCGAGCCCGGCGAGCCGCCCTCGCACTGGAACTGGGACTCGCCGCTGATCCTGAGCCCCCACTCCCACACCCGCCTCTACTTCGCCTCGCAGCGCCTCTACCGCAGCGACGACCGCGGCGACACGTGGCGCGCGGTGAGCCCCGACCTGTCCCGCGGGCTCGACCGCAACCGGCTCGAGGTGGCGGGCCGGGTGTGGAGCGTGGACGCGGTCTCGAAGAACGCCTCCACGTCGTACTACGGGAACATCGTGGCGCTCTCGGAGTCGCCGCGCGAGGAGGGCCTGCTGGTGGCCGGAACCGACGACGGCCTCGTGCAGGTCAGCGAGAACGGCGGGGGGACGTGGCGGCGGCAGGATCGCTTCCCCGGCGTCCCCGAGCTCAGCTACGTGTCGCGGGTCGTCGCGTCGCGGCACGACGCGCGCGTGATCTACGCCTGCTTCGACAATCACAAGAACGGCGGCGACTTCAGGCCCTACGTGCTGCGCAGCGCGGACCGCGGCCGCACCTGGGCCTCGATCGCCGGCGACCTGCCCGCCCGCGGCACGGTCTACTGCCTGGCCGAGGACCCGATCGAACCCGGCCTGCTGTTCGCGGGCACCGAGTTCGGCGTGTTCTTCACGCGCGACGGCGGCCGCCGCTGGATCCAGCTCAAGGGCGGACTCCCCACCCAGCAGGTGCGCGACCTCGCCATCCAGGAGCGCGAGGACGACCTCGTGGTGGCGACCTTCGGGCGCGGCTTCTACATCCTCGACGACTACTCGGCGCTCCGGCGGGCGACCCGCGCGACGCTGGAGTCGGAGGCCACGCTGTTCCCGGTGCGCAACGCGCTCCTCTACGTGCAGGACAACCCGCTCGGCGGCTCGGGCAAGGCCTCGCGGGGCGAGACTTACTTCACCGCCCCCAACCCGCCCTTCGGCGCCACCTTCACCTACTACCTGCGCGACGAGGCGCGCACCCTGAAGGAGCAGCGCCGCGCCCGCGAGAAGCGGGCCGCCGCGAAAGGCGGCGGCGCGTTCTACCCCTCGTGGGACAGCCTGCGCGCCGAGGCGCGCGAGGAGAAGCCCGAGATGATCCTCACCGTGCGCGACGCCGACGGACGCGAGGTCCGGCGGCTGACCGGCCCCACCGGCAGCGGCTTCCAGCGCGTGACGTGGAACCTGCGCGGGCCCGCGCCCAACCCGGTGGACCTGCGCAAGGGCATCGAGCGGGCGCCGTGGCAGGAGGAGCCGAGCGGTCCCTTCACGGCGCCCGGCGCCTACGAGGTGACGCTCGCCCGCCGCGCGAACGGCGTGGTCACGCCGATCGGCGGTCCGCAACGCTTCGAGACCCAGCCGCTCGCCCACGTGACCCTGCCGGCCCGCGACCGGGCCGCGCTGGCGGCGTTCCATCGCCGCACCGCGCGGCTCCAGCGCGCGGTGCTCGGGGCGGTCGAGGTGGCCCGCGAGGCCCAGCGCCGGGTGGACCACCTCAAGAAGGCGCTCGACGAAGCGCCCGGCGCGCGCCCCGGGCTCGCCGACGACCTGCGGGCGGTGGAGCGCCGGCTGCTCGACGAGGTCGAGGCCCTGAGCGGCGACCGGGTGAAGCGGGACAGGAACGAGGCGACGCCGCCCTCGATCCAGGAGCGGGTCGAGCGGGTGGTGGACAACACCTGGCGCGCCAGCGCCGACGCCCCGGGGACGGACGCGCGGGCGATCGAGATCGCGTCGTCGCAGTTCGCCGAGGTGCTGGCGCGGCTGCGGCGGCTGATCGAGACCGACCTTCCCGCCCTCGAGCGCGAGGCCGAGGCGGCCGAGGCGCCGTGGACCCCGGGCCGCCTGCCGGACTGGAAGCCGGAGTAACGCGAATCGCGGCGGAGGCTCGGAGAATTCTCCGCATCGAACCCCGTCTCTCGACACCGCCGGCGTACGTTAGCGATCGGGAGCCAGGGGCGTGGATTCGCTGCCGGGTCGCGCGGCCCGGGTCGTCACCGGATGATGGCGACCCGGGTCGTAACCGAGCGGGTGCGCTGGGACAGGCGCAGCAGGTAGAGCCCCGGCATGAGCGGCCGCTCGGCGCGGAAGCTGAGCGAGTGGCTGCCCGCGCCTAGCGATCCGACCTCAAGGACCCCGAGACTGCGCCCGACCACGTCGAAGAGTTCGAGGCACGCGGGAGACGAGTCGGTCAACGTCACGCGGACACCGAACTCAGCCTCCACGGGGTTGGAGCGCAGGGCGAGGCCGAGCTCCCCGATTCGGGGCACGTCCACCCACGCCTCTCCCACGAACACCTCCCGTCCGGCTTCCATGACGCCAAGCCGATAGCCGTAGCGGGCACCCGCGGTCACCTGCGTGTCGCGGTGGATCAACTGGCCGGTCCCGTCGGCCGCGATGACTCCCTGCGCCTCCCAATTTCCCGTCAAGGATCGCCGGTAGACCGTCGCCCTCGAAACGTCTCCGGCCGGGGCGAACCAGATCATCTCCACCTGTCCGATCCGTGCGTGCGCCCGCACGAGAGAGATCAGCGTGGGAGTCGTTTGATCGCCCATGGCCACGAAGTAGCGCCTGGGCAGGCCGGCGATTGCAGTGAACTCCCCCCCCACGTAAACGGTGGAGCCGCCGGCCGCCAGCGCGTGAACCGGTCCATTCGGGTCGGGGTTCCACACGCCGGGGAGGCCGGTCGCGGCGTCGACTGCGGCGAGGTGGTTGCGGGGCTGGCCGCCGATGGCCGTGAAGTTTCCGCCCACGTAGACCGCGGAGCCCCCCACCATCAAGGCACTGACCGTGCCGGAAACGTTCGGGTCCCACGCGGTGGCCGCACCGGTCGCGGAGTCGAGAGCGGCGAGCCCGTTGCGTGCCTGCCCGCCGACGGCGGTGAAGTTCCCACCGGCGTAAACTGTCGTCCCGCTCACCGCTAGCGCCATGATCGTGCCCGTGAGTCCCGGATTCCACCCGGTGGCCATCCCGCTCCCGGCGTCGAGCGCGGCGAGCCGGAGGCGCGCCTGCCCGCCGATGCTGGAGAAATACCCCGCCACGTAGATGGTGGATCCGCTTACCGCGAGGGCACTGATGTAGCTGTTCGGGTTCGGGTCCCAGGCAGTGGCCTCACCAATCGTGGAATCCAGCGCGGCGATGCCAGTGCGGGCGGTCCAGACAAAGCCGATCCGCTGGAAAAACCCACCCGCATAAACGATCGGGCCGCGCGCGGCGATCGCCGTGAGAAAAAGACTGGGGCTCGGGTCCCACGGGGTGGCCGCTCCGGTCGTGGCATCGAGCGCCGCCAGGAACCGGCGTGATTGCCCCCCAATGCTGTTGAACGACCCGCCCGCATAGATGGTGGAGCCGCCCCTGGCGAGCGTCGTGACAAAGAAGTCTGCGTTGGGGTTCCACGCTGTGGCCACACCGGTCGAGGCGTCCAGCGCGGCAATATAGTTTCGCGCCTTCCTCCCGATGGACATGAACTGGCCGGCCGCATGGATTCCGGATCCGCCCGGCACCAGCACGCGAACGGCATGATCGGCGTTCGGATCCCAGGCGGTCGCGGCGCCGGTCGCCGCATCGAGCGCTGCGATGTGGTTGCGAACCTGCCCGCCGATCCCCGTGAAGTTCCCACCCACGTAGACGAGGGGACCGCTCACCGCCAGCGTGCTGACCCAGCTGTTCGCATTGGGATTCCATGCGGACGCGGCGCCGGTCGTCGGGTCGAGCGCGGCGATGTGGTTGCGGGCCTGCCCCCCGATCGAGGTGAAGCTTCCGGCCACATAGACGAGAGAGTCGCTCACCGCCAGTGCGTTGATGCTTCCCGTGACCGCCGGATCCCAGGCGGTGGCCTCGCCGCTGGTGGTGTCGAGCGCGGCGAGCCGGTTGCGCGCCGCTCCCCCGATATTCGTGAAGTTGCCGCCCGCGTAAACGACGGAGCTGCCTACAACGAGCGTCGTGACGGCGTCATCCGCATTCGGGTCCCAGCCAGTGGCCGCACCACTCGTGGCATCGAGCGCGGCAATGCGGTTGCGCGCCGCTCCACCGACACTGTTGAAGAGTCCGCCCACGTAAACGGTGGAACCGTTCACCGCCAGCGTCATGACCCATCCATCGGCATTCGGGTTCCAGTCGGTGGCGGCTCCGCTCGTGGCGTCGAGTGCGGCGATATTGCTGCGGGCCTGTCCGCCGATGGTTGAGAACAGTCCCCCCGCGTAGATCGTCGAGCCGCTCGAGGCAAGGACCCAGACGACGCTGTTGGAACCCGGGTTCCAGGGCGAAACCGAGAGGTCGGAGGCCACGTGCGCCAGGTTCGACCTTGGAAGGCCACCCAGGGCGGAGAAACTCCCGCCCACGTACCAGCCCCCGGCGCCATCGGGGATCGCCGTGTAGATGGAACCCGTCACCCTCGGGAAGGATGCGAGGGGTGCGCCGCTCCCGACATCCAGCACCACGGCGGGACCCGTCTGAGGTCCGACTTGCGTGAACTCGCCACCGATGTAGACGGTGCCCTCGCTGCGGACAATTGCACGCACCGGCCCGTTCGTGACCCACAGGTTCTCCTGGACGGCCTGCGCGTGGGCGGCAACGTTCGCGATCGCCGCGGACACGCCGACCGCCATGGCGAACGTCGTGCGCCACGGCAACGGCAACCTGTGCCGCGCGCACCTCCGACGAGCGGCGAAGCCGCCACATTGTCGGCAGCGGACCAGGACTTGTCGGATGAACGGGAGCATGGCCGGCTCCGCATGGAATCGCGCGGGATCACCCGCTTCGGCCGAGCAACCCGCGAGGCCCACAGTCTAGCCCCACCCGCGCCCGGATTCAGCGCCGAGTTTCGGGCTCGAGGCCGGTCCGGGATTTAGCCTGAAACTCCCCGCGGCCACCCCGAAAGGGTGGCCGCGGGATGCACGGCCTGGGCTGAGCCGAGCGAGTCGGGGGGCTCAGCGCAGCTTCACCAGCTTCGCGTCGAGCCGGAGCCGCGCCGACTCGAACCGCACGAAGTAGACGCCCGAGGGCGCTTCCCTCCCGCCCGAGTCGCGCCCGTTCCACGTGAAGCGCTGCGGCCCCGCCGCGAGCCGCCCGCGGTGGAGGTGCCTCACCAGCCGCCCGCCGATGTCGTAGACCGCGAGCGTGGCGTCCTCGGCGCGCGCCAGCGAGAACGCGACCGTGCTGCCGCGGAAGAACGGGTTGGGGCTCAGCTCGAGCCGCACCGCGTCGGCCGCGGCCGTCACCGGTTCCACGTCGGTGGCGCCCGCGTCGTCGTAGGTGGGCACGATCTGGCGGCTGTCCACCGGCTCGAGGTTGCCGTCGCCGTCGCTGTCCACCTCCAGCACGATCTCGTAGAGGGCCATCGGGTCGTAGCCGTTGGGGAGGCTCACCGACACCGAGGTGAGACCGTCGCCTCCGGGGGGCACGTCGAGGGTGCCTATCACGGGCTCGCCGGGCGGCAGGCCGTTGAGGCTCACCGCGTGCGGGTCGTCGTGCCCGACGGGCTCGAACACCGCGCTGATCTTGTAAGGAATCGCGGTGCCGCCGCACGGGTTGTGCCACGGCAGGTCGATCGGGACCCCGATCGCGCCGACCCCGAAGCTCGCCGGCACGGAAATCAATCCGCGCGGGCCCACGGTCGTCGGGCACCAGCAGTTGTCCGCGCGGATCGTGCCGCGGCTCGAGCTGCAGCGTCCGGTGTCGTCGTTCACGACCGACAGCTCGAAGCAGGCCGTGGCGTTGTGCGCCGTGAGCCCGGCGGGCCGCGGGATCGTGACGCAGATCGGCGTCGAGCACGCGCCGGCCCCGATCGTCACCGAGCCCGAGCCGGGCGAGAACGAGGTCGGTCCCGCCACGGTGCAGCCCGGTCCCGCCGGCAGCCCGGCCAGCGACCAGGTGTAGGTCTGCGGGACGGCCGCGGTGTTGCAGATCGTGAAGCACACCTGCACCGAGGTCTGGCCCGCGCAGATCGTGGTCGAGGACGGCAGCCGCACGAGGTCCGGGCACTTCCCGGCGACGCCGGCGGCGTGGATCGCCGCCACCGAGGCCGCGGGCAGCGCGTCGCCCGAGTTGGCGAAGAACAGCTCGAGGTCGTCCACGCAGCCCTGCAGCGGCGCGGCGCCGCCGAAGGCCGGGCTCGACTGGCCGATGTAGAGGTCGGCGTTGCTCGAGACCGTTCCCGCGGCGGGCGTGAAGTTGTAGGCCGGCTGCGGCACGCCGTTCAGGTACCAGCGCCCGAGCGAGCCGGTGCGGTTCACCGACACCGCGAGGTGGTGCCACACGCCGGACGTGACGTTGGGCCCCGGGAACACCTGCGTGGAGATGCCGATCCCGACCTCGAGAAACGCCTGCGTGCCGTTGTAGTAGAGCGCGAACCCGCGGGTCTTGTACGGGCTTCCCGAGAGGAACACGCGCTTCTCGACCAGCATGCGCTGGCCGCCGCCCGGATCGAGCTTCACCCACGCGTCGGCCGCGAACGAGCCGGCGCCGAAGGCGAGCCCGAGCTGGTTGGCGTTGGGCACCACGGCGTAGGCCAGCTCGCTCGAGACGCACAGCATGCGCCCGGTGTGGCCGCCGGCCGAGGTGGTGAGTCCGCCCAGCAGCTGCGCCACGTTCTTCGCCGGGCTCAGGTGCGTGACGTCGGCCGCGGTCGTGGAGGTGGCGGGCTCGTCGAACGGCCACCACGCCACCATGAAGGGCGGCGGCGGGGCGCACGAGCCGGAGGTCGAGCACGAGAAGTTGCCGAAGTTGCGGCCGGTGACGGTCTGGCCGCCCACGATCGTCACGTTGTAGGTGCCGCCCGAGGGCGCCGTCTGGATCCAGCCGGACTGCCCGACCTCGCCGAGCGTGTAGTTCCCCGGCTGGAGGCCGTTGAAGCAGTAGTTGCCGAACGCGTCGGTGACCGCGAAGTAGGGGCCGCCCGGGCCGTTCAGCACGATGGTCCACCCGGCGAGCGCGGGCTCGCTCCCGTTCTGGACGCCGTTGCGGTTCTGGTCGTGGAACTTCTTCCCGCACACCGAGCCCACGGTGTTGTCCACGCAGCCCGGCGCCTCGACGTCGCCGATGCTGGTCTTGTCGCCGGTCGAGGTCACGCCGTCCGAGTCCACCAGCACGCTGTTCTGGACCGTGCCGCCGGTCGGCCGGAAGCCCTGGTAGCCGTAGATCGCGTCGGTGTAGATGTTGTTCTGCAGGTGGATCGCGTCGCCGCTCACCCACACGCGGCCGATCGCGCCGCCCGTGTAGGGGAACCGGTCGTAGTCCACGCCGCCCGCCGAATTGAACGGGCCGATCACGCCGACCTGGAACGGGTTGGTGGGCAGCCAGCAGCCCGCCACGCACTCGAACTCGATCGCGCGCGAGGAGTGGGCGTTCGGGTAGGTGAGCCCGTAGATGTCCCGCTCCGCCACCAGCATCCGGCCGCTCGCGGAGAAGCTGATGTCGGAAACCGGGTTCGAAGCGGCGACGTTCCAGTAGGTCTGCGGCATGAACAGTTCGTGCCGGTCGCTGCCCGCCCCGGTGTCGAACGCGCCGCTCGGGAGCAGGGCCACGCTGCGGATCTCGTTCGCCAGCGTCGTGTTCGGCGCGAAGATGTCCTCGACCCACACCGCGTAGTAGACGCGGTCGCCGTGCACCTGCACGCCCCACAGCCGCTCGCCCGCCGGCGCCCAGCCGGGCTGGTTGTTGTCGGGCGCGAGCGGGTCGAAGGTTTCCTGCACCGTGCCGGTCGTGCCGTTGAATCCGTTGGCCTTGATCCGGTAGATGCGGCCGTCCTCGAGATTCGTGACGAAGAACTGGTCGTGGCGGCAGTCGTAGCTGATGTTGCCGAGCGCCGGGTAGTCGTCGGGCGGCGTGACCGAGCCGTCCGGGAAGTTGGGCAGCACGCAGAAGGTGGTGATGGAGCCGTTGTTGCCGTCGATCCGGTAGATCGCGCCCGGCGCCGCGCCCGACACCGTGCCGATCGCGTCCGGCGAATAGCACGACGTGTGGGTCACGAAGATGTTGCCGAACTTGTCGAGCGTGAGCCCGAACACCGTGCCGAGCGCGGTCTGCGTCCACGAGTTCGAGGGGCCGTTGTAGCGGAGGATCGTGGCCCAGTCGGTGTCCTCGAGCGGCGAGGGCAGCGGGCTCCCGAGGTCAAAGATCGTCACGCTGTAGGGATGCAGCGAGGTCTTCTGCCGCGTTCCCACCAGCACGTTCGGGGAGAGGAACGGGTGCTCGATGTCGGTGAGCGGCGGCGGGATCGCGCAGCAGGTGTCGGGCGGGCTGTAGCAGGTCTCGCAGGTGTCCGGCCCGTTGGTCGCGAACTTGGTGACCACGACGTCGATCGGTCCGCCGTTGAACGTGCCATCGTAGGCGCCGGAGGTAAACGGGTAGTCGGAGGACTGGGTGTTGCCCGTCACGTACATGCGGCCGCCCACGTCCTGCGTGAGCGCGTAGGCGAACTCGTTGCTCGTGCCCCCGAGGAACGTCCCGTAGAAGGGCGTCCCCGAGAAGTCGAACGTGAGCAGGAACATGTCGTAGCCGCCGTTGAAGCTCGGGTCGTACGAGCTGCCCGTCACCGTGAACGCCGGCGAGTTGGTGTAGCCGAGCACGGTCGGGTTCTCGGCGGCGTCGAGCACGATGTCGCCGCAGCGGTCCTCGCCCGTGTCGCCGAGGAACGTGCCCCAGAACACCGTGGAGCCGTCGGCGTAGAGGTGGAACAGGAAGCCGTCGTAGGTGCCGCCGCCGTAGGTGTTCTGCCAGCCCGAGATCCCTCCCATGTTGCTGGAGGAGGTGGAACCCGAGAAGTAGACCTCGCCGATCCCGGTCGGCTTGACGCCGCCGCCGTAGTCCTGGCCGACACCGCCGAACTTGGTCGCGAACACCAGGTCGGCCGGGCCAGCCCCGGCGGGGTTGATCTTGGCGACCACCGCGTCGAACGTGCTGTTGAACGGCGGGCCGCCGGTCGCCGGGAAGTTGACGGACCGGGTGGACCCCGCGAGGTAGAGCTTGTCGGCGTAGTCCGCCTCGATGTCGTAGGCCTCGTCGTCCCCGTTGCCGCCGAGGTACGTGCTGTACACGAGGTCGGAAGCGCCTCCCCCGGCCGGGTTGAGGATCGCGACGGCGATATCGTTGCCGCCGTTCCAGGTGACGTCGTAGGCGCCGGTGGTCACCGGCCAGGCCGCGTCGGCCGTCACCGCCAGCACGCAGACGTGGCCCGCCGACGTGAGCGCCACGCGCCCGCCGGTGTCGGCGTCCGGGCTCCCCAGGTAGGTGCTGTAAAGGAGCGTTCCGGTCGGCGAGAGCTTCGCGATGAACAGGTCGCCCTGCCCCGCGTTCGAGCCGTTGAACGTCGGGTCGTAGCAGCCGGTCGTGGTCGGGAAGTCGTTCGAGCCCGTGGTGCCCGCGAGGTAGGCGTTGCCGGCCGCGTCAATGCGCAGGCCGTAGCCGATCTGGTTCGCCGAGCCGCCGAGGAACACGCTGTAGACGAGCGAGCCGCCGTTGGGCGCGATCTTGGTGACGTACGCCACGTAGTCGGCGCCCGGAACCGGCGAGCCGGTGGCGGGGAAGTCGGGCGACAGCGTGCCGCCCACGATGTAGGCGTTGCCCGCGAAGTCCGAGACGATCTCGTGCACCTCGTCGTAGGTGATGCCGCCGAGGTAGGTGCTGTACTTGAGCACCGGGTCGATCACGAGCGGCAGGCGCGCGTCGTGCCGCGGGCCCACGTCGAAGGCGAACGTGACGTCGTCCACCCGGCGGTAGCGCGCGCGCACCGGCACGCGCACGCCGCCGATCTCCTGGAACGCGACCGGCGCGGCCTCGAGCGTGCGGCCGAAGCGGGTCGTCAGCTCGAGCTCGCCGCGCGCCGTCACGCGCAGCCGCTCGATGCCGTCGTAGCGCACGCGGATCGCGCGCGGATCGGCGCCCGGGGCGACGTGGAAGTCGTATTCCAGCTCGCGGCCCGTGCCGTGAACTTCGAGGTCCACGCCCGGGTAGAGCCCGCGCATGCGGACCGCCTCGTAGCCCTTCACGTCGGTGCGCCAGCGCGCGGGATCGTTGCCGATGTAGAAGTGGCTGCGGTGCGCGGTCTCGCGGCGGCCCTCGATCGTCTCGGCCGGCCGGCTCCCCGGGAACGTGGCCCGGATCTCGAGCGACTCGTACTCGAGCGGACCGCGCCGCCCGAAGCGGTCCATGCCCGCGGCGGCGCCCGCGGCCTCGCCGCTCCCCGCGGCCGGGCGGCGGAACTGGTAGCGCACCGCCGCGTCCTCGAACCGGATCGTGGCCCCGGGCGCCGTGCCGACGAAACGCGTGGCCGGCCCGAACTGCCCGACGTTGGAAACGAACTGGACCGGCGCGCCCGCGAGCAGCTTCGCGGCCGAAGGCGGCGCGTCCGGCGATGCCGTCGGGAGCTTCGACGTGGCCACGGGGAGCGCGGAGGCGGAGCGGAAACCGCCGGCCAGGGAGAGAAGGACGAGGGCGAGCGGGGCAAGCGGCGGCGTGCGGCGATGCATGGAGTCTCCTGTCGGGTCGAAGGGGCGGCCACTCCTGCGATCAGCGCGC
>CAZIVR010000083.1:13344-17240 GCA_964542745.1 uncultured bacterium
GACAGCGCGATGCGGGTGTTCCTCCACCGCGGGATCGTGAGCGGCATGATCGTCGGGCGGGCCCCCGGCCACATGGTGGTGGCGGCCGCCGACAGCGCGCTCGAGACCTTCCGGAAGGAGCCGCTCCAGCAGGTGGTGATCCGCGGCCAGGTCGCCCAGTACCTGGTGAACCACCGCGATCTGCCCAAGCGGGCTCTGCTCTTCGCGCGCACCGCGGTGATGGGAATCCCCGGCGACGAGCGCTACAACCCGTTCCGGGGATTCGCGCTCGGCACGCTCGGCGAGGCCTACCTCCAGAACGACAGGCCCGACTCGGCGGTGATGGTGCTCCAGACCGCGCTCGCCATGGCCCCCGACACCCAGCGCGTGCTGCGCCAGCTCGGCGACGCCTACCGCACCCTCAAGAAGAACGACCTCGCGATCAACGCCTACTCGCGATCGCTCGCGGTGTTCCTCGCCGACGACACCAGCGCGGCGGCCCCGCTCCGGGAGCTGTGGCTCGCGAAGCACGGCTCGCTCAAGGGCTACGACGAGAACATCGCCCGCTACGCCGAAGCCTCGCGCCGCCGCGTGGCGCTCGACTCCCGGAGCTACGAGCGCGCCGCTCCCGGCTGGAGCCTTCCCGACCTCGACGGCAAGAGCCTCCGGCTCACCGACCACAAGGGGAAGGTGGTGGTGCTCGACTTCTGGGGCACCTGGTGCGGCCCGTGCCGCGAGGAACTGCCGATCTTCCAGAAGGTCTACGAGCGGTACCGGAACAAGGACGTGGTCTTCTACGGCATCAACTGGGAGCGCTCCGGCCCCGGCACCGACGTGAAGAAGCTGGTGCGCGACTACATGGCCAAGTACGGCTACTCGTTCCCGGTGGTGCTCGACCACGATCGCGTGGCGCAGACCGCCTACGACATCGAGGCCTTCCCCACCGTGTTCCTCATTGATAAGACCGGGAAGATCCGCTACCGGAACGTCGGGCTGTCGCCCGGGATCGAGGACATCCTGGTGGCGCAGATCGAGTCGCTGCTCAAGTAGCGCCGCGCGGGCGGCCGCGCGGTGAGGAGGGAGCGCGGCCCCGCTCCCCCCTACGCCGCCTCCCAGCGCCGCGCGAGCCAGCGCGCGAGCGTGAGGAACACGATCGTGAGCCCCGCCAGCACGCCCACCTGCGGCGCGAGCGAGACGATCGGCAGGTCGCGCCAGAACACCTTCAGGTAGCCGTCGAGCGCCCACGCGTTGAAGGTGACGAGCCCCATCTTCTGCATCCCCGCGCTCATCAGGAAGCGCGGGAACATGCTGCCCCCGAGCGCCGACATCGAGAGGATCACGATGTTGGCGATCCCCATGAGCTGCTGCCGGGTGCGCGACGCCGTGGCCAGCACCAGCCCGAACGCCGCGGCCGAAGCGGCCGTGAACACCGTCATCACGGCGAATCCCGGCAGGTGCGGGAGCAGGTCGAGGCGGAACACGGCCATGCCCCACAGGAACATCACCGTGATCTGCAGCACGCCGGTGAGCGTGATGTGGATCCACTTGCCGAGCAGCAGGCCGTTCATCCCGGCTCGCGTCGAGATCACGCGCTCGAGCGTGCCCGACTCCTGCTCGTCGAGCAGCGCGCCGCCCGCTCCCGCGCAGGAGAACAGCAGGAACATCACCGCGACCCCGGCCGCGTAGAACGAGACCATGCGCCCCGGGCGCGCGGGATCGCCCATCACGTCCACCACGCGCGTGGCGACCAGCGCGAGCGGATCGGGCGCGGCCCCGGCCGGGGAGCCCGCGCCACCCGGGGCGGCCGAGCCCAGCTCCCCGCCCCTTCCGGCACCGCCCGCTGCGGGCGGATCCGGCCCGCCGCGCAGCACCACCGCCGCGCTGCGCTGGAGGATCCCCACCACCATGTGGCGCGCGACCGGGTCCGAGACGTCGGCCAGGACGTCGGCCTTGACGCCGCCGCCACCCAGGTTCGGGAACGTGGCGCCCCAGCCCTTGGGCAGCACCACCGCCACCGGCAGGGTGCCGCCGCGCACCAGCTCGGTCGCCCGCTCGCGCGTGAGCGGCACGCGCGGCCCGCCGCCTTCGCCGCCCGCGCGCGAGGAGTCCCGCACCTCGAGGCCTTCGTCCGCGCGCAGGGCTTCGAGAAGCATCGCACTCATGTCCGATCGGTCTTCGTCCACCACGCCGACGCGCACCCGCGAGGTCGCGTCCGAGCCCTGCCGGCCGAAGATCGTGGCGAAGATCGAGAAGAAGACGATCGGCAGCACGAACACCATCGCCTGCGCCACGCGGTCGCGCGACAGGCTCTTGCGGCTCACCCGGAGCAGCGTTCCGATCATGCCCGGCCTCCCTTCATGGCGCGCCACCCCGTCATTCGCGCAGGTCCTTGCCCGTGAGCTGGAGGAACACCTCGTGGAGCCCGCGGTTCTCGAGGTGAACGTCCTCGACGCGCGCGCCCGAGCGCTGGAGCTCGCCGAGGATGCGCTCGAGATCGGCGCCCACGTCCGCGAGCTCGGCCCGCACCCGGAGCGGGTCGCCGGTGGCCGCCGTCCCCGGCGGCAGCGCCGCGGGCGGCGAGGCCAGCGAGAGAACCGCGGCGCGGCGCCGGCCGAGCGTGCGGTCCACGAGCCCCGCGACCGTGCCCTCGGCGATCGCGCGCCCGCGGTCCATGATCACCACCCGGTCGCAGCGCGCCTCGGCCTCCTCGAGCTGGTGCGTGGTGAGGAGCAGCGCCGCGCCCTCGCGGCGCAGTGCGGCCAGCATGTCGTAGATCCGCTCGCGGCTCTGCGGATCCACCCCCACCGTGGGTTCGTCGAGAAGCACCACGCGCGGCCGGTGGAGCACGCCGCAGGCGATGTTGAGCCGCCGCTTCATGCCGCCGCTGAACGAACGCACCAGGTGCTTCGCGCGGTCGGCGAGCGTGGTCCATTCGAGCGCCCACTCCACGCGCGATTTGAGCTCGGCGCGCGCGACTCCGTGCAGCTCGCCGAACGCTTCGAGGTTCTCGCGCGCCGTGAGCAGCGGGTAGAGCGCGATCTCCTGCGGCACCACGCCGAGGGCGGCGCGCGCCTCCGCGGACAGCGCCCCTCGCGCGCCCGGCCCGGGCGGGCGGCCGAGCAACTCGACCGTTCCCGCGTCGAGCCGGACCCGGCCTGCGATCGAACGGATCAGCGTGGTCTTGCCCGCGCCGTTGGGCCCGAGCAGCGCGAGCAGCTCGCCCGCGCGAAGGTCGAACGACACGCCGTCGAGCGCGCGCGTCGCGCCGAACGAGCGCGTGGCCCCCGAGACCCGGAGCGGAACGGCGGCCGGGCTGGCGGCGGGCGCGGGACTCGCGCGGCGCGGATCGGCGTGGAGGTGCGTCACGGCGGTATCGTGCCCGGAACGCAGGGGGGACGCGAGGCGTCCGCGCCGGGAGGCCGCGGCCGGGCGACGAACGGTCGCCCCGGGGCGACGGGCGGTCGGGACGGCTCGGGGAGGCGGGCGGATGGGGCGGCGCGGGTGGACCGGCGGTTCGGGAGCGCAGGGCGACGGGCGCCCCGGCCGCCCCGGATCCGCCGGCCGAACCGCTACTCGAGGATCACGAGCCGCAGCGTCGCCACGTCGCGGCCCTGCGTGAGCCGGACCAGCAGGATGCCCGGCGGCAGCGCCCCCGACTCGAGCGGGCGCAGCGCGTGCTCGCCCGCGACCCCGGGGATCGGGCGCGCGCCGATCCTGCGCCCCGAGAGATCGAACACCTCGAGGCGCGCCTCGCCCGCGTTCCGCAGCGTGACGGCGAGCCGCACGTCGCCGGATCGAGAGGGATGCCCGCCCACCGCCCACAGCGCGAGCCGCGGAAGCTCCGGCACGCGCACTTCGGCGACGTCGGAGGTCTCGCCCGAGAGCCACCGCAGGCGGTACCGGTAGCGCTCGCCCGC
>CAZIVR010000084.1:0-17164 GCA_964542745.1 uncultured bacterium
GCCGGACGGCCGGGGAACTCGGGCCCTCGGCGGCCGTGCTCGCCCGCGCGGCCCTCGCGCGCGCGGGCGCCGAGCGCGCCGCCCTGCGAGCGCGCCTCGAAGCGCGCCTCGGCCCCGACGCGAAGCGCCGCAAGCGAACGCCGTCCCCGGGCCCCGGCCCGGCCCGGCCGCGCGCCTCGGTGTTCCGCGTGGCCGCGCTGCTGCCCGAACGCGGCGACTACGCCGACTACGCGCGCTCGGTCGCCGCGGGCCTCGAGGCCGGGCTCGCCTCGGTCCCGGCCGGCGGCGAGCGGACCCTCGAACTCGTGACGCACCCCACCGGGGAGGACGATCCGGCCCGCCTCGCCGAGGCGCTGGAGGGGGCGTCGTGGCAAAGCGGCGCGCTGGTGGGCGAGCTGCTCAGCGTCCCGACCCTCGCGCTCGCCACCGGGGCGCGGCTCGTGGGCCTGCCGCTGGTTTCCCCGACCGCGACCGACGAGGCCATCGGCACGGTGGGTCCCTTCGTGTTCCAGGTCGGCCCCTCGGGATGGCGGCGCGGCCAGCGGCTGGCGCGCGCCGTGGTGGACCGCCCCGGCCTGCGGGCCGCCGCGCTTTCCCCGGGACGGATCGAGCGCAACCCGCTCGCGCTCGGCTTCCTCGCCGAGGCGGAGTCGCTGGGGGCGACCGTGGAATCGCGCGCGACCTTCAACCCCGGCACGTCGTTCCGCGAGGAGGTCCGCACGCTGCTCGCGCGCAAGGTGGACGTGCTGGTGTGGGACGGGGACCCGCGCGACGCGGACGCGCTGGTGCGCGAGCTGTCGCGGCAGAAGGCCGCCGTGAAGCTGTGCGGCGGCGAGGGGCTCGCACCCGAGCGGCTCCACGCCGAGGCGCGGGTGCTGCTCGAGGGCGTGCGCTACGTGTCCGAGGACTGGCGGCTTCCGGAGGCGGAGCGCGCCGCACTCGACAGCGCGCTCACCGCGAGGGGGGAGGGCAGCGCGTCGCCGCTCCACGTCCGCGGCTGGATCGCGGGGCGGGCGATCGCGCGGGCGGTGGCGGACGGGGCGCTCTGCCCCGAGGAGCTGGGCGCGGCGCTCACGGCCGCCTGCGGGCCCGCGCCGTGGCTCGACGCGCACCGCTTCCTCGATCCGGGCCGCGACGGCGCCGCGCTCGATCTCTTCGTGGTGCGCCGCGGGCGGGCCGTCCCCGAGAGTCCCGAGGCCCGGCCCTAGGCTCGGTTCGAGAACGCGGCGCGCCCGCGGGGCGTTCTCGAGCGGAGCCTAGTAGATCCGGAAGCGGTAGCGGATCAGGGCGTAGACCTCCTGCGCGGCGCCGCCGGTCCGGTACGGCCGGAAGCGGGCGTTGCGGACCGCCTCGGAGGCCGAAGCCTCGAACTCGGCGAAGCCGCTCCCGCCCACCACGGTCAGGTCCGCGACCCGCCCGGTCGTGTCGATCAGCGCCATGAGCGCGACCCGCCCCTCGATGCCCTGCGCGTGGAGCTTCTCCGGGTAGCGCGGTTCCTCCATGGCCTCGATCACCAGCTCGCTCGACTGGATCATCGGGGCCGAGGCGTTGCGCATCCGGGCCTTCGCGATGAGCGTGAGCTCGTCCTCGCCGGTGCCCGGGAACATCGAGGGCTTCGACGTGCTCGGCGCGTCGTGGGAGACGGACGGCTCGAGCCCCGATCCGCCGCGCCGGGTCGGGCGCGCCCGGACCTCGCCCACGTCCACCAGCGGCTCGCGCCGGCCCGACTGGGAGGCGAGCACCACGCGCTCGAGGATCCGGTCCGGCCCCTCGTACCCGATGCGGACGATCGGCCGCTCGGCCGCCTCGAAGAGCTCGCGCAGCGCGGGGATCCGGGTGGCGAGCAGCAGGGCGAGCGCGAGCAGGTGCAGGGCCAGCGTGGTCGCGGCCAGCCGGCGCCGGCTGTGGCGCGACTCCTGGAAATAGTGCCTGGCCCCGTGGTTCATGGAGGTCGTATCGCCTTCCCCGGCGGGCGCCGGGTACACCCGGGGCGCCGGCGCCCTCAGGGAGGTCCCGGCCCGGTCAGGACGATGCCGCGCTCCGAGTCTAGCAACACCCGCGCGGAGGGCGCGACGGAATCCTCGACCTCGACCAGCATGGGGCCGGGCTCGGTGCGGGCGAACCGGATGCGGCCGAGCGGGTCGGTTTGGAGCACGAGCGCCCCGCCGAACCGCACCGGTGCGCGCGCCAGGGGCCGTCCGGCCGGGTCGCGCACCTCGAGGGAGTCCATCGGCCACTCGGCTTCGGGGGCCCATTCACGGGCGAGGCTCAGGTAGAGGGCGTAGGCCTCGGTGCGGAGCCGGGCCGGGTCCATGCCGCCGAGCGGGTCGCCGCCCTCGTCCACCCGGCCGAGGGCCGCCGACAGCGCGGTCGCCGAGGTCTGGGTGATCGGGTACTGGGCGTCGTCTCCCACCGCGGGCCGCGGCAGGCCGAGCGTTTCCGCGATTCCGGCGAGGCGCGCCGCCCAGCGACGGCCCGCGCCGCTCGAGAAGTAGTGGCCGACCCGGGGCGGCGCCGCCGGGTGGCCGATCCGCACGTAGCGCTCGGCGCGGAACGCCTCGGAGAGCCGCACCCGCTCGAGGTCGGAGACCGCGGCGTCGGCGTCGCGGGTCAGGCGCACCTCGGCGCCGGCGGCCGCGAGCATCGCCGCCAGCATGCGCGCGGTCTCGAGGTTGAGCGCGGCGCCGCGCGCGCCGGAGGGACCCGCGCCCGCCGCGTCGTCCCCGCCGCCCGCCGGATCCAGCACGATGCGGCGGCCGTGGAGCGCGCCGCCCGCGATCGCCGCGAAGCGGGGGGGCCACGCCTCGCCGGCGCGGGACCGGTAGCCCGCGAGCTCCGGCACCCGCACCGGATTCGGCCGGCCCGCCGGCCGCACGTCGAGCCCGATCGAATCCGACTCGAGGCGCACGAAGCCGTCGCGGTTGATCCAGCGCACCGCCGGGTCGGGCTCGCGCGTGCCGGGCGCCTCGCGCAGGGGCTCGTCCCCGGGCCCGAGCTTCGCGAAGGCGGTGCGCACCGGCGGCGCGAGCCCGGGCTGGAAGGCGAGCGCGGCGCGGACCTCCTCCACGAGCGGCACGAACTCCCCGAGCTGCTCGGGCTCGAGCCGCACCGCGAGCCGGACCACCGGGGCCCGCTCGCGGGGAGTCCCGGGCGCCCGCCGGAAGTAGGCCCACGCGCAGCCGTCGCGAAGCTCGACGACGGTGTCGGCCGGCGCCAGCAGCCCGGTGCGGTCGTCGCGCACGCGGAGCCGGTGGCCGTCCCGCAGCGCGAGGCCCTCCGGGTCGAGGACCCGCACGCGCAGCCCGAGCGGCTGGTCCCCGTCCCACATCACCTGCCCCGGGAACGAGGCCTCGATCGCCGCCGGCGCGGCGGCGATCGTGAAGCGCACGCGCTCCCGGCGCGAGGAACCCTCCCCGGCGAGCCGGACCGAAAGCGTGGCCTCGTGCGGCCCGGCGGCGAGCGGCGTCTCCGGGCGCCAGTCGAGCCGGTCGCCGTCGCGGCGCGGGGTGACCCGCACGCCGTCCACGGCCAGCGCGACCGCGTCGAAGGCGCCCCGGACGCGGGCGCGCAGCGCGGGATAGCCGGTCGTGAAGGCGGAATCCGCGCCGGGCAGCTCCGGCCACCACGCCCGGAATTCCTCGATCGCCGGCGAGTGGCGAGAGAAGTAGGCCGCGATGCCGAGGAACAGGGCCTCGGCCTCGAGCCGCCGCGCCTCGTCGCGGCGGAGCTTCGCCTCGGTCGGCGGGTAGGTGATGTAGCTCGATTCGGTGAGGAGCGCCGGGGCCTCGCTCCCGCGCAGCACCGCGAAGTTGCCCGGGATCAGCCGGCTCGGCGCGATGCCCAGGTTGCGGGTCAGGAAGCGATGGACGTCGGCCGCGGCCTCGAGGGCCGGGCCCTCGTCGCCGATCGGGTAGTAGACCTGGATCTCGTTCACGTCGTGGCGGGCGCCGGCGTCGGCGTTGTGGTGGATCGAGACGAACAGGTCGGGCCGGAAGTCGTTGGCGATCCGCACGCGCTCGGCGAGGTCCGAGCGCAGCGAGCTGTCGGCGGGGGTGAGGAAGTCGCGGTCGGTCTCGCGCGTGAGCCGCACCTCGGCGCCGCGCGCGCGGAGCAGGCCCGCCAGCTCGAGGGCCACGCCGAGATTGACCTCGGCCTCGGTGAGGCCGCGCACGCCGAGGGCGCCGGGGAAGAACCCGCCGTGGCCCGGATCGAGGACGATGCGGCGTCCGGCGAGCCGACCGGGGTCGGACGGGCCGAGCGAGTCCACGCGGGCGTCGTAGCCGGCGCGGGGGCGCGGTCCCGCGGCGCAGCCGGCGAGCAGGGCCGCGATCACCGCCGCTCCGAGGACCGCCGCGGCGCGGGCGCGCCGGCGCGGCGCCGCGGCGGCCGCGCCGCGCTCGCGCGCCGCACGCCCGGTTCCGTCGCTGCGCTGCCGATCCGTGGGGCGCATGGGGCGGCACTCTACCCGCACGCGCTCCTCCGGTGAAATCCCGCTCTTGCCGGGGGTTGGGGCGCGTGATACCCCTTCCCGCTCGATTGCGGAACCCCGGGCCGCGCGCGGCCCGGAGTCGCGAATGGACTCCGCCGGGCCGCCCGTCGCGGCCGCGGCCCCTGGACCTTCCAAAGGAGTGCGCCCCATGACGCTGCGCTACTGGCGGCCCCTCGGACTCGCCGCCCTGCTCGGACTCGCCGCCTTCATCTCCGGCTGCGGGGGCGGCACGGCCGCGAAGGACGAGCTCGTGATCGGCGAGTACGGCTCGCTGACCGGCAACGATTCGGATTTCGGCCAGTCCACCAAGAAGGGCGTCGAGCTGGCGCTCGACGAACTGGCCGCGGAGTCCGGAGGCAAGATCGGCGGGCTGCCGGTGCGCGTGGTGGTGGAGGACGACCAGGGCCGTCCGGAAGAGGCCGCGACCGTCGTCCAGAAGCTCGTGAACCAGGACCGGGTGCTGGCGGTGATCGGCGAGGTGGCCTCGTCGCGGAGCCTGGCGGGCGCCCCGATCTGCCAGCAGAACTCGGTGCCGATGATCACGCCCTCCTCCACCAACTTCCGCGTGACGCAGGTGGGGGACTACATCTTCCGCATGTGCTTCATCGACGACTTCCAGGGCGTGGTGATGGCCAAGTTCACGACCGAGACCCTCGGGCACAAGAAGGTCGCGATCCTGAAGGACGTGAAGAACGACTACAGTGTCGGCCTCACCGAGGTGTTCACCAAGGCGTTCACCGAGCGCGGCGGCACCGTGGTCACCGAGCAGGCGTACAGCGCGGGCGACCAGGACTTCCGCGCCCAGCTCACGGCCATCAAGGGCAAGAACCCCGCGGCGATCTTCGTGCCGGGCTATTACGGCGACGTGGGCCTGATCGCGCGGCAGGCGCGCGAGATGGGGCTGAAGCAGCCGATCCTCGGCACGGACGGCTGGGAGAGCGACCAGCTGATCGCGATCGGCGGCGAGGCGCTCGAAGGCTGCTACTACTCGAACCACTTCGCGGTGGACAACCCGGACCCGAACCTGCAGGGCTTCCTCCAGAAGCACCGCGACAAGTTCTCGGCCGAGCCCAACGCCATCACCGGGCTCGCCTACGACGCCGCCCGGGTGCTGTTCTCCTCGATGAAGCAGCTGCACGAGCAGGATCCGGCGGCGTTCGCCGGGCTCTCCGCCTCCAAGGCGGGCACCGAGGAGCGCAAGGCGGCCTCGAAGAAACTCCGGGACCTCATCGCCGCCACCTCGAACTACGCGGGCGTCACGGGCAACATCACCCTCGACGAGAACCGCAACGCCACCAAGCCCGCCGTGGTGATCCAGATCCAGGGAGGGAAGAAGGTCTACCACTCGACGGTCCATCCCTAGGCTCCGCTCGAGAACGCCCCGCGGGCCCGCCGGTTCGGGAACGGCCGCCGCGCGCGGAGTGAGGAGGAAACCCGCCCTGTTCCGGCTTTTGACGACGAGCGACGCGGCCCGGCGGCCGTTCCCGGACCGGCCCTTCGGGTGGGGGCCGGCGGCGGGCCATTCGCGGCGCCGCGGCTCCCCGCGACCGGCCCGCCGCCGGCCCCAACGCGCTCGCGCGGCGTTCTCGAACGGAGCCTAAGTGGCGGAGTTTCTCCAGCAGCTCGTGAACGGGGTCACGTGGGGCAGCGTCTACGCCCTGATCGCCCTCGGCTACACGATGGTGTACGGCATCCTGCGCCTCATCAACTTCGCGCACGGCGACGTGTACATGCTGGGGGCCTTCTTCGCGTACTACGTGGCGCGGGCGATGGGCCCCGCGGCCGCCGGCGATCCGTTCCGGGCGCTGCTGGTGCTGGTCGCGGCGATGGCCGGCTGCGGGATCGTCGGCTTCCTGATCGAGCGCTTCGCCTACAAGCCGGTGCGCCGCTCCTCGCGGCTCGCGGCGCTGATCACGGCGATCGGCATGTCGCTGCTGCTCGAGAACGGGGGGCTGCTGGTGTTCGGGGCGGATCCCAAGTTCTTCCCGCAGATCATCCGCTCGCAGCAGATCGCGCTGGGGGGAGGGGTCGCGGTCTCCAACCAGCAGCTGATCGTGATCGTGGTGTCGCTGGCGCTGATGTTCCTGCTGCGGTTGATCGTGCTGCACACGCGCACCGGCAAGGCGATGCGCGCCGTGTCGCACAGCCACACCGCGGCCGCGCTCATGGGCATCTCGGTGGACCGCATCATCACCTTCACGTTCGTGCTGGGCTCGATGCTCGCGGCCGCGGCGGGCGTGCTGGTGGCGCTCCAGAACCCGCGCATCGAGCCGTACATGGGGATCATGCCGGGCCTCAAGGCGTTCGTGGCCGCGGTGCTCGGGGGCATCGGCAACATCCCGGGCGCGGTGCTCGGCGGGCTGGTCATGGGGATCGCCGAGGTCATGGTGGTCGGCTACCTGTCGCCCACGTGGCGCGACGCCATCGCCTTCGTGCTGCTGATCGTGATCCTGCTGGTGCGGCCGGCCGGCATCCTCGGCCGGCACGTCGCCGAGAAGGTCTGAGATGAGGAACCTCGCGTGGCTCGCGGCATCGGCGGTGGTGCTGGCGTTGCTCTCGTCGCTGCTGCCCCGGGCGCTCAACCCGTACCACCTGCAGGTGCTGATGCTGTGCGGCATCAACGTGATCCTCGCGGTGTCGCTCAACCTCATCAACGGGTTCACGGGCCAGTTCTCGATCGGGCACGCCGGGTTCATGGCGGTGGGGGCGTACAGCTCGGCGATGTTCACGCTCCACGTCGGGCTGGCGTGGGTGGCGGGGCTGACCGGGGCGGGCGTTCCGCCGCTGCTCGCCCAGGGCGGCGCGCTGCTGGCCGCGCTGCTGGTGGGCGGGGCCGCCGCCGCGGCGACCGGGTACCTGGTCGGCCTGCCGTCGCTGCGGCTGCGCGGCGACTACCTCGCGATCGTGACGCTCGGCTTCGGGGAGATCATCCGCGTGCTGATCCTCAACGTGGACGCGGTGGGCGGCGCGCGCGGACTGCCCGGGATCCCCGGATGGGCGAGCTTCTTCTGGGTCGGCGCCGGCGTGCTGGCGGTGGTGCTCGTGTCGCGGCACCTGGCGCACAGCACCCACGGCCGCGCCCTGTTCGCGATCCGCGACGACGAGATCGCGGCCGAGGCGCTGGGCGTGGACTGCACGCGCTACAAGGTGTTCGCCTTCGTGCTGGGCGCGTTCTTCGCCGGAGTCTCGGGCGGCCTGTTCGCCCACTACCTGAGCTACCTCAACCCGGCCACCTTCACCTTCATCAAGAGCATCGAGGTGATCGCCATGGTGGTGCTGGGGGGGATGGGCTCGATCTCGGGCTCGGCGCTCGCGGCCGTGATCCTGACGCTGCTGCCCGAGGTGCTGCGCCCCGCCTCCCAGGCGGTGACCGACCTCGTGAACGGCGCCCTGTCCGGGTTCACCACCGCGCGCCTGCCGCTCAAGGACTACCGGCTGGTGCTCTACTCGGTCATGCTGATCGTGCTCATGATCACGCGCCCCCAGGGCCTGCTCGGCACGCGCGAGTTCTCGCTGCCCGCGTTCCTGCGCCGGCGGCGGGAGGGGCCGGCCACGTGAGCGGCGCGACCCTGCGGCTCGAAAAGGTCACCATGCGCTTCGGGGGCCTCAAGGCGGTCTCGGAGCTCGATCTCGAGATCCCCTCGGGCGAGATGTTCGGCCTGATCGGCCCGAACGGCGCCGGCAAGACCACGGTCTTCAACCTGGTCACCGGCGTCTACGCGCCGACCGGGGGGCGGATCCTGCTCGACGGGCAGCCGATCCAGGGCCTCAAGCCGAGCGCCATCGCCTGCCGCGGGGTGAGCCGGACCTTCCAGAACATCCGGCTGTTCGCGAGCCGCACCTGCCGCGACAACGTCTGCATCGCCACCCACCGCCACTCGAAGGCCGGGATCGCCGACGCGATCCTGCGCAACCGCCGCTTCGCCGACGACGAGCGGGAGCTGCGGCGCCAGACCGACGCCATGCTCGAGGTGATGGGCCTCACCCGCCACGCGCACGCGCTCGCCGCGGAGCTGCCCTACGGGCAGCAGCGCCGCCTCGAGATCGCGCGCGCCCTGGCCGGCGAGCCGCGCCTGCTGCTGCTCGACGAGCCGGCGGCGGGCCTGAATCCGCAGGAGAGCGACGCGCTGATGCACCTGATCGAGGAGATCCGCGGCCGCTTCTCCGTCACCATCCTGCTGATCGAGCACGACATGAAGGTCGTGATGGGGATCTGCCGGCGCATCGCGGTGCTCGATTACGGCGTGAAGATCGCCGAGGGAACGCCCGCCGAAATCCGCGGCGACCCCCGGGTGATCGAGGCCTACCTGGGCGAGGACGTGCCGGCCGCCGGCGGAGGCGGCCACCCATGATGCTCGAGATCGAGGGCCTGGACGTCTACTACGGGGCCGTGCACGCGCTGAAGGGCGTCTCGGTGCGCGCCGACCGCGGGGAGATCGTCACGCTGATCGGCGCCAACGGGGCCGGCAAGACCACCCTGCTGCGCACCCTCTCGGGGCTGGTGCCGGCCCGCGCCGGAACCATCCGCTTCGAGGGCCACGACCTGCGGCGCGTGCCGCCCCACGAGATCGTGGGGCTCGGCATCTCGCAGTCGCCGGAGGGCCGCATGGTGTTCGCCAACCTGAGCGTGGAGGACAACCTCGAGCTCGGCGCCTACCTGCGCCGCGACCGTGCCGCGATCCGCTCGGACCGCGACCGCGCCTACCGGCTGTTCCCGCGGCTGCTGGAGCGGCGGCGCCAGCCGGCCGGCACGCTGTCGGGCGGCGAGCAGCAGATGCTCGCCATCGCGCGCGCCCTCATGTCGCGCCCGCGGCTGCTGCTGCTCGACGAGCCCTCGCTCGGGCTCGCGCCCCTGCTGGTGCGCGAGATCTTCAAGACCATCGTCGAGATCCACCAGACCGGGGTCACCGTGCTGCTGGTGGAGCAGAACGCCCACATGGCGCTGTCGGTGGCGGGGCGCGGCTACGTGCTCGAGACCGGCAGCGTCCGCCTCGAGGACCGCGCGTCCGCGCTGCTCGAGAACCCGGAAGTCCGCAGCGCCTACCTCGGGGGTTAGCTTCCGGCCGGACACGCCGCGCGCGGGACCGGGCGCGGCGCTACGCCGCCCGGCCGCGCCGCTCGCGCGCCCTGCGGGTCAGGCCCTCGACGTCCTCGATGGTGAAGGGCTTGCTCACCACCGCGTCGCCGCCGGCCTGGCCGAGGGCCTCGGAGTCCACGTCGGCGCCCCAGCCCGTGATGATCGCGATCGTGACCTCGGGGTCGCGGTCGCGGATCGCCCGCGACAACTCCCAGCCGGTCATGCCGGGCATGCCGAGGTCGGTGAAGACCAGGTCCCAGGTTTCGTTCCCGAAGGCGCCGAGCGCGGCCGCGCCGGAGTCGAAGACGGCGGGATCGTGGCCGAGGGAGACCAGGATGTCGCGGAGCAGCTCGCGCACCGCCGGCTCGTCGTCCACCACCATCACCCGGAGGGGGGCCACGCCCGGGGGAGGCGCGACGGGCTCGAGCCCGGCCGGGGGAACGACGCGCACCCGCGGCAGGTCGAGCGTCACGCGCGTGCCCCGGCCGGGCGCGCTGTCCATCGCGATCGTTCCTCCCGCGCCCCGCACGATGCCGTAGACGACCGAGAGGCCGAGCCCGGTGCCGCGCTCGCCCTTGGTCGTGAAGAACGGGTCGAAGACCCGCTTGCGGATCGCGGCCGGGATGCCCACGCCGTCGTCCTCGACCGAGGCGAGCACCCGGTCGTCCTCGACGCGGGTCGCGAGCCGGATCGTGCCGCCCTTGGGCAGCGCGTCGATCGAGTTCAGGATCAGGTTGGTGAACACCTCGCGCATCTCGCTCCCGCGGCCCTCGACGGTCGCGCCGGGCTCCGAATCGATCTCGATCGCGAGGCGGCGGCCGGCGGCCTGCGCCTCGTTCTCCCAACGCGTGCGCGTGAACTCCGCCGCCTCGCGGATCGCCTCGTCGAGATCCACGACCTCGACGTTCGCGGCGTGGCCTCCCGGGCCGAACTGGCGCAGGCGGCGGACCGTGTCGCTCCCGTCCAGCGCGGCCCGCTCGATCACTTCGAGCGCGTGCGCCAGCGCGGGGCCCGACAGCGCCCCGGCTTCGGCCTGGCGACGCAGCAGCTGCGCGCGGCCGAGGATGGCGCCGAGCACGTTGTTGAAATCGTGGGCCACCCCCGAGGCCATCTCGCCCGCCACGCGCAGGCGCTCCGAGTGCTCGAGGCGTTCGCGCGTCCGGTCCAGCTCCTCGACCGCGCTCTCGAGCCGGGCGTGCAGGCTCGCCGCGTGCAGGGTCGAGGCGAGGTGGCTGGCGAGGCCCACCACCACCTCGATCTGGGCCGGCGGAAACGCGTCGCCGTTGCGGGAGGCGAGCAGGATGGCGCTATGGCAGCGCTCGGAATCCTCGAGCGGGACGAGCAGCGCGCGCCGGAAACCGTCCCGGCGCAGGGCCCGGGAAAGAGGCGAGTCGTCCCGGCCCACGTCGAGCAGCGCGGGCCCCACCGGCCCCTGCATGCGCCTCAGGCTCTCCGCGTCGAGCAGGTGCCCCTCCTCCAGGTCGCCCCACGGCAGCGGCGGATCGAAGCGGCGGAAGCGGGAGGCCTCGTCGCCGGGGTCGGGAAGGGCCAGCGCCGCGCCCTGGCTCCCGGTGAGGAGCCGGAGCTGCGAGGCCACCACCGCGAACACCGCGTCCACGCCGCCCGCCTCCCGGGCGCCCCGCGCGATGGACACCACCGCCTCGGTGGCCCGCCGCATGGTCTCGGCCTCGTGGTGCGCCTGCTCGCGCGCCTCGGTGAGCGCGGCGGCCATGGTGTTGAGCGAGGCGGCCAGCGTGCCGAGTTCGTCCGGGCTCCGCACCGGGATCCGCCGTTCGAGCTCGCCCTGCGCGATGGCCCGGGCCAGGTCGCTCGCCTCGCGAAGCGGCTTGGTGATGAAGCGCAGCAGCCCGACCAGCGGCACCAGCCACAGCGCGAACGCCGCCGCGAGCACGACGAGGGCCATGCGGGCCGCCGAACCCACCGCCTGGTCCACCGAGTCGGTGGCGTAGACCGCCCGCACCCAGCCGATCCGGCCGCCCGCCGGCCGTTCGCGGGGTGACAGGCCGTGGAGTTCCGTCGCCTCGTCGATGGAGCCGGTCGAGAGCGCGCGGTCCCGCTCGATCCCGCTCACCGCCTCCCGCACCCGGACCCGCTGCAGGTCCTCGGGCTCCCCGCCCGGGCCCGCGGAGGGGCCCGCCGCGGCGGGCGGCACCCAGCGCGCGGGAACGCGGGTCAGCCGCGCGATCTCGACGCCGCGGGCGTCGTGGACGGCCACCCCCACCATGCCGGCCTCGCGCAGCGCGCGCCGCAGCTCGAGCCGCAGCCCCTCCCGGTCGTCCAGCAGGAGCGGGGTGCCGAGACGGGTGGCCAGCAGGGCGGTGAAGCTCGCGAAGCGCGCGTCCATCTCCTGCGTGAGGCGCTGGCGGGTGAGGTTGACGAGCAGCACGTAGAGGCCCAGCCCCGCGCACAGCACGCCGGCGAAGAGGAGCACGCCGATGCGCACCCTCAGGCTCAGGGACCGCCCCGCGCGCCACGGGCTCATCGCACCAGCTCCGCGTCGGTGAGCGCGCCGGCGGGAAGCGCGCGCCCGAGCGCCCGGGCGGTGGCGAGGTTCGCCACCGCGCGCACCCGGCGGATCGGCAGGTTCGCGACGTCCCCGGCCCGCTCCCCGGCCTTGATGCGGCGCACCGCGTCGGCGAGCTTCGATCCGACCCACGCCAGGTCGGGAGCGGCGGCGACGAAGGCGCCGCCCCGGACCAGCGCCGGCGAGAAGACCAGCAGCGGACGGCGGTTCTGGAGGGCCTCGGCCACGATGAACTGAAACGCCTCGGGGGTCGCGACCGCGGGGTCGGCGGGCATCCAGAGCGCGTCGCTGGAAATCGCCGCTTCGCGGATGCGGGCGCCGAGCGTGCCGCTGCCCGGCGTGCGGGCGGCGCGCACCTCGAGGCCGAGACGGCGGCCCGCGGCCTCCGCCTCCCGCAGCCAGTCGCCGGCATCGTCCCCGACGAGCACGGCCACGCTGCGCACGTCCGGGGCGAGGCTTCGCAGCACCTCGAGTTCGAGCGCCGGCGGCACGTCGGCCGAGACTCCGGTGATGAGCGGACCCACCATGCGGTGGCGCACCGGGTCCGGAACCATCGCGTAGACCAGCGGCACCCGGGGCAGGCGGTCACGGACCAGCACCGCGGCCCTCAGTCCCACCGCGACGATCGCCTCCGGGCCCGCCGCGCGCGCCCGCTCGACGGCTTCCTCGACGGGCATGCCCTCGAGGGAGAACTCGAGCACCGGGCCGCCGTAGGCGTTCCGGAACGCTTCCGCGGTGCTCCGGTACACGCCGAGGTCGCTCGAGCGCAGCACCACCACGCCGCCCGCCTCGGACGCGGCGGGAGCGAAGGCGAGCGCGCACGCGAGGCCGGCCACGGCCAGGGCCGTGCGAGGAAGGACCCGGCGGGCCCCGGCCGCCTCCCCGGTCACGGACCCGCCGGCCGGCGCAGGTCGAGCGTGAGCCGCAGGCTCCGGCCGTCCTGGGCGATCGCGTCCTGCGCGTGCTCGCTGGCGCCGGGATCGGAGTAGGCGGTGTCGAGGAGATTGCGGACCTCGAGGCCGATCTCGAACGGCCCGCGCGGCGCGAGGGCCGCCCGCGCGTTCACGATCGCGTAGGCGGGAAGCCGGTCGGACGCGAGCGTGGTGCGGGCCCCGAGGAACCGCGCCGAGGCCCCGAGCCGGAGCGGCCGGCCGGGGAGCGCCCGCGTCAGGACCAGGTGCCCGTTCCAGTACGGCGAGCCGGTCAGGTTCACCGGGCCGTTCGCCTCGCGGCTGCGCTGGAACGCGAGCACCGCCCGGACGTGCAGTCCCGGCCGCGCGCTCCAGCGGACTTCGCTCTCGACGCCGGTGCTCGCCGCGCGGCCCCGGTTGAAGTAGGTCGAGGTGCCGAGCGAATCGATCACGACCGACTCGATCAGGTCGCGGATCCAGCTCCGGTACACGGAAACGCTCGCGAGCGCCTCGCCGAAGCGGTGCTCGAGGGAGGACTCGAGCGTGTTGACGTGCTCCGGCAGCAGGTCGGGGTTCGGGAGCTGCGTGTCGAAGGCGTAGTGGGTTTCGTAGGGGACCGGGGCGCGGAACGCCGAACCCGCCATCAGTTTCCAGGCGGTGAGGGGACCGAGCGGGAGCAGCACGTCGAGGCGCGGGCTCGCCACGGCCGGGCGGCACGATTGCGCGTCGAGGCGCGCTCCCGCCGCGAGGCGCGCGCCGCCGCCGAGCGTCAGCTCGTCCTGCAGGCCCACCGAGCCGGTCGCGCTGCGGTGCTGCGAACGGGACTCCAGCAGGTAGGGGGCGGTCTCGTACCCCTCCTGCTCCGCGCGCAGGATCCAGCGCCCCTCGACGGAGACCGTCGCCACGTGCCGGTCCGCCGGTCGCCAGTGGGCGCGCAGCTCGGCTCCGACCACGTCGCTCTCTCCCGTGTCGCGGAAGATGCGGCGGGCCGAGTCGGGCCCGTAGGCGTAGTCGCCGGCGTAGCGGGCGCCGTCCCAGTAGGCGCGCGAGGCGAGCTCGAGGGAGGCGAGCGGCATCGTGCGGGTGGAGAGCTCGACGAAGTCGTGCGTGTCGCGGGTGCGCGTGCCCGGATCGCCGAGGCGCGTGCCGTAGGCGCCGGTCGGGACGTGCTTGACGCGCCGGTTGAACTTGAAGGCCAGCCGGCTCTCGCGCCACGCCGCGTGGCCCAGCAGGCTCGTCCCGAGGTCGCGATCGGTTCCGGGCGCGGGGATCCGGGCCGCGCCGGGAGCCGGCTCGAGGAACTCGGCCCCGCGCGCGTCGGCCCACGAACCGGACACCGCGAACTCGGGCCGGCCCGGGCGGGCGCTCGCCAGCGACGCGAAGCCGCGCCGCTCGCCGGGCCCGCCCACGCCGAACGCGGCTTCGAGGGCCGGGCTCGAGCGCGCGTCGCGCGTCACCACGTTCACCACCGCCAGCACCGCGTTCGTGCCGTAGAGCGCGGAGCCCGGTCCGCGCACCACCTCGATGCGCTCGACCCGCTCGAGGTCGAGGCCCAGCTCGCGTCCCACCGCGGCGTCGCCGTAGATCGGCGTGTTCAGGGTGTGCCCGTCGATCGTCAGCAGCACGCGGTTGTTGTAGTCGCCGGGCCGCTGCAGCCCGCGCACGCCGAGGTACGTGTAGTTGCGGTCGTAGCGCGTGTAGAACCCGCGCACCCACTCGAGCGCCTCGGCGAGCGTGCGGTAGCCGTGGGCGCGAATCTCCTCGGCGGTGACCACGGTCACCAGCGACGGGGTCTCGGAGACCGGCTGGGGGCGCTTCGAGGCGACCGTGACGGTCTCCCGCTCGCGCACCAGGCCGAACGCCTCCTCGTCGCGAGGGGAGGCGGGGGCCGCCCAGGCGAGGGCGGGCAGCAGAAGCGACGCGGCGGTGGCGACGCGCGCGGCGGTCCCGGCACGAGGGCGGCCCCGGGCGGAACGTGAAGCGCTCAAGTGACCTCCCGAAAGGGAACTGCCCGCCGGAGGGAGGGAGCCCGGGGCAGTTCAGTATTTTTTCGGCATTCCTCACTCCCGGCTTGAGCCGCTCGGCGGGGGCGGGTCCGGTCGGCTAAACTGCGCCGCCATGCCGAGAAAGCCCGATCCTCGCCGCGTCCTCCCGTCGGTCGAGACCCTGATTCGCCACCCCCGGCTGGCGGGGCTCGGGCCGGGCGTGCCCCGCGCGGTGCTGCTGGAGGCGGTGCGGGCCGAGATCGCGCTCGCGCGGGCGGGGTTGCGCCGGGCGGGGACGCCGGCTCCGGATCCCGCGGCGCTGGCCGAGCGGGCGGCGGCCCGGGCCGGCCGCGAGTCACGGCCGCGACTGCGCCGGGTGCTCAACGCCACCGGCATCGTGATCCACACCAACCTCGGGCGCGCGCCGCTCGCGGCGCCGGCCGCGCGCGCGCTGGCCGAGGTGGCGCGCGGCTATTCCAGCCTCGAGTTCGACCTCGAGAGCGGGCGCCGCGGGTCGCGGGGCGAGGGCGTCGAGCGCTGGCTGATGCGGCTGACCGGCGCCCCGGCGGCCGCGGTCGTGAACAACGGGGCCGCGGCGATCTTCCTCACGCTTTCGGCGCTGGCCTCGGGGCGCGCGGTGGTGGTGTCGCGCGGCGAGCTGGTCGAAATCGGGGGTTCGTTCCGGGTGCCCGAGATCCTCGAGAAGAGCGGGGCCCGGCTGGTGGAGATCGGCACCACCAACCGCACCCACCTGGCGGACTACGAGCGCGCTCTCGCGAAGCACGCCGACGTCGCGGCGCTGCTGCGCGTCCACCCCAGCAACTTCAGGGTCAGCGGCTTCACGGCCCGCCCGGAGCTTCGCGAGCTGGCGGCGCTGGCCCGCCGGCGGCGCGTGCCGCTGATCGAGGACCTCGGGAGCGGGGCGCTCGTGGACTTTCCGGCGGGAGGGGGCGAGCGCGAACCCACGGTCGCCGCGAGCCTGGCGGCGGGAGCGGACGTCGTCACCTGCTCGGGCGACAAGCTGCTCGGCGGCGCCCAGGCCGGCCTGATCGTGGGAAGCCGCGCGGCGCTCGCGACGATCCGGCGCGACCCGCTCGCGCGCGCCCTGCGCGCCGACAAGCTGGCGCTGGCGGCGCTCGAGGCCACGCTCCCGCTCTACGCGGACGCGGCGCGGGCCGCGGCCGAGGTGCCGGTGCTCGCGATGATGGGCGCTTCCGACGGGGCGCTGAAGGAGCGGGCCGGCCGGCTCCGCGACCTGCTCGCGCGGCGCTGGCCGTCGGCCGCGCTCGAGCTGGTGCGCTCCGAGGGCGAGGCCGGCGGCGGCTCGCTGCCGGGCGTGCGCCTGCCGGGCTGGGCGGTCGCGGTGGCGCTGCCCCGAACCAGCGCCCGCGACCTCGAGCGGCTCGCCCGCGCGGCGGACCCTCCCGTGATCGGGACGATCCGGGCGGGCCGCTTCCGGCTCGACGTCCGCACCCTCGCCGACGACGAGCTGGACGAGGCGGCGCGCGCGTTGGCCGGGGCGGTGGACGGGGAAAGCTCGCGCGGGAAGGGTGGCGCCTCGTGAACGACTCCCCGCGCCGGCGCACCCCGGGCTCGCCCGCGCAGAATTCGATTGCCCCGGAGGCCCGCGGCCGTTAGTTTGTGCGGCCACTGGCAGTTCCTCCACATCGCCGGAAGCGGCTCGCGCCGCCAGCAACGCAGGGAAGCGTTGGGCTTCCCGGCTGCCGGCGCCACCCGGCGCCGCCGGGAACTGCCGGCCGGGAGCGCGACGCGGGGTGGTCCCGCGGTGCGGTCCCGGCAAGCGACGGCCGACGTTCACCCGGGTCCAGCCCGCCGCACCAGAGGGGACATGGATGTTTCTGCACAAGCTTGAAATCCAGGGCTTCAAGTCGTTCGTGGACAAGACCGAGCTGCACTTCGGCGACGGCATCACCGGCGTCATCGGCCCGAACGGTTGCGGCAAGACCAACGTCTCCGACGCCATCCGCTGGGTGATGGGCGAGCAGAGCGCCAAGCAGCTGCGCGGCGACTCGATGGAGGACGTGATCTTCAACGGCTGCCCGACGCGCAAGCCGCTCGGCATGGCCGAAGTCCACCTCACGTTCAAGAACGACCGCGGCATCCTGCCCACCGAGTTCTCCGAGGTCACGGTCTCGC
>CAZIVR010000085.1:0-5562 GCA_964542745.1 uncultured bacterium
GCCGCGCGGCGCGGCCGCGGCCCCGCCCGCGGCTACGCCCGGCGCGACGCGCGACCCGGCGTGCGGGCCGCTCACGATCGTGCAGGCTCAGGACGTCGTGATCTACCGCCTGCCGCGCGCCTTCCTCACCGCGGTCGCCGACAGCGCGCTCACCCCGCACCGCACCCTGCGGGCCGGGAGCGACTACCTCGTGGACCCGCTGCGCGGCGAGCTCCGGTTGCTGCGCTTCCCGGTTCCGGGCGAAAGCCTCTCGGTCGAGGCCTGCTGGCTGCTCGATCCTCCGCAACTCGAGTATCGCGCGCTCCGCTACGCGCCGGCCCCGGCCCGGCCCGACAGCGCGCGCCCGGCGCCGGCCGCGGCACCGGCCCGGCCCGGCACCGCGCGCGACCCGGGGGCCGTCCCCGGGGGCGCCGCGCTGAGCATCAACGGCAACAAGACCATCGCCGTGGACTTCGGCAGCTCGCAGGACGCGTTCCTGCGGCAGTCGCTCGACCTCTCGGTGAGCGGCAGCCTCGCCCCGGGCGTGGAGCTGACCGGCGTGCTGTCGGACCGCAACACGCCGCTCACCGCCGCCGGCAGCACGCAGGACCTCCAGTCGCTCGACCGCGTGCTGCTCGAGCTCAAGACGCCCTCGGGATCGGCGGCGTTCGGAGACGTGGCGCTCGAGGCGCGCGACGGCGAGTTCGCGCGCGTGGAGCGGCGGCTGCAGGGCGTGCGCGCCCGGTGGGAGGCGCGCGGTTTCACCGGCACGGTGGCGGCGGCCAGCGCGCCCGGAGAGTTCCACCGCCTCCAGTTCGAGGGCGTGGACGGCCAGCAGGGGCCCTACCTGCTCACCGACCGCAACGGCGGCACCGCGATCACGGTCGTGGCGGGCAGCGAGATCGTCACCGTGGACGGCGAGCGCGTGACCCGCGGCGAGGGTGCGGACTACTCCATCGAGTACGACCGCGCGCGGCTCACCTTCTCGAACCGCCGGCCCATCACCTCGGCCTCGCGCATCACGGTGGACTACCAGTACACCGTCAACCGCTACCGGCGGAGCTTCGTCGAGGCGGGCGGCCGATGGGACCGCGGCCCGCTCCAGCTCTTCACCCGCGTGCTCCGCGAGGGCGACGACCGCGGGCGGCCGCTCGACCTCGCCTTCGACGCCTCGGACCGGCTGGCGCTGGCGCTGGCCGGGGACTCGCTCGAGCGGGCGATCGGGGGCGGGGTGACGGCCGGAGGCGGCGACTACGACACCGTGCGCGTGGGCGCGGGACTCGTGTACGCGTTCGCCGGTCCCGACTCGGGGGAATTCTCGGTGCGCTTCGCGCGGGTCGGCGCCGGTCTCGGCGACTACGCCGATTCGATCGCGGTGGCGGGCCGCGTCACCTACCGGCACGTGGGCCAGGGCAACGGCGCCTTCCGGGTCGGGCAGGCGCTGCCGCTCCCGGAATCCCACCGGCTGTGGACGCTGGGCGGGCGCTACCGCCGCGGCCCGCTCACCCTCGAGGCCGAGGGCGCGCTCTCCGCGCGCGACCTCAACACGGCCTCGCCGCTCGACGACGAGGACGACCAGGGCGGGGCGGGCCGCCTCGCGGTCACGCTCGAGGGCGACCGCGCCGACGGCGCCGGGCGCGCCGGCGTGACCCTCGCCGCCCGCGAGGTGGAGCGCCGCTTCGCGCCGTTCGGGAGGCTCGAACAGCCCTTCGCGCAGGAGGACTGGGGGGTGCCGCTCGGCGGCGACCTCGAGCGCCAGCGCCGCCTCGAGGCCGGCGGATTCTTCGCTCGGCGCGGCGCGGGCGAGCTGCGCTGGCGCGCGGCCACCCTCGAGACGCCGTCGGGCTTCCGCGCCTTCCGGCGCTCGGCGGAGTGGCGGCGCGAGGGGACGTGGGCGACGCGCGCCTCGTGGGAGCGCTCGGACGGCAGCCAGGCGGGTGTGCGCTTCGGGCGCGGCGGGCGCGAGCGCGCGGTCGCCGAGCTGCGGCGCCGGGGCGGCTGGCTCGAGCCCGCGGTGCGCGCCGAGCAGGACCTGCGCCGCACGCCGAGCGACTCGAGCCGGCTCGGGACGCGGGCGCGCGAGGCCGGCGTGGAGCTGGCGGCCGGGCGCCGCGACGGCTGGCACGGGCTGCTCGGCGGCGCGCTGCGGCGCGAGGCGGCCGCCGCGGGCGAGTCGTTCGCCGACCGGCTCGAGGCGCGCACCGTGCGCGGCCGGCTGGAGAGCCCGGCCGGCGCCGCGCTGGCCGCGGCGGTCGCGCTGCAGCGCCGCGACGCGCGCCCGATCGGCGAGGGGGCCCGCACCCGCAGCGACCTCGCCAGCCTGCGGCTCGCCGCCGAGGACCGCGGGCGCGGGCTCACCGGCAGCGCGGACCTCGAGGTCACCGCCGAGGGCGAGAGCCGGCGCGCGCGGCTGCCGATCTTCGTGGGCGCGGGCCGCGGCGCCTACGACGCGTTCGGGAACTTCGTGGGCCGCGGCGACTACGAACTCGGCGTGGTGGCGCTGCCCGGGCTGCAGCGCCTCTCCCGCGCGGCGCTGAGCGCGCGCGCCGACTGGAGCTTCGGGAGCGGGGAGACCTGGCGCGGATCGCACCTCGAGTTCTCCTTCGAGGGGGACGCGCGCCGCCGCGGGGAGTTCCTGCTGTCGGACGCCGTGATCTCGCCCGGGCGCGTGAGCGGGGATCCCGCCCTCGCGCAGGGCAGCGTCGCCCAGCGCCTCGAAGCCGACCTCGCGCCGGGAGCTCGCTTCTCGAACCTGCGGGCGCGGGCGGAGCGCCGCGTCAGCGGCGACCGGTCGTTCGACAACTTCGCGCAGGCGCTCGACGAGCGGAGCGGCCAGCTGCGGTGGCGCGCGCGCTTCGACGCGCGGTGGAGCGCCGAGCTCGAGGCGCGGGCCCGGCGGCAGGAGGCGTCGCAGGTGCTGGGGGGCGGCGGATCGTTCCGTCGCCTGCTGTTCGAGCAGGGCCTCCAGACCCAGGCGGTGTTCCAGCCCGGGGATCGCCTGCGGCTCGCGGCCGCCGCCGACGTGTCGTGGGCGCGCCCCGAGGGGCAGCCGGAGTTCACGCGCACGGTGCGGATCGGCCCGGACGCCTCGGCCGCGGTCGGGGCGCGCGGGCGCGCCACCCTCACCGCGCGCCGTGCCTTCGTGGCGGGCCCCGAGTCGCTGGGCCTCCTGCCCGGGCCGGACCCGGCCGGGGCCGCGCGCTGGGACGCCACCGCGCACCTCGACCTGCGGGTCCGGGAGAGCACGACCTTCGGGATCTCCTACGCGCTGAGCGAACGCGCCGGCCTGCCGGTCCGCTCCACCGGCCGCGCCGAGCTGAGGGCGTTCTTCTGATGAGGCCGATCCGGTGCATGGCGGCGGTCACGCTGGCCGCGCTCGCGCTCGCGGGGGCGGCGGAGGCCGCGCCGCGCCTCGACTACCGCGGCAGCGTGCTCTCGGGCGCGCAGGCGCAGGCGCTGGCCGCGGGCTGGCTGCGGCAGCCGGGGGACAGCGCCGCGGCGGCCGCGGCGCTCGGCCGCGTGGTCGCGCGCCTGCAGGACCTCGGCTACCTCGAGGCGCGCGCCAGCGCCCGCCGCGACACGCTCGACCGCGAGCGGCTGGTGCTGGAGGTGGTCGAGGGCCGTCGCCACCACCTGGCCGGCGTGCGGGTGCAGGCGGGGTCGGCCGCGGACTCGGCGGCGGTCCACTCGGCGCTGCGCCTCGCGGCGGGTGCCGCGGCGTCGCCGCGCGCGGTGGGGGAGGCGCTGGCTTCGGCGGTGCGGCGCGTCTCGGACGTGGCCTACCCCTACGCCGAGCTGGCGGTGACGGAATGGCGCGTGGACTCGGGCGAGGTGCGCCTGGCCGTGGCCGCCGAGCGCGGTCCCCGCGTCACCATCGAGCGCGTGCGCTTCGAGGGCCTGCGCGTGACCGATCCGGGCTTCGCGCGCCGCGCCGCGGGCCATCTCGAGGGATTGCCGTACCGGCGCGCCGCGGCCGAGGCGGGACGCGACCGTCTCACGCAGCTCGGGCTGTTCCGCTCGGTGGCCTACGCGGGGCTCGAGGCCGGCGCCACGCCGGGCCTCGGCACCCTCGTCTACCGGATCGAGGAGCCGCGCTTCAACCGCTTCGAGGGCGCGGTCGGCGTGCAGGGCGACGCGGGCACGGTGGGCCTCGCGCGCCTCGACCTCGGCAACCTGCTGGGCTCGGGGCGCGCCCTCGGCCTCCACTGGGAGGCGCGCGGCCGCGGGGTCGCCGACTTCCTCGCCAGCTATCGCGAGCCGCTGGTGCTGGGCCTCCCGCTGCGGCTCGAGGGACGCGTCTCGCAGCTGGTGCAGGACACGATCTTCACGCGCACCCGCTGGGGCGGGCGCGCCGGGTTCGCGCTCTCGGGGCAGGAGCGCGTCGAGGTGGGATTCGAGGGCGAGCGCGTCGTGCAGCCCGCCGGCGCGATCGAACAGGCGTGGCTCCAGCACACGGTGTTCGCCCTCGAGCGGATCGCGCTGGACGCCCCGCTCGCGCCGCGGCGCGGCACGCGCGCCCGCATCTCGGCCGACCAGATCTTCAAGCGCGAGCGGCTGCGTCCGGCCGCCACCCGCACCGCGCGCGCCAGCGTGGTCGAGGGGCGGCTCGAGGGCCACGCGCCGCTCGGGCCCGGCACCGGCCTCGCGCTCGAGGCCCAGGCGGCGGGCCGCTTCAGCTCGCAGCGCGTGCTGCCGCTGTTCGAGCGCAGCCCGCTCGGCGGCGCCGCGACCCTGCGCGGGTTCGACGAGGAGGCGCTGCGCGTGGACCGCTACGCCCTGACGCGGGCCGAATGGCGCGCGTTCTTCGGGCCCGGCGGGCAGCGGCTCGCGCTGTTCTGGGACCACGCGTGGACCCAGACGCGCCTCGCGTTGCCGGGCGGCGGCGACCGTCTCGAGGTCGCGCATCACGACGGCGTCGGCTTCGGGCTGCGGCTCGAGGCGGCCGGCGGCCTGATCGGCGTAGACTACGGGCTCCGGCCCGGGCGCGGCGCGCTCGAGGGCAAGATCCACCTGCAGCTCGTTTCCACGTTCTGACCGAGGAGCCTTTCCGCCGTGAGCGACGCCACGCTGGCCGGACGGGTGGAGCGCCTGCTCGCGCCCGACGGCGCGATCGGCCGGCGCTGGCCCCGCTTCGAGGACCGCGACGCCCAGCGCCGCCTCGCGTTCGGCATCGCCACCGCCATGGAGCGCGGCGGCCTGATGCTGGCGGAGGCGCCGACCGGTGTCGGCAAGTCCCTGGCCTACCTGCTCCCCGCGGCGCTCCTCGCGACGCCCGAGCGCCGCGTCATGATCGCGACCTGCACGCGCTCGCTCCAGGACCAGCTGTTCGAGCGCGACCTGCCCGCGCTGCGCGCCGCGCTCGGCGAGCCGCTCCCGGCGGCGTGCGTGAAAGGCAAGCAGAACTACGTGTGCCCCCGGGCGCTCGACGCCGCCGAGCCGCGCGACGAGGACGAAGCCGGGACGCTCGAGCGCGTGCGCGCCTGGCTGGCCACCGACCCGGGCGGCGACCTCGACCGCTTCCCGGGCGCCGAGTCGGAGACGTTCCGCCGCGTGCGCGCGCGGATCGCCACCGACCCGGGCGGC
>CAZIVR010000085.1:5662-16975 GCA_964542745.1 uncultured bacterium
CGAGTCGGAGACGTTCCGCCGCGTGCGCGCGCGGATCGCCACCGACCCGGGCGGCTGCACCGGCGCCACCTGCCGCAGGGCGCGCGACTGCCCGTGGGTGCGGGCGCGGCGCGAGGCGGCCGCCGCCCCGATCGTGATCGTCAACCACGCGCTGCTCGCGCTCTCGGGGGAGATCGAGGGGCTGCTCCCGGAGTTCGACGTGCTGGTGGTGGACGAGGCCCACCGGCTCGAGGGCGTGTTGCTCGGCCAGATGGAGGAGGTGGCCTCGGCGGGGCGCTTCGACGAGGTCCTGCGCACGCTCGGCAGCGGGGCGCGCCGTGCGGGGCGCGGCGGCGGGCTGCTCGGCCGCATCCGCGCGTGGCTCGCGGGCGGGCTCGCCGATCCCGAGCGGCTCGAGGCGCCGCGCCGCGCGGGGGAGCGGGTCGAGGAACTGCGCGTCCAGGTCGAGGCGCTGTTCCGGCAGCTCGAGCCCGCGGGCTCGCCGCCCTCCGCCTACGGCTGGCGGCTGCGCCATCGCGATCGCGAGGAGCTGGTGGGCGGCGACTACGACGCGCTGGAGGCGGTGCTGTCGGGCGGGGTCGCCCTCGCGCGCGCGCTGTCGGGCATCGCCGCCGCGCTCGGGGCCGAGCGCGACCCGGCGGCGGTCGAGCTCGGCGCCGAGTGCGAGGTGCTGGGCGCGCGGCTCGCCGGGCTGACCGCCACGCTCGACCGCCTGAGCGAGGCGCGCGACCCCGAGCGCGTGTTCTGGCGCGCCTCCTCGGGCCGCGGGGTCGAGCTGCGCGGCGCGCCGGTGAGCGTCGGGTCGCACGCGCGCGAGCGGGTGCTGGGCCGCGCGCGCGCCGCGATCCTCACCTCGGCGACCCTCTCGGTGGGCGGCGACTTCGGCTTCCTCGCCGACCGGCTCGGCCTCGGCGAGGCCCACGGCGCGCCCTTCGAGTCGCTCGCGGTCCCCTCGCCCTTCCCGCTCGCCCGGCAGATGGAGGTGCTGATCGCGCCGCCCGCCGCGCGCGAGGAGTCGGGCGTGGCGGAGGTGGTGGCCGCGCTCGCGCGGCGGGCCAACCGCAACCAGCTGGTGCTGCTCACCGCGCACGAGCGGCTGCGCCGCGTGCGCGACGCCCTGCGCCCCGCCCACGCCGCCGCGCTGATCGCGCAGGAGCGGGACGGCCCGATCACCGCGCTCACCGAGCGCTTCCGCGCCTCGCGCGGCGCGATCTTGCTCGGCGTGCAGAGCCTGTGGGAAGGTGTCGACTTTCCCGGCGAAAGTCTGGAGATCCTCGTGGTCGCGCGGCTGCCGTTCTCGGTGCCCGACGATCCGGTCGTGGAGGCGCGCGGCGAGCGGCTCGTCGCGCTCGGCCGCGATCCGTTTCGCGACGACGCGCTTCCCGAGGCGGTGCTCCGCTTCCGCCAGGGGATCGGCCGCCTGATCCGGCGGTCGGACGACCGCGGCGTGCTGGTGGTGTGCGATCCGCGCCTGGCGACGGCCTCGTATCGCCGGGCGTTTCTCGGGGCGCTGCCGGCGGCGCCGCGGCCGATGCCCGACGTCGAAACGCTGGCGTCCGAAGCCGCGCGCTTCCTGGCCGCCGAGACGGTGGAGGATGGGACGTGATCGAACTCGGCACCGCGCCGCTCGAGCTGTCGTCGCTGGTGGAGGTGGCGCGCGCGCCGGTCGGGTCCGGCCCCGCCGTGACGCTCGGCGCCTCGGCGCGGGCCCGGATCGCCGCGAGCCGGGCGGTCGTGGACCGGGCGGTGGCCTCGGGCGGCAAGGTCTACGGCGTGACCACCGGCTTCGGCCGCCTGAAGGACGTCTCGATCGGCGCCGACCGCCTGCGCGCGCTCCAGCTCAACCTGCTGCGCTCGCACGCGGCGGGCGTGGGACCGGCGGCGCCGCGCGAGGTGGTGCGCGCGATGCTCCTGCTGCGCGCCGCGTCGCTGGCCGGCGGGCACTCGGGCGTCCGCCCGGAGGTCGTGGAGGCGCTGCTCGCGCTGCTCGCCGCGGACGTGACGCCGGTCGTGCCCCTGCAGGGATCGGTCGGGGCCTCGGGGGATCTCGCCCCGCTCGCGCACCTCGCGCTGGTGCTGGTGGGCGAAGGGGAGGCCTGGCTGCGCGACCAGCGCATGCCGGCCTCGCTCGCGCTGCGCGGCGCGGGGCTCGTGCCGCTCACGCTCGAGGCCAAGGAGGGGCTCGCGCTCATCAACGGCACCCAGCTCTCGACGGCGCTCGCCGCGCTCGCGTGCGCCGACGCGATGTCGGTGTGGGAGGCGGCGGTCGGCGCCGCCGCGCTCAGCACCGAGGTCCTGCTCGGCTCGTTCCGGCCGGCGCGCGAGGACGTCCACCGCCTGCGGCCCTACGCGGGCGCCCTCGAGGCCGCGCGCCGCCTGCGCGCCTATTCGGCCGACAGCGCGCTGGTGGCCTCGCATCGCGACTGCGGCCGGGTGCAGGACGCCTACAGCCTGCGCTGCGCGTCCCAGGTGCTGGGGGCGAGCCGCGACGCGATCGAGCACGTCGAGGCGCAGCTGGCGGTGGAGCTCAACGCGGTCAACGACAACCCGCTGGTGTTCGCGGCCGGCGACGAGGTGATCTCGGCGGGCCACTTCCACGCGCAGCCGGTCGCGCTCGCGGCCGACTACCTCAAGCTCGCGGTGGCCGAGATCGGCTCGATCAGCGAGCGCCGGATCGACCGCCTGCTCGACGACCGGGTCTCCGAGGGACTGCCCGCGGCGCTGGCCGGGGACCCGGGGGTGGAGTCCGGGTACATGCTGGCCCAGTACACGGCGGCGGCGCTGGTCTCCGAGAACAAGGTGCTCGCCCATCCGGCGAGCGCCGACTCGATCCCGACCGGCGCGGGCTGGGAGGACCACGTCAGCATGGCCCCGATCGCGGGCCGCCACGCCCGCGCGGTGGTGGAGAACGTGGCGCGGGTGGTGGGCCTCGAGCTGCTGTGCGCGGCGCGCGCGCTGGAGTTCCGGCGCCCGCTCACCGCGGGCGGCGGCAGCGAGCGGCTCTACGGCGCGGTGCGCCGGCTGGTCCCCGCGCCCGAGGGCGACCGTCCGTTCGGCGCGGCGTGCGAGACGCTCGCCCGCTGGGTGCTGTCGCCGGCCCCGCTGCGCCTCGCCGAGGAGGTGCTCGCCCCATGACGCTCTCGACCCCCGCCGGACGGGTGGTGCGCGCCCTGCGCGGACCCGAGCGCTCGTGCCGCGGCTGGGCGCAGGAGGCGGCGCTGCGCATGCTGATGAACAACCTCGACCCCGAGGTGGCCGAGCGCCCCGGGGACCTGGTGGTGTACGGCGGCACCGGCCGCGCGGCGCGGTCGTGGGAGGCCTTCGACCGCATCGTCGCCGCGCTCCGGGCCCTCGAGAACGACGAGACCCTGCTGGTCCAGTCGGGGAAGCCGGTCGGCGTGTTCCGCACCCACGCCGGCGCGCCCCGGGTGCTGATCGCGAACTCCAACCTGGTCGGCCGCTGGGCCACGTGGGAGCACTTCTGGGAGCTCGAGCGGCAGGGACTCATGATGTACGGCCAGATGACGGCCGGATCCTGGATCTACATCGGCTCGCAGGGCATCGTGCAGGGCACCTTCGAGACCTTCGCCGAGTGCGCGAGCCGCCACTTCGGCGGAACGCTGGCGGGCCGGCTGGTGCTGACCGCGGGACTCGGCGGCATGGGCGGCGCCCAGCCGCTCGCGGTCACGATGAACGGCGGCGTGTGCCTCGCGGTGGAGGTGGACGAGACCCGCGCGCGGCGGCGGGTCGAGACCCGCTACTGCGACCGGGTGACCGCCTCGCTCGACGAGGCGCTCGCGTGGTGCGCCGAGGCGCGCGAGGCGAAGCGGCCGCTCAGCGTCGGGCTGGTGGGCAACGCCGCCGAAGTCCACGCCGAGCTCGTCCGGCGCGGCGTGACGCCGGACGCCGCGACCGACCAGACCTCGGCCCACGATCCGCTGGTGGGCTACGTGCCGGCCGGGCTCTCCCTCGCGCAGGCCGCCGAGCTGCGCGCCGCGGATCCGCCCGAGCACGTGCGGCGGGCGCGCGCCTCGATGGCCGCGCAGGTACGGGCGCTGCTCGCGATGCGGGCGCGGGGCACGGTGCTCTTCGACTACGGGAACAACCTGCGCGGGGAGGCCGAGAAG
The DNA here is from genome assembly GCA_964542745.1 of uncultured bacterium. Classification (GTDB taxonomy): domain Bacteria; phylum Eisenbacteria; class RBG-16-71-46; order RBG-16-71-46; family RBG-16-71-46; genus DATKAB01. The sequence goes on from CAZIVR010000085.1 coordinate 9,790, forward strand.
GGCGGGCTCGACCACGCCGCGGCCTTCTCGTACCCGGGCTTCGTGCCCGAGTACATCCGCCCGCTGTTCTGCCTCGGCAAGGGGCCGTTCCGCTGGGCGGCGCTCTCCGGGGACCCCGCCGACATCGCGGCCACCGACGCGGCCGCGCTCGAGACCTTCCCGGACGACGCGCGCCTCCACCGCTGGATTCCGCTGGCGCAGCGGCACGTGGCGTTCCAGGGCCTGCCGGCGCGCATCTGCTGGCTCGGCTACGGCGAGCGCGCGAGGCTCGGCCTGCGCTTCAACCGCATGGTGCGCGAGGGGACGCTCCGCGCGCCGGTCGTGATCGGGCGCGACCACCTCGACGCGGGTTCGGTGGCCTCGCCGTTCCGCGAGACGGAAGCGATGCGCGACGGCAGCGACGCGGTGGCCGACTGGCCGATCCTGAACGCGCTCCTCAACACCGCCTCGGGCGCCTCGTGGGTGAGCTTCCATCACGGCGGGGGCGTCGGGATCGGGAACTCGCTGCACGCCGGCATGGTGATCGTGTGCGACGGGAGCGCCGAGGCCGACGCGCGGATCGAGCGGGTGCTCACCAACGACCCCGGCACCGGGGTGATGCGCCACGCGGACGCCGGCTACCCGGAGGCGGTCGCGCACGCGCGCCGCACCGGGATGAAGCTGCCCGGGATCACCGAGTGAGCCGCCGGTGAGCACGAGTCCGATCCCGAACCCGGCGAGCCGCGCGGTCGCCGGCCGCACCGCGTACCTCATCCTGCACAACACGTCCGAGGTGGTGACACCCGATCCCGCCGGGCGCACGCTGCTGCGCTACCCGAAGGGCGCGGTGGTGTTCCAGGACGGGCGGGTGCTGGAGGTGGGGAACGCCTCGGAGCTGCTGCGCCGGCACGGGGAGGCCCGTCCGCTCAACGCCGGCGGGCGGCTGGTGACGCCCGGCCTCGTGGACTGCCACACGCACATGATCTTCGCGGGCCACCGCGCCGACGAGTTCCTGCGCAAGCTGGCGGGGGAGGCCTACGAGGCGATCGCGGCGTCGGGAGGCGGCATCCGCTCCACGGTGCAGGCGACCGCCGCCGAGCGCGACGACACGCTCGAGCGCGGCCTCGCCACCCGGCTCGAGCGCTGGCGCGCCGCGGGCTGCACCACGGTCGAGGTGAAGAGCGGCTACGGCGCCAACCTCTCGGGCGAGCTCAGGCTGCTCGAGCTGATGCGCGGCGCGGCGCAGCGGGTGCCGGTGCGCATGCACCGCACGGCGCTGCTGATGCACGCCCTGCCCGAGAGCTTCCGGGAGCGGCGCGCCCGCTACTTCGACGAGATCCTCGAGCACACGCTGCCCGAGGTGCGCCGCCGCGATCTCGCCAGCGCGGTGGACGCGTTCTGCGACCCGGTGGCCTTCACCGTCGAGGAGTGCCGCAAGGTGCTGGCCGGGGCCAGGGCGATGGGCTTCGCGATCACGATCCACGCCGACCAGCTGGAGCGCACCGGCGGGGCCCGGCTCGCGGCCGAGCTGGGCGCGCGCTCGGCGGACCACCTCGAGCGGGCGAACGAGGAGGACTGGCGCGCCCTGGGCGAGGCGGGCGTGGTCGGCGTGCTGCTCCCGGCCGCGGCGCTCACGCTGCGCCTGCCGCTGCCCGACGCCCGGATGCTGCGCGCCTCGGGCGCGCGCTTCGCGATCGCCACCGACTTCAACCCCGGGACCGCTCCCGCCCAGTCCCTGCTCGAGTGCGCCGCGCTCGCGGCCCGCCTGTGCGGGCTTTCGGCCGAGGAGACCCTGCTCGCGATCACCTACAACGCCGCGAAGGCGCTCGGGGTGGAGGCGGAAGTCGGTCACCTCAACCCCGGGGCGTGGGGGGACGCGGTGGTGTGGGAGTGCGAGACCGTGGAGGAGCTTCCCTACTGGATGCCGGCGGTGCGTCCCGACACCGTCTTCATGCGCGGCGCGGATCTCGCGCTCCCGTCGCTCGAGCGGCGGGTGTGGCCGTGACCGCCGCGCGCCGCGCGACCCGAACCGGAGAGTCCTGATCCATGCCGCAGCTCGTCGAATGCGTTCCCAATTTCAGCGAGGGCCGCCGCCGCGAGGTGGTGGAGGAGTTGATCCAGGTGGTGGCGGGGGTTCCCGGCGTCACGCTGCTCGACAGCGAGATGGACCCCGACCACAACCGGTCGGTGATGACCTTCGCCGGCGAGCCGGAGCCGGTGATGGAGGCGGCGTTCCGCGTGGCCGCCCGCGCCGCCGAGCGCATCGACCTCAATCACCACTCGGGCCAGCACCCGCGCATGGGGGCGACCGACGTGATCCCGTTCGTGCCGATCGAGGGGCTCACGCTCGACGACTGCGCGGGCCTCGCTCGGCGGCTCGGGGAGCGGGTGGGCCGCGAGCTCGGGATCCCGGTGTTCCTCTACGAGGCCGCGGCGTCGCGGCCCGACCGCGTGAGCCTCGCCGACGTCCGCCGCGGCGAGTTCGAGGGGCTGCGCGACAGGATCGGCGCCGATCCCGCGAAGCGCCCCGACTTCGGGCCCGAGCGCATCCACCCGACGGCGGGCGCCACGGCGGTGGGCGCCCGGCGCTTCCTCGTCGCCTTCAACGCCAACCTCAACACCGGCGACGTGCGGGTGGCCAAGGCGGTGGCGGCCGCGATCCGCGAGCAGAGCGGCGGGCTCCGGAACGTGCGGGCGCTCGGCTTCTCGATCGAAGGAGGCCGGCGCGCGCAGGTGAGCATGAACCTCGTGAACACCGAGGCCACCCCGATCCACCGGGTGCTGGCGCTGGTGCGCGACGAGGCCGCGCGGCGCGGGGCGATGATCTCGGGGTGCGAGGTGGTGGGGCTGATCCCGGAGGCGGCGATGCTGGACGCGGCCGAGCACGCCCTCCAGCTCGAGAACTTCCGCCGCGACCAGGTGCTCGAGCTCCGGCTGAAGCGCCCGCCGCTCACCGAGGCGGTGACCCTGCACGGGCTGCTCGAGCAGATCGCGGCGCCCACGCCGACCCCGGGCGGCGGCACGGTGGCGGCGCTGGCCGGGGCGATCGCCACGTCGCTGGCCACCATGGTCGCCAACCTCACGATCGGGAAGAAGAAGTACGCCGACCGCGAGGAGCGCCTGCGGGGGCTGAAGGAGCGGGCCGCGCTGCTGCGCACCGCGCTGCTCGGGCTCGCGAGGCGCGACAGCGAGGCCTTCGACGCGGTGCTCGCGGCCCGCAGGCTTCCGCAGGGCACGCCCGAGCAGGACGCCGAACGCGCGGCCCGGGTCGCCGCGGCCGAACTCGGGGCCTCGCGGGTGCCGCTCGAGACCGCGCGGGCCTGCGTGGAGGTGGTGGGGATCGCCGCCGAGGCCGCGCGGCTCGGCAACCCCAACGCCGCCAGCGACGCGGGGGTGGCGGGAAGGCTGGCCGAGGCCGGCGCCGAGGGCGCCCTCCTCAACGTGGAAATCAACCTGAAGGCGCTTCCCCCCTCGGCCGATAAGGAGGACGTGCAGCGGCAGAGCCTTCGAATCCGGGAGGATCTCGCTTCGGCGGGCGCCTCCTGCCGGGAGGCCGTGCACGCTGCCCTGTCGGCTTGAGCGGATGTGACGAGCCCGGTGCCCACGACGGCGCCGCTGGGGGAAAGCCAACTTGGAAAAGGCGATCGACATCAAGCGTCGGGCCCAGCGCTGCATCCAGAACGGCGACCTGGACGGCGCGCTTCGCGAGTACGAGAAGTTGATCGCGGTCCAGGACTCGGACCCCTACAACTTCGTGCTGCTCGCCGACCTGCTGTTCAAGAAGGGTGACGCGGTCGGGGCCGCGCAGCGCTACATCACGGCCATCGAGTCGTACGAGAAGGCCACCCTCTACAAGAACGCGATCGCGGTCGGCAAGAAGATGATGCGCCTGTCGCTCTCGCCGACGCTGGTGCTCCAGAAGCTCGCGGTCCTGCACGCCTTCGACGGCCTCGGCACCGAGGCCGCGCTCTATTTCCAGCAGTACGCCGAGCACCTGCTGCGCGACAACCGCACCACCGAGGCCGCCGACGCCCTGCGCAAGGCCTTCGAGGCGAGCCCCGAGAACGTGAAGGCGCTCGAGCGCCTCGCCGACGTGTTCGTGCTGGACGGCGACAACGAGTCGGCGGTGCGCACGCTCGGCGAGGCCGCCGTGCACTACCAGTCCTCCGGGCTGCTGCAGGACGCGGACCGCTGCCGCGTCCGCGCCTCGACGCTCGGCGGGTCCGGCGCGGCGGTGTCCGCGGCGTCCGCGTCGCCCGGGGCCCCCGCGGCCTCCGGCGGCCTGCGCCTCGCGCCCGAATCCCCGGAATCCGCGGCCGAGCCGCCCGCGCTCGAGATCGAGCGCTCGCACTTCACGTCGGTGTCCGACTCGGGCGTGAACGGGGTGGAGGGTCTGGATCTCGACCGGGTCCCCGCGGCGGCGTCGAACGACCTGCCGCTGTCGGAGTCCATCACCCACTCGATGGATCTCGCCCCCGCGGCCGACGCCGATCGGCCCGCGGGTCCCCCGGTGCTCGAACCGGCCCCGATCGCCGCGGCCGAGACCGGGACCCCCGCCGTGGAAGCCCCGGCGGGTCCGCCCCTCCTGGACGCGGAGTCGGCGCCCGAGGTGGAGGAGGAGCCGGCCGAGGCCGCCGCGCCGGGCCTGCGGTTCGGCGCCCCGGCCACGGACGACGCTCCCGCCGGGACCGAAGCCGAGGCGGAGCCCGAGGCCGAGCCGGCCGAAGCGCAGGCGTCCGCCGGGACGGCCGAATCCGACGCCGCGATGGTGGAGCGCCTGCTGCGCGAGGCCCGCGAGCAGTTCCGCAAGGGCGAGCGGGAAAACGCCTCGCGCACGCTGGTGCGCGCCGCGACCGCCTACGACCAGCTCGGCCAGTTCGACAGCGCGGCCACCATCTACCGCAACCTCGGGCGCAGCTCCCACGCGCCCCCCGAGGTGATGGCCCTGTGGCTCCGCAACTGCGAAGCGCGCAACGACCGGCTCGAGGCCGCGCAGGTGGCCTGCGAGCTCGGCGACCGCTCGCTCAACGAAGGCGACACGGCGGCGGCGCGCGACTGGTTCCGGCGCGCGAGCGGCCTCGACGCCTCCAACGAGACCGCCCGCCGGCGTCTCCAGCGCCTCAACGAGATGGACGGAACCGGGGTCGTCACCGAGGCGCCGGCGACCGAATCCTCCGAGGGCAAGGTGGAGGTGGCGGTGGGCCGGAGCGAGGCGGTCACGTTCGACCTCGGCTCGCTGGTCTCGGAATTCCAGCGCGGCGTCGAGACCCAGATCGCGGGCGATCCGCAGGGGCATTACGATCTGGGCATGGCGTACCGCGAGATGGGCCTGCTCGAGCAGGCGATCGAATCGTTCCGCGCGGCCGGCCGCGTGCCGTCGTTCGCCCAGCGCTGCGCCGAGATGGTCGGCCGCTCGATGCTCGACCAGGGCCGCTTCGAGGAGGCGGCGCAGGAGTTCATCGTCGCCCTCGAGCTTCCGGGCCTCGGCCCCGAGGCCACCAACGACCTGCGCTTCCAGCTCGGACTGGCCTACGAGGCGGCGGGGCGAAGCGAGGAGGCGCTGGCCGAGTTCGAGCGCGTCTACGCCGACAGCCCCAGCTATCCCGACGTGGCGGTGAAGATCCGCACCCTGCGGCAGAGCCCGGGGAGCGGATGATGTCGCGCCCGGCGCCCTCCGCCAGCACCCGCCGGGTCGACCTCCACACGCACACCACCTGCAGCGACGGGCGGCTGAGCCCCGAGGATCTGGTCCGCCGCGCGGAGAGCCGCGGCCTCGCCGCGCTCGCCATCACCGACCACGACACGCTCGACGCGCTTCCGCGCGCGGCGGCCGTCCGCGAGACCCTCGAGCTGGTGCCGGGCCTCGAGATGTCCTCGTCGCTCGAGGGCCTCGATCTCCACCTGCTCGGGTACTTCGTGGACGCCGAGCATCGCGAGCTGCGCGAGCGCCTCGCCGGTTTTCGCGAGGACCGCGTCCAGCGGGCCGCGCGGATCGCGGAGCGGCTGGCCGTGCTCGGGGTCCCGGTGGATCCGGAGCGGGTGCGCGCGCGAGCCACGGGCGGCGTGGTCGGGCGCCCGCATCTCGCCGCGGAGATGGTCGAGGCCGGGCATGTCGAGGACCTCGACGACGCCTTCCGCCGGTTCCTCGCCACGGGAGGGCCGGCGTACGTGCCGAGGCCCGCGTTCCATCCGGTCGAGGCGATCCGCCTGATCCACGCGGCGGGCGGCGTGAGCGTGCTCGCGCATCCCGGGAACGCCGTGTCCGACCGGATCGTCGAGGCCCTCGCCGAAGGCGGCCTGCGCGGGATCGAGGTGTGGCACCCGCAGCACGGCGTCGCCACCGTGCGCCGGCTGCGCGCGCTGGCCCACCGGCTGGGCCTGCTCGAGACCGGCGGCTCCGACTTCCACGGGATCGGCCGCAGCGTGGATCTCGGTGACATCTTCGTCCCGGTGGGCGCGCTCACGCGGCTCAAGGAGGCGGCGGGCGTCAGCGGCTGATCGCGCGGCTTTTGACGCTGCCGCGCGTCCCCGGATAGGCTGCCGCGGTTCCCCTGACCGCCCCCGGCCGGAGACCGCGACGATCACCCGAACGAGTTCCACGCGTCTCTCGTACGCCGCCCTCATGGTCGCGGCCGGACTCGCCGGCGTCTACGCCGAGTCCATCCCCAACTTCGAGATCCTCACGCTGGTCGTGTTCTGCTCCGGAATCCTGCTCGGGGCGCGCGACGGCATGATGGTCGGGGCCGTGACCGAGCTGATCTACTCGCTGGTCAATCCCTACGGAGCGGTGCATCCCCTCGTCACCGCCGCGCAGGTCGCGGGCGAGGCGGCCGCGGGGCTGGCGGGAGGCCTCGCGTTCTCGATGCGCCTGCCCGCGGCGCCGGCTCCGTGGCGCGCGGCGGGCCTCGCGGCGTTCGGCGCCGTCGTCACGCTGGGCTTCGACCTGGTCACGAACGTGGCGACCGGCGCGATCTACGGGCAGATGCGCGCCACGCTGATCGCCGGAATCCCGTTCGCGCTCTGGCACCTGTTCTGGAACGTGGTCCTGTTCGCGACCCTCGGCACGCCGCTCTCGGCCGTGTTCGCGCGCTACCGCGAGCGCCTCGACCGCGAGCGGCGGCTCCGCGAGGCGGGGACGCCGTGAGGCGCGGGGGGCGGGCCGCGCGCGCCGCCGCGCGAGGGTGGCTCGCGCTCGCCGCCGGCCTCG
>CAZIVR010000086.1:0-16503 GCA_964542745.1 uncultured bacterium
GCGCCCGCCCCGCGCAGCGCCGCCGCGAGCCGCGCCAGCTCGACGGCCGCGCGCACCGGCCGCCCCGGCCCGAACCGCCGCGCGACCCGCGCGTCGTCCCACACCACGACCAGCACGCGGTCCGCCGCCGCCCGCGCCGCGGCGAGCGCGCGGGCGTGGCCCACGTGCACGAGGTCGAACGCCCCCGAGACCAGCGCCACCCGCTCCCCCGCCGCGAGCCACTCCGCGGCGAGCGCCAGCGCCCGCTCCGCGGGAACGACCCGGGCCGCGGTCACGCCGCCACCGCCCGGCGCGCGGCCGCGCGCGCCTCGCGGTCGGCGCGCTCGAGCTGCTCCAGCGACTCGACCGGCTCGACCGCGTGCTGCTCGAGCACCCGCGCCAGCACCTCCGGGAGCCGCCCGAGCGGGATCGCGCCGTCGAGGAACGCGGCCACCGCCACCTCGTCGGCCGCGTTGAGCGCGCACGGCGCCGTGCCCCCCGTGGCCCCCGCGGCGCGGGCGAGGTCGTAGGCGGGGTGCCGCCCCGCGGGAATCGCCGAGAATTCGAGACCGCCGAGATCGGCGGCGGTGACGGGCTCGAGCGGCGCGTCCCAGCGCTCCGGCCACGACAGCGCGAGCTGGATCGGCAGCCGCATGTCGGCGCGGGCGGCCTGCGCCACGCACGAGCCGTCCCGGAACGCGGCGAGCGCGTGGACGATGGCCTGCGGGTGGATCACGGCGTCGAGCTGCGCCCACTCGAGCCCGAACAGCCAGCGCGCCTCGATCAGCTCGAGTCCCTTGTTGAAGAGGGTGGCCGAGTCCACCGTGATGCGGTCGCCCATCCGCCACACCGGGTGGGCCAGCACCTCGGCGGCCGTGGCCCGCCGCCAGTCGGGATGCGCGCGCAGCGCGCCGCCCGAGGCGGTGAGCGTGAGGCGCGCGACCTCGGAGGGCGGCCTTCCCTGCAGGCACTGGAGGGCGGCGCTGTGCTCGCTGTCCACCGGCAGCAGCTCCCCGCCGCGCGCGAGCGCCGCGCGCACCAGCTCGCCCCCCACCACCAGCGACTCCTTGTTGGCGAGGGCGAGGCGCGCCCCCGCCGCGAGCGCGGCGAGCGAGGTGGCGAGCCCCGCGGCGCCCACCACGCCGTTCACCACCGCGTCGGGCCCGCAGGCCGCGACAACGCGCGCCGAGGCCCCGGGGCCGACGATCACCTCCGCCCCCGGCGCCGCCGCCGCCAGCGCGGCCCGCGCCGCGGCCGGATCCTCCGCGCGCTCGAGCCCCAGCACCGCGGGCCGGACGTCGGCCGCGAGCGCGCGCAGGCCCGCGAGGTCCGAGCCCGCGGTGAGCGCCACGCACGTCAGCCGGCCGGGGTGCCGCGCCGCCACCTCGAGCGCCTGGCGGCCGATCGAGCCGGTCGCGCCCGCGACCGCCACGCGCCGCGGAGCGCCGCTCACGGGACCCGGAACACCAGCGCGCGCAGGTAGTAGAAGACCACCGGCGCCGCGAAGTAGAGACTGTCGAACCGGTCGAGGATGCCGCCGTGCCCCGGGATGATGTCCGAGGAGTCCCCGTGCCGCGCGTCGCGCTTGAGCAGCGACTCGACGAGGTCGCCGATCTGGCCGAACAGCCCGACCGCCGCCCCGAGCGCCAGCGCGTCGAGCGCGGACAGGTAGGGCGCGAACCACGCCCGCGCCACGTAGCCCGCCGCGACCGCCGAGGCCAGCCCGCCCAGCGACCCCTCCAGCGACTTGCGCGGCGAGATCACGGTCCACGGCCGGATCCGGCCGAACAGCCGGCCGAACAGGTAGGCGCCGGTGTCGCAGGACCACGTGAGGAAGAAGGCGAGCAGCACGTAGGAGGCGCCGTCGGCGTATTCGGTGCCGGCGGTCCACGGCAGCTCGCGCAGCAGCACGAGGTGCGCGGAGAGCCACCCCACGTACATCACGCCGAACAGGGTGGCCGCGAGGCTCTCCACCTGCCGCGGCCGCTCCGGCCGCCGCAGCGAGAGCCCGAGCAGCAGCAGCGCCAGCGCGGTGGCCAGCAGGTCGCCGGGCACCCGGTGCGGCCGGTAGCACGCGGCCAGCACGCCGAACGAGGCCAGCGTGCCGAGCAGCGCGTTCGGGTGCAGGCCCTTGCCCCGCATCATGCGGTAGAACTCGCCGAGCCCGAGGAAGACCTGCAGCGCCACGAATCCCGCGAACGCCAGCCCGCCCGCGCGCGCGAGCAGGATCAGCAGCGGGACGAACAGCAGCCCGCTCAGGACGCGCAGGCGCAGGGACCAGCCCGGCGACTTGGGGGGCGCGGGATCGGGCGTCGCGACGGGCTCGGTCACGCTCAGTCCACGCGCCCGAACCGCCGATCGCGCCGCTGGTAGTCCGCCACGGCCTGGTAGAGATGGCCCCGCCGGAAGTCCGGCCAGAGCGTCTCGGTGATCCACATCTCGGTGTAGGCCAGCTGCCAGAGCATGAAGTTGGAGAGCCGCATCTCCCCGCTGGTGCGGATCAGCAGGTCGGGATCCGGCAGCCCCGAGGTGTAGAGATGGCGGGCCACGAACTCCTCGTCCACCCGGGCCGGCGTGACGCCGCTGCGGTGCTGCTCGCGGAGGATCCGGCGCACCGCGTCCACCAGCTCGGCCCGCCCGCTGTAGGAGAGCGCGAGGTTGAGGAGCAGCCCGGTCGAACCGGCGAGGTAGGCCTGCGTCTCCTCGATCGCGTCGCGCACCGGATCCGGGAGGTCGGCCGCCCGCCCCACCACCTGCAGCCGGACGTTGTTGGCCTTGAGCTCGCGGCGCTCGGCGCGCAGCGTCTGGCGGAGGATGCTCATGAGCGCGCCCACCTCGCGTGCGGGCCGGTTCCAGTTCTCGATCGAGAACGTGTAGAGCGTCAGCACCTCGACGCCCAGCGCCACGCAGCCCTTCACGGCCTCGCGCACGGAGTCGCGCCCGGCGCGGTGGCCCATCAGGCGCGGCACGCCGCGGGCCTTCGCCCAGCGCCCGTTGCCGTCCATGATGATCGCGATGTGGCGGGGAAGGTTGCCCTTCTCGCGGAGCTCCTCGGGCGTCGGCGTTCGCGGGGACACCGCTCCTCCCTTCCGGCTCCCCGGGATGGGGAGCGCAGGACCTCCCGTGGCCGGCCCGTCGCGGGACGCGCCGGCGGGGCGGCTCAGACCTCCATGACCTCCGCGGTCTTCTTCTTCAGCAGGTCGTCGAGCTGGGCGATGTGGCGGTCGGTGAGCTTCTGGATCTCGCCCTCCAGCCGCTTCTCCTCGTCCTCCGACATCTCGTGCTTGGTCTTGAGGCCCTTGATCTCCTTGATCGCGTCGTGGCGCACCTGCCGCACGTGGACGCGGCCCTCCTCGACGAACTTCCCCACCAGCTTCACGAGGTCCTTGCGGCGCTCCTCGGTGAGGGTCGGGAGCGGCACGCGCACCACGACCCCGTCGTCCACGGGGTTGAGGCCGAGGTCCGCCTGCTGGATGCCGCGCACGATCGCCTTGATCAGGGACTTGTCCCAGGGCTGCACCACGATCAGCCTCGCCTCGGGCGCGCTCACCGAGCCCACCTGCTGGACCGGGACCGCCTGCCCGTAGGCCTCGACGCGCACGGTGTCGAGCAGCGCCGGGGTGGCCTTGCCGCTCCGGACGCCCGAGAGCTCCTTGCGGGTCCCTTCGAGCGCCTTCTTCATCCGTTCCTCGGATTCGCTCAGCACGCGATGCGGAACGCTCATGATGCTCCCACCTCCGTTCCCACCGGCTCGCCCTGCACCACGCGCAGCAGGTTGCCGTGGGTTCCGACGTTGAACACGATCAGGGGCAGGCGGTTGTCCATGCACAGCGAGATCGCCGTGGAGTCCATCACCTTGAGCCCGCGGGTCAGGATATCGAGGTAGCTGATGCGAGGGAAGAAGGTGGCCTCGGGATCCTTCTCGGGATCGCCGCTGAAGACGCCGTCCACGCGCGTCGCCTTGAGGATCACGTCGGCCCCGACCTCGATGGCGCGCAGCGCCGCGGCGGTGTCCGTGGTGAAGTAGGGATTCCCGGTTCCGGCCGCCAGCACCACCACGCGGCCCTTCTCGAGGTGCCGCACCGCGCGCCGCCGGATGTAGGGCTCGCACACGCGCGCCATCTCGATCGCGGACATCACGCGCGTGTAGAGGCCGCGGCGTTCGAGCGCGTGCTGGAGCGCGAGGCCGTTGATGACCGTGGCCAGCATGCCCATGTAGTCGGCGCCCACCCGGTCCATGCCGCGCGTGCTGGCGGCGAGGCCCCGGTAGATGTTGCCGCCGCCGGTGACGATCCCGACCTGCACGCCGAGGGCGTGCACGTCGCGGATCTCGTCGGCGAGGCCGTCCATCACCGCCTCGTTGATCCCGTGGCCGTCCGGACCGGCGAGGATCTCGCCGCTGAGCTTGAGGAGGATGCGCTGGAAGCGCGCCACCCCGCCTACTCCTGGCCGAGCCGGAAGCGGGAGAAGCGGCGGACGACGATGTTCTCGCCGGTCTTGGCGGAGGCCTGCTTCACCAGGTCCGCGATCTTGACCTTGTCGTCCTTGATGTAGGCCTGGTCGAGCAGGCAGATCTCCTCGAAGAACTTGCCGAGCTTGCCCTCGACGATCTTGTCCACGATCGCGGCCGGCTTGCCCTGGCCCTCGAGCTGCCCCGCGAAGATCCGGCGCTCGCGCTCGATCCGCTCGGCCGGCACCTCCTCGCGGCGCACGAATTCGGCGCCGGCGGCGGCGACCTGCATGGCGAGGTTCCGGACCAGCTCGCCGAACTCGGGCGTGCGCGCCACGAAGTCGGTCTCGCAGTTCACCTCGATCAGCACGCCCACCCGGTTCCCCGGGTGGATGTACGCCTCGACGAGACCCTCGCTGGCGCCGCGCTCGGAGCGCTTCTCGGCCTTGGCGATGCCGCTCTTGCGCAGGGCCTCGACGGCCTGGTCGAAGTTCCCGTTGGACTCGACCAGCGCCTTCTTGCACTCCATCATGCCCGCGCCGGTGCGCTCGCGGAGCTCTCGGACCATTTCGGCGGTGACCACGTTCGACTCCTCGCGTTGGAACGCCCGCCCGCGCCTCGTGCGCGGGCGGGCGAAAGTTCGAAAACCGGGATCAGACGGTGGCCGGAGCGGAGGGTGCGCCCTCCGTCTCGCCGGCGTCGCCCCCGAAGGACACGGTGGCCTGGTCGTCGCCCTCCTGAACGAAGGCGCGGGACTCGAGCACGGTGTCCGAAACCATCTTGGTGAACAGGCGGATCGAGCGGATCGCGTCGTCGTTGCCCGGGACCGGGTAGTTGATGTCGCTGGGATCGCAGTTGGTGTCCACCACGCCCACGATCGGGATGCCGAGGCGGCTGGCCTCGCTCACCGCGATCTTCTCCTTCTTCGTGTCCACGATGAAGACCAGCGACGGAAGTCCCGGCATCTCCTTGATCCCCGCGAAGGCGAACTGGAGCCGGGCGCGCTCGCGCGACAGGCGCGACACTTCCTTCTTGGCGAGCTTCTCGAAGGTCCCGTCGTCGGCCATGCGATCGAGGTCGTGCAGGCGCTTGATGCTGGTGCGGATGGTCTTGAAGTTGGTGAGCATGCCGCCCAGCCAGCGCTCGGTGACGTAGTACATCCCGGAGCGCGTCGCCTCCTCGGCGACGATGGACTTGGCCTGCTTCTTCGTGCCCACGAACAGCACGTGCCCGCCGCCGCGCACGACGCGCTGGATGGCGCCGCGGGCCTCCTCGAGGCACTTGAGGGTCTTCTGCAGGTCGATGATGTAGATGCCGTTGCGCTCCATGAAGATGAAGCGCTTCATCTGCGGATTCCAGCGCCGGGTCTGATGCCCGAAGTGCACGCCGGCTTCGAGCAGGTCCTTCATGCCGATTTCGGCCACGTCTCTCCTCCTCGCGGGGTTGTGCCGCCGCTCCGGCCCTGGGAAACCTGGCGTCTCGACCCCGCGGCGATCGCGGGGACCCCTGCGCCGGGTCCGGAGCGTGGGTGGTGTCTCGGTGCCGCTTTCGAATCTACCGCTTGCTGAACTGGAACCGCTTGCGCGCGCCGGGGCGCCCGTACTTCTTGCGCTCCTTCATGCGCGCGTCGCGGGTGAGCAGCCCCTCGCGGCCCAGCGGGCCCTTGAGGGACTCGTCCTCGCGCACCAGCGCGCGGGCCACCGCCAGGCGCAGTGCGCCGGACTGGCCGGTGAGTCCGCCGCCGTGGACGCGGGCGACCACGTTGTACTTGCCGGCGTTGTTGGTGACCGTCAGCGCGTGGAACGCCGCCTGCACGAGGGTCTCGCGCTTGAGGTAGTCCACGGGAGCGCGGTCGTTGATGGTGTGCTGTCCGGAGCCCGGCACCAGCCGCACGCGTGCGACGGATTCCTTGCGCCGTCCGGTGCGGGGTCCGCTCTGCGTCGTCGTCGACATGTCGTCTTCCCCTAGGCCATCGGGTTCCAGGCCACGGGCTGCTGAGCGGCATGCGGATGCTCGGCGCCGGCGTAGACCTTGAGCTTCTTCATCATGGCGCGACCGAGCCGGTTGCGCGGCACCATGCCGCGCACCGCCTTCTCGATGACGCGTTCGGGGTGCTTCTCCATCATCGTGACGATCGACGTCCAGCGGACGCCGCCCGGGTACATCGAGTGATGGAAATACTTCTTGTCCTCGGCCTTGCGGCCCGAGAGCGCCACCTGGCGGGCGTTGATCACCACCACGAAGTCGCCCGTGTCCATGTGCGGCGTGTAGGTCGGCTTGTGCTTGCCCCGCAGCGCGGTCGCCACGTGGGAAGCGAGGCGGCCCAGCGACTTGCCCGCGGCGTCCACGACCAGCCACCGGCGCTGGATGTCGCCCTCGCGAGCGGAAAACGTCTTCATGCAACCCTCCGAAGCATCACGAAACGCGCTCCCGCCATCCGCGCGGGGCGCGTGGGACGTGCACGTCGTTCCTTAGAGAAGCGCCGGAGGCTACCAGCGGGCCCGAAAAGGTGTCAAGGAACGGGGACCTTCCGGTGCCGGATCACCGGCAGTTGCGGCCCAGGATCCGCTCGGCTTCGCGCCGGGTCGCGGCCGAGGGGCGGTCGGCGAGGACCTGGCGAAGCCGTTCGCACGCCCGCTCGGCGCTCCCGAGCCGCGCCAGCTCCTCGGCCGATTCGAGCGCGCTCCGGCACCGCGCCTCGGCGGCCAGGCTGTCCGCGGCGCTCCGCTCCCGCTCCGTCGCGGCGGCACGGGCCATCTCGAGGGCCACGCGCTCGGCGCTGCCGAAGGCGCCGGCGCCCATCGCACGCCGGTACTCCCCGAGGCGGGCTTCCCGGCTGGGGCCCCGCCCGGCCGGGCCGGGCGCGGATCGTCCGGTCCGCCCGGGTGGCGACGCGGGGCGGCCGCCCGCCCCCGGCGAGGCCGCCGCCTCCGGCCGCGCGGCCCGCTGCGCCTCGTCGCGGATCCAGGCCAGCAGGTCGGCGCAGTGCCGCCACGAACCCGGCTCCGCGAGCCCGGCGGCCAGCGGTGCGACGAGGGATTCCGCCTCGGCGAAGCGGTGTTCGCGCACGAGATCCTGCGCACGGGTGCGGGCCTGCTCGATCAGGAGCGTCGCGACGACGGCGCGCCACCAGTCCCGGTCGCGCCCGGCGGGAATCCCGGCGTACTCATGGAGCGCGGCTCCCGGATTTCCGGCGCGAAGCTGAAGCACGGCGAGCGCCCCCGCGATCTCGGTGCGCCGCGGCCACGTCGCACGGGCTTCGAGCAGCGCGCCGGTCCCCGGAGCGATTCCCGCCGTGTCCTGGAGAAACGTCAGCCCGTACGGCACGAGCCAGCTGGACGCACCGGGCCCCGAGTCCAGGGCGGCTTCGAGCAGCGACCGTGCTTCGAGCGCCGTGCCTCCCGCCCCCTTCGGCCGCGACTCGGGCGCGTTCGGGCCGTAGAGCCCGCGACGTGCCAGGCGGTTCCCTTCGAGACCCCTCGCCCGGGGTTCCGTCCCCGCGATCGCGCGCCCGTGCCACCGGTTCGCGCCCTCGGTGTCCCCCGCCCGCTCGGCGAGCGCCGCGAGCCAGCTCGCCGGAACCGTCCGGCTCGAATCGGCGCGCCACGCGGCGAGGAGGTGGCTTCGGGCGCGGTCGCCCAGCGAGTCCGGGAACTGCGCGAGCAGTTCCCCGAGGCGGCCCAGCGACTCCGCCTCGTCCAGCACCCGGGTGCGCGTCGCGATCTCCTCGAACGGCACCGCGAACTCGCGCTCGAGGTACGGCAGGGTGAAACGCGTCACGCGCTCCCTCAGCGCCGGCCCGAGGGAGTCCATCGCGTTCGCGCCGTAGGTCGCCCGCAGGGCCACCGCGCCATTCGAGCCGCCCGCGACCCGCGAGAGAAAGCGGCCGAATCGCCGGCCCGAGTCCTCCGGGTCGAGCACCAGCGCGTGCACCAGGGCCCACGACTGCGCGTAGACCGTCTGCCGCCGCGCGCCCCCCCGGTAGTCCGGGGACTCGCCCGAGAGCGAGAAGATCTCCGCCACGGGAAACTGGTGGGACTTGAGCCACGCCACGTGCTCGGGAATCGGACGGCCGATCTCGACGCTGTGCTTCCGCGCCACGAAGGTGCTGAAGTACTCCGCGAGCCCCTCGTTGAGCCACAGGGGCAGCTCCCCGAAGCTCTGCGCCACGACCGCATGCAGGAACTCGTGCGCGACGAACCGGCCGAGCCGCTCGGTGTCGTTCCCGTAGATCGCGAGGTACTCGGCGTCGGGGCCCGAGACGTGGTACCCCACCGTGCTCCCGAAGTCGTCGTCGCGGAACGGGCTGTAGGGCGCGAAGGACTCCGGGTCGCGAAACACGAACACGCGGATCGCCTTGCCGCCCTCGACCTGGAATCCCCGGGTGGTCTCGGTGAGGCTCTCGGCGAGGCGTTCGAGGTGACGCGCGAGACGACGCGCCTGAGCCTCGTCTCCCTGCGTGGTGATCTCGAACCGTCGCGATCGCACCTCGACCCAGCGCGAGGCCGCGGCGGAGGGCAGGGTCTCCCCCCGGGCGCCGGCCGCGGCCGCGAGCAGCAGCGCGAGCGCCGCGACCGTGGCGCGAATCGCCCGGGGACCCCCGCGCCCGCCCGCTCCCGCGTCCGGCGCGCGGCGCTTCGCGGCCCGCATCCGCCTACTCGAACTCGGCGAGCACGGCGCGCAACCTCGCGAGCGGGAGCCCCACGACGTTGAAGTAGTCGCCCTCGACGCGGCGCACGAACATGCCCGCCCGTCCCTGGATGCCGTAGCCGCCGGCCTTGTCGAGCGGCTCGCCGGTCGCGACGTAGGCGGCGATGTCCTCCGGCGTGAGCCGCGCGAACTGGACGCGGGTGACCTCGGCGGCGGTGCGCTGCTCGCCTCCCCCGATCACCGCGAGGCCGGTCCAGACCTCGTGGGTGCGGCCCTGCAGGCGCGCGAGCATCTCGGCGGCTTCGGCGGGATCCGCGGGCTTTCCGAGCCGCACCCCGCGCGCCACGACCACGGTGTCCGCGCCCACCACCACGCACTCCGGGCGCTTCGCGGCCACGCGCCTCGCCTTGTCGAGGGCCAGCGCGCGCACGCCGTGGCGCGGCTCGGCTCCGCCGGGCCATGCGCGGTCGGGGCCGGGGTCGGTCACCGTGAACTTCGCCCCGCACTGCCGGAGCAGCTGGACCCGCCGCGGCGAAGCCGACGCCAGCACCAGCGGCGAGCGCCCCTTCCAGAACAGCGCCTCGGGCCGGGGCTTCATCCGGACTCCCCGCGGATCGGGCTCTCCACCCACAGCGTCACCGGGCCGTCGTTCACCAGCTCCACCTCCATGTGCGCCCGGAACACGCCGCGCTCGACGGCGACGCCGAGCGCGGCGAGCGCCGTGCAGAACCGCTCCACCAGCGGCTCGGCATGTTCCGGCCGGGCCGCCGCCACGAAGTCCGGGCGGCGGCCGCGGCGGGTGTCGGCGTAAAGGGTGAACTGGGGCACCACGAGGATCGCGCCGCCGGCCTCGCGCACGTCGAGGTGCATGGGGCGTTCGCCCTCCGGGAAGACGCGCAGGGCGGCCACCCGGCCGGCGAGGCGGTCGGCGTCGGCGGGCGCGTCCGCGTGCGTGACGCCCGCGAAGACCGCGAGCCCGGGCCCGATCTCGCCCGTGACGCGCCCCTCGACCGTCACCCGCGCGCGCGTCACCCGCTGCACGAGCGCCCTCACGCCACCTCGCCGCCCGCGCGCCCCGGGCCGGGCGGGCGCAGCAGCCGCTGCCGGCGCTCGACGCGGGAGACGCCCTTCACCTTGCGGATCGCGGCCATCAGGTCGTGGAGGCGCTGCAGGTTCGGGACCTCGACCACGAAGACGCCCTTCGCGGTGCGGTCCTCGCTGGCCATGCCCGCCTGCCGGATGTTCACCCCGGTCGCCGCGATCACCCGCGCGATGTCCGCGAGCAGGCTGGTGCGGTCCTGCCCGTACACCACCAGCCGCACCGGGAACATCTCGCTCAGCCCGGCGTCCCACTCGACCGAGACGCGGCGCTCGGGCGAGACGCGCCCGCCGAAGGTGTTGGGGCAATCCTGCCGGTGAACCGTGACGCCGCGCCCGACCGACACGATGCCGACCACGCGGTCGCCGGGCACCGGCTGGCAGCAGCGCGCGAACTGGATCATCACGTTGTCGATGCCCTGGATGCGTACGCCGCCCGTGGCGCGACGCCCGAGGCCGAGCGCTTCGAGCGGCCCCTGCACCAGCCGCTCCGCGAAGCCCTCCTTCTCGGGAACCAGCTTGCGCGTCACCTGGGTGAGCGAGAGCTGGCCTTCGGCGATGCGCGCCAGCATCTGGTCCACGTCCCCGAGCCCGAGGGATCCCGCCGCCTCGGTGAGCTGCTCCGCCGTGGCCTCGTGCTTCAGGCGCTTGAGCTCCCGCTCCAGCATCTCGCGGCCGAGCGAAACGCTGTCGGCGTGGCGCTGCTGGCGCAGCCAGTGGCGGATCTTGCCGCGCGCCCCGGCGGTGCGGGCGATCTGCAGCCAGTCCTCGTGCGGCCGCGCCTGCGGCGAGGTGACGATCTCGACCGTGTCCCCGTTGCGCAGCGTGTAGCGCAGCGGCACCAGCTCGCCGTTCACGCGGGCCCCCACCGTGTGCTCGCCGACCTTGGTGTGGATCTGGTAGGCGAAGTCGAGCGGGGTGGCGCCCTTGGCGAGCCGCTTGAGCTCGCGCCGCGGCGTGTAGACGAACACCTCCTCCTGGTACAGGGCGGTGCGCAGGAAGTCCATGTACTCGTCGTCGCCGGCGGTGCGCTGCCAGTCGGCGGTCTGCGCCACGAAGCCCCCGAGCCGCGCGTCCAGCTCCTCGTCGAGCCGGCCGCCCTCCTTGTAGACGTAGTGCGCGGCGATGCCGGTCTCGGCGGTGCGGTGCATGTCCCAGGTGCGGATCTGGACCTCGACCATCTCGCCCCCCTCGCTCAGCACCGTGGTGTGGAGCGACTGGTACATGTTGCTCTTCGGGGTCGCGATGTAGTCCTTGAAGCGCTCGGGCACCGGCGTGAACTGGTCGTGCACCACGCCCAGCGCCCGGTAGCAGTCGTTGCGCGTGTGCGTGATGATGCGGACCCCGAACAGGTCGTAGATCGCCTCGAAGTCCCGCCCGCTGCGCATCTTCTGGTAGATGGAATGGAAGTGCTTCGGGCGGCCCACGATCTCGGCCTTGATCCCGGCCGCGCGCAGCCCCTCCTCGAGCCGGCCCTGCACGCGCTCGAGGAAGGCCTCGCGCTCCTCGCGCCGGGCCTGGATGCGCTGGGCGATGTCGCGGTAACCCTCCGGGTCGAGGACCTTGAGGCTCAGGTCCTCGAGCTCGCGCTTGATCCCGGCCATGCCGAGCCGGTGCGCGAGTGGCGCGTAGATGTCGCGGGTCTCCTCGGCGATGCGCTTCGCCTTGTCGGCGCGCAGGTACTCGAGCGTGCGCATGTTGTGGAGGCGGTCGGCGAGCTTGATGAAGACGACGCGCAGGTCGCGCGCCATGGACAGCAGCATCCGGCGGAAGTTCTCGGCCTGAGCGGCCTCGCGGCTGTCGAAGTGCAGCCGGTGGAGCTTGGTCACCCCCTCGACCAGCGCGGCGATCTCGCGCCCGAACCGCCGGGAGACGTCCTCGAGCGTGGTCCCGGTGTCCTCGACCACGTCGTGGAGCAGCGCCGCGCACACCAGCGGCGTGTCGAGCCGGCTCTCCAGCAGCTCCACCAGGATCAGCGTCACGCCCACCAGGTGGGTGACGAAGGGCTCGCCGGAGACGCGCTGCTGGTCCCCGTGGGCGGAGGCCGCGAAGTCGAAGCAGGCGGCCACCCGGTCGCGGTCGGCCTTGATCCCGCGTTCGTCCAGCGCCGCGAGCAGGGCGGCGCGCAATTCCGGATGCGCCTTGCCCGGCTCGACGCTCACGGCAACCGCACCCCCTTCACCTTGAGCTGCACGCGCGTCTGGCCCATCCACTCGTTGCGGGTGGGGGCGAACGCCAGGTCGCACACCCGCGCGCGT
Source organism: uncultured bacterium (assembly GCA_964542745.1). Classification (GTDB taxonomy): domain Bacteria; phylum Eisenbacteria; class RBG-16-71-46; order RBG-16-71-46; family RBG-16-71-46; genus DATKAB01. The sequence goes on from CAZIVR010000086.1 coordinate 12,436, forward strand.
CCCACGTCGTCGGACATCGCGCCGAGACCGAAGCCGATCGCCTCGGCGGTTCCGGTGGCGTCGCGCAGCCCGAGCCGCAGGTGCTTGCCCCCGCCCACCGCGGTGGACTGGGTCACCGTGAGCCCGCGCGCCACGAACAGCGGCTCGGGATTGTCGAGCCCGTGCGGCGAGAGGCGCTCCAGCCACTCCACCAGGTCCATCTGGCACTCGCCGAGCCGCAGCTCGGCGTCGAGCGTCACGCGCGGCGTCCACGAGTCGGGCGACAGCCGCTCGCGCGTGATGCGCTCGATGCGCTCCCGCAGCTCGGGAAGCCGCTCGCGCCGTACCGTGAGGCCGGCGGCGAAGGCGTGCCCCCCGAACCCCTCGAGCAGGTCGCCGCAGTCGGCGAGCAGCCGGTTCATGTCGAGCCCCGGCAGGCTCCGCCCCGACCCGCGGCCGCGTTCGCCGTCGAGCGCCACCAGCACGGTGGGACGCTGGAACCGCTCGACCAGGCGCGAGGCGACGATGCCGATCACGCCGGGATGCCAGGTCTCGGACCACAGCAGGATCGAGGAGCAGTTCGGGTAGTCCAGTTCGGTCTCGACCCGCTGCGCGGCCTCGGTGAGCGCCGCCTCGTCGTGCCGGCGGCGGCGGTCGTTGTCCTCCTCCAGGCTCTCGGCGCAGACGCGCGCCTCGCCCGCGTCGCGGGCCAGCAGCAGCCGCAGCCCCTGCTCGGCGTTGCCCATCCGGCCCGCCGCGTTGATGCGCGGGGCGAGCACGAACGCCACCTGCCCGCTGGTGATGCGCCGCCCGGTCAGGCCCGCCACCTCGACCAGCGCGCGCAGCCCGAGCCGCGGGGACTGGTTGAGGCGCTCGAGGCCGAGGCGCGCGAGCACGCGGTTCTCCCCCACCAGCGGCACCACGTCGGCGATGGTGCCGAGCGCGACCACGTCGAGGTACTCGCGCGCGCGGTCGAGCCCGCCGCGCTTGCGCAGCAGCGCCTCGGCCAGCTTGAACGTCACGCCCACGCCGGCCAGCGACTTGAAGGGATAGGCGCAGCCCGGCTGGAGCGGGTTCACGATCGCCACCGCCTCCGGCAGCACGGCGGGCACCTCGTGGTGGTCCACGACCACGGTGTCGATGCCGAGCTCGCGGGCGCGCGCGATCGGCTCCACCGCCGTCACGCCGCAGTCCACGGTCACGATCAGCGCGGTGTCGCGGCTGCGCGCCACGTCGATGGCGCCGAGCGACAGCCCGTAGCCGTCCTTGGTGCGGTGGGGGATCCGGTAGTCCACCTTCGCGCCGAGGTCGCGGAGCACGGAGTAGAGCAGGAAGGTGGAGGTGATGCCGTCCACGTCGTAATCGCCGTGGATGAGGATCGGCTGCTGCGCCTCGATCGCCTGGCGGATGCGCTCCACCGCGGGTTCGAGGCCGCGCAGGCGCGCGGGCTCGTGCAGATCCTCGAGCGCCGGGTCGAGGAAGCGCCGCGCGGCCTCGAGCCCCTCGACCCCGCGGTGCACCAGCACGTGGCCCACCGGCAGCGGCGCCCCCAGCGCGCGGGCCAGCGCCGCGGCGCGCTCGGGGTCCCGGCGCGGATGTTCGATCCACTGCGGGGCGACGGGCGGGGCGATCACGTGGCTCCTGGAGGGATGGGGGACCGGGGACGGCGGCGCGGGGGGACGGGCGGACGCTAACAGCGGCCCCGCGGCCGCGCAAGACTCGGGCGGCGCGGAACGCCGCGCCGGCCCGCGCCCGGAACGCGTCAGCGCCGCTCGGGAACCTCGCCGCGCAGCATGCGGTCGTAGATGCGGCGCAGGCGCGTGGTGTCGGCCCCCGGCAGCGAGGCGGCGTTGCCGATCGCCTCGTCGCGCAGCATCACTTCGCCCACGCTGTGGTACACGGCCGCGAGACGCACCCACACGTCCCCGTTGCCCGGTTCGATCCCCGCGGCGCGCCGGAAGTGCTCGACCGCCTTTTCGGGACGCCGGGCGCGCGCGTAGGCGTCTCCCAGCAGCAGGTGCAGCGAGGCGTCGTTGGGATTCCAGCCGATCGCGTATTCGAGAGGCTTGACCGCCCGCTCCGGGAGATCCTCGCCGAGCATCTGGCGACCGAAGGCCGCCGCCACGTCCGGGTCGGCCTTGTGCCGCACCATCAGGGTTTCCACCAGCGAACGCGACCACGGCCAGAGTTTCATGCTCTGGAGCGCGTTGATCTGCATCAGCCACGGATCGCTCTCGGTGGCGCCGCGGCGGATCGAGTTGCGGGTCCAGCGGATCACCTCCGGCCAGTCGGCGCGCCGCGAGTACACGGCGGCCCGGTAGGTGGCGATCTCGTAGCGCGTCGAATCGATCTCCTCGGCGCGCGCGAGCGCGCTCAGGGCCTGGGCGTCCTTGCGGTGCCCGATCGAGACCAGCGCGAGCCCGAGGTAGCCGTCGGCACGCTCCGGCTGGGCGCGGATCATGGCCCGGTACATGGTCTCGTCGGTGCGCCATCCGGAGAGCTGCACCAGGGACCGCTCGATGTTGAAAACCAGCAGGGCGAAGAAGGCGATCGGCAGGAGGACGCGCGGCAGCGTGGTGGGCGCGAGGCCCCGGCGCCACAGCTTCCATCCGCCGAGCCCGACCAGCCACGCCGCGCCCACCGACGGCAGGTACATGTGCCGCTCGCCCTGCACGAGCACGCCGCGGGTCAGCACGATGCCCGCCATCAGCACCGAGGGCAGCCACAGCATGAGCGTCGCCGCCGTCACGCCGCCCCGGGAGCTCCAGCTCCGCACCAGCAGGAAGAGCGTGGCGGCGTGCAGCGCCACGCCGGCCGCCACGCGCGGATCGGCGGCCGAGCGCGCCGGCGCGATCCACCAGTCCGGCCCGTGCGGAAAGCCCGGCAGCAGGAACGCGAGCTGGCTCGGGTAGAGGGCCAGCGCGGTCCACAGCCGCTCGGCCGGCCCGGGCGAAGGCCAGCCCGGGGTGACCGCCAGGTTGCCCGGCGCGATGTTGGCGTGCGCGACCGCCCACACGAGCGTGAGCACGCCGTAGGGGGCGAGATCGCGCAGCCACCCGGCCCGCTCCGCGGGCGCGGCGCCGCGGCGGCGCGCGGCCAGCACGGCGAGCACCACGAGCAGCGGGGCCGCCGCCTCCTTGCTGAGGAGCGCGCAGGCGAAGGCCAGCGCCGCTCCGGCGCGCGCGAGCCACGCGCGCGGACCCTCGGCGCGGAGGTGGAGCCAGAGCGCCAGCAGCCCGAACAGCGCGGCCCAGACGTCGGTGCGGCCGGAGATCCACGCCACGGGCTCGACGTGCGTGGGCAGGAGCCCGAACCACAGCGCCGCGACCCACGCCGCGCCGGCGGGTGCCCCCGCCGCCGTCATGAGCATCGCGAGCAGCGCGGTGACCCCGACGTGCGAGAACAGGTTGACGCCGTGGAACCAGCCGGGCAGCCATCCGCCGAGGCGGCCGTCCACCCAGTAGGAGAGCGTGACCAGCGGCCGCCACAGCCCCGAGTCGGCCCCGCTCGAGGACCAGAAGTCCGAGCCCAGCAGCTTGAGCAGGTAGCCCGGCTGCTTCAGGAAGGGGTTGTCGGCGAACAGCTGGCGGTCGTCGCGGACGAAGCCGTAGCGCACGACCGGAAGGAACAGCAGCAGCGCGAGCAGCGCCGATCCGAGCGCGGGGTGGCGCCAGAACGGCAGCCGCGTGCCGGGTGCGGCGGGCGTGCTTCGCCCGCCGCCGGCCCGTGCGCGCGGTTTCATACCGAGTCTCCCGTAAGCCGAATTCTGTCGGACGGATCCGTGATGATCATTCGTCTGGGGCGCCCGTTTCCGGAACGCCTCGGTGCGACCGACCCCGGGGTGATGACGCCGCGGGACACACGGCTCCCCCTGTATGCGGTCTTGCTCCAGGTGGGGTTTGCCAAGCCGGCCCCGTCGCCGGGACCGCTGGTGCGCTCTTACCGCACCGTTTCACCCTTACCCGCTGAACCCGGTCGCTTGCGCGAGCCGGGAACCCGCTGGCGGTTTGCTTTCTGTTGCACTTTCCGTGGGCTCGCGCCCCCTGGGAGTTACCCAGCACCCTGCCCTGTGGAGTTCGGACTTTCCTC
>CAZIVR010000087.1:0-15600 GCA_964542745.1 uncultured bacterium
ACTTGCCGCCCACCTTGAGCATCTCGTCGCCGCGCCCGTGGTAGGTGAGGTAGCCCTCGCCCTCGTCGCGCACCAGGTCGCCGGTCACGACCCACTCCCCGCGGAACGCCCGCTCGGTCCGCTCCTGGTGCCGCCAGTAGGCGAGCGCCCGGGCCCCGCCGCGCACCCACAGCCATCCGACCTCGCCGGGTGGCAGGTCGGCGCCACCCTCGTCGCGGATGCGGACCTCGAACCCGGGGACCACCTGCCCCAGCGTGCCGGGACGCGCCGCGCCCGGGCGGTTCGACACGAAGATGTGCCACATCTCGGCGGTGCCGAGGCCGTCGAGCAGCTCGACGCCGAACGCGTCGCGCCAGCGCCGGTCGAGGTCGGCCGGGAGCGCCTCCCCCGCCGACGTGCAGAGGCGCAGCGACGAGAGATCCTGCGAGGCGGCGTCGGGGTGGGCCACCATCTTCTGGATCATGGTGGGCACGTTGACCAGCACCGTCGGGCGGTGGCGCGCGATGCGCTCGAAGATCGCCTCGGGCGTGGCGGGCTCGGGGAACAGCACCGCCGAGGCGCCGGCGCGGAACGGGAAGAAGAGGTTGGAGCCGGTGGCGTAGCCGAAGTAGAGCTTGGGCACCGACAGCGACACGTCGTCCTCGCGCCAGCCGAGCGCGCCGAGCGCGTAGCACTCGGTGGTGTAGGCGAAGGAGCGGTGCGTCTGCACCACCGCCTTGGGACTCCCGGTGGTGCCTCCCGAGAACAGGAAGATCGCGGGATCGTCGCGGTGCGTCGGATGGTTCTCGAACTCGGCGGGCATCGAGGCCAGGCACCGCCGCCAGTCGTCCCCGCAGGCCCGGACCGTGGCGCGCACGCGGGGCGCGGAACGCGCGGCGCTTTCGAAGCCGCCCTCGCTTCCCGCGTGGCTCACCACGAGCCGGGCCCCGGTGTAGTCGAGCAGGCCGGCCGCGGCCTCGGCATCCAACGCGGGATTGGCCATCACCACCACCGCGCCGACCTTGAGCGCCCCGAACAGGGCGCCCACGAAGTCGGGCCCGTCGGGGAGCGCGAGCAGGATGCGCTGCTCGGGCTCGAGGCCGTGGCCGGCGAAGAGGTGCGCGTAACGGTTGGCGAGCCGCCGGACGTCGTCGAAGCGCAGCGTTTCGGTGTCGGTGCGGAGCGCGATCCGGTCGCCGCGTCCTTCGCGGACGCGGTCGTCGAGGAAGTAGTCGGCGATGTTGAGCCGTTCCGGAGGCTGGTACGTCATGGTAGGTTCCCGGGTCCGCGGCGCATCATGGAGCGGCGCGGAGGCGCTGGCAAACGGCGGCGAGGGATCGCGGGGGACGATGCGCGAGCTGGGCGGGATGACCTTCGAAGAGGCGCGCGGCCTCGACCGTTCGCGGTGCGTCGCGATCCTGCCGGTCGGTGCGATCGAGGCGCACGGCCCCCACCTGCCGCTCGCGACCGACGTGGTGATCGCCGAGGCGATGGCGCGCGAGGGCGCGCGGCGCCTCGAGGCCCACGGCTGGACCGGCGTGCGGCTGCCCGCCCTCCCCTACACCGCGGCCCCCTTCGGGGCGGCGTTCGCGGGAACCCTCTCGATCCCGGGTGCGGCGGTCGCGGCGCTCGTCGAAGCGCTGGCGTCGGAGCTCGCGCGCCACGGCTTCGCGGCCCTCGCGATCGCCAACGCGCACCTCGATCCCGCGCACCTCGAGTGCCTCACCGCCGCGGCGGGGCGCATCCGGGAGCGCGGCGGGATCGCGGTCGCCTTCCCCGATCTCACGCGCCGCCCGTGGGCCGGGCGCCTCGGGGAGGAGTTTCGGAGCGGCGCCTGCCACGCGGGACGCTTCGAGGGCTCGGTCGTGATGGCCGAACGGCCCGACCTGGTGCGGGACGCCGAGCGCCTCGCGCTGCCCGCCAACCCGGCCTCGCTCTCCGAGGCGATCCGCGCGGGGCGCACCGACTTCGCCGCGGCCGGCGGGCCGCGCGCCTACTTCGGCGCGCCCGCCGACGCCACGGCCGAGGAGGGCCGCGCCACGGTCGCGACCCTCGGCGCGATCCTCGCCGAGGCCACGCTCGAAGCGCTCGGAGCGCGGGCGTGAGCGGACCACTCGCGGGCCGCACCGCGCTCGTCACCGGGGCCGGGCGCGGGCTCGGCGCGACGGTCGCCGAGGCCCTCGCGCGCGAGGGAGCTGCGGTGCTGCTCGCCGCGCGCACCGAAGCCGAGATCGAGGCGGTGGCGGAGCGCCTGCGTTCGGCCGGCGCCGAGGCGCGCGCGCTGGCCTGCGACGTGACCGACGAGGCCTCGGTGGCGCGGCTCGCGTCGGCCGCGCTCGAGGGGGCCGGCGTCGTGGACGTGCTCGTCAACAACGCGGGCGACGCGGTGGCGGCCCCGATCGCGAAGATCACGCTCGCCGAGTGGAACCGCATGCTCGCCGTCAACGCCACGGGCGCGTTCCTCTGCACCCGCGCCTTCGCGCCGGCCATGGCCGGACGCGGCTGGGGACGGATCGTGAACGTCGCCTCGGTCGCGGGGCTCCACGGCGCGCGCTACGTCACCCACTACACCGCCGCCAAGCACGCGCTGGTCGGCTTCACGCGCGCCGCCGCCGTGGAGTTCGAGGGGACCGGGGTCGCGGTCCACGCGGTGTGCCCCGGCTACCTCGACACGCCCATGACCGCGCGCAACGTCGAGGCCGTGGCGCGCCGGACCGGGCTCGCGCCCGACCGCGCGCTGCAGTCGATGCTGTCGAGCGCCGGCCAGCGCCGGCTCGTGGCGCCGGAGGAGGTGGCCGCGGCGATCGTGCGGCTGTGCCTCGCCGACACGCGGGGCGAGATCGTCACCCTCACGGGCGGCGACGAGCGCGAGCTGCCCTTCGAGATCGTGAATCCTCCGGCGCTCGGCGCCCCGAAGGGCTGGAGCAACGGCGTGGTGGCGCGCCCGGGCGCGCGCGTCCTGTTCGTCGCCGGGCAGGCGGGCTGGACGCCGGGCCTGGCCGGCGACCCGCCGGATTTCGCCACGCAGTTCGCGCGCGCCCTCGACCAGGCGCTCGAGGTGGTGCGGGGAGCGGGCGGCGAGGCCCGGGACGTGGCACGACTCACGGTGTACGTCACCGACCTCGAGGAGTATCGCGCCGCGCGCCGCGAGCTGGGCCGTCTTTGGCGCGAGCGCTTCGGAACGTATTATCCGGCCATGGCGCTGGTGCGCGTGGCGGAACTCGTGGACCACGGCGCCCGGGTCGAGATCGAAGCCACCGCCGTCCTCGGAGGAACCCGTTGAGCCCGTCGCCCGCGACCCGCTCGCTCCTCTATTCGTTGGACGAGGCGACGGGCGTCGCCACGCTCACGCTCAACCGGCCGGAGCGGCTCAACGCCCTCACCTTCGAGACCTACACGGAGCTGCGCGACCGCTTCGTCGCGATGGACGGGGACCCCGGCGTGCGCGCCGTGGTGATCACCGGCGCGGGCCGCGGCTTCTGCTCGGGCGGGGACGTCGAGGACATCATCGGCGCGCTGTTCGGGCGCGACGCCGACGGTCTGCTCGAGTTCACGCGCCTCACCTGCGACCTGGTGCGCGCGATGCGGCGCTGCCGCAAGCCGGTGGTGGCCGCACTCAACGGCACCGTCGCGGGCGCCGGGGCGGTGATCGCCGCGGCCTGCGACTTCCGGATCGCCGCGCCCTCGGCCAAGATCGCCTTCCTGTTCGTGCGCGTCGGCCTCTCGGGAGCCGACATGGGGATCTCGTGGCTGTTGCCGCGCCTCGTGGGTCTCGGCCACGCCACGCACCTGCTCATGACCGGCGACTTCGTGGACGCCGCGCGCGCCGAGGCCATCGGGCTCTACCATCGCGTGGTGCCGCAGGAGTCGGTGCTGGCCGAGGCCACCGCGCTCGCGGCGCGCCTCGCGCGCGGCCCGCAGGCGGGGCTCGCCGAGACCAAGCGCGCGCTCGACGCGGAGGCCGGCATGGACCTGGAAGCGGCGCTCGAGCACGAGGCGCGCGTGCAGGCGAAGCTCATGGAGCATCCCGACTACCGCGAGGCCTACGAGGCGTTCCGCGCGAAGCGGGAGCCGCGCTTCGCATGAGGTGGTGGAGCGGCCGGCATGCGGGCGGCCGGGCGTGAACGTCCTTCCCGACCCGGCGCCGGTTCGCGCGTTCCTCGAGGAGCGCCACGTCGAGTTTGCCGGCGCGATCGGCGCGTGGGCGGCCCGCGAGCTGGCGCCGCGTCCCGAGCCCGCCGGCGATCCCGAGGCGCGCGCCGAAGCCCGCGAGCTGCTCGCGGCCCTCGGCGGCGCGGGATGGTTCGAGCCGATCCGCACTCGCGACTGGCGCGGGTGCTGCCTCGCGCGCGAAGCGCTGGCGGCGGCCTCCCCGCTCGCCGACGCGGTGTTCGCCCTGCAGGCGCTGAGCGGTCTTCCCCTCGCGATCGCGGGCGGCGAGGCGGCCGAGCGCTGGCTCCCGGAGCTCTACGCGGGCCGCGCCATGGGCGCGTTCGCCATGACGGAGCCCGAGGCCGGGAGCGACCTGGGCGCGATCGCCACGCGGGCGCGCCGCGACGGCGGCGACTACGTGCTCTCGGGCCGCAAGGTCTTCATCTCGAACGCCGGGATCGCCGACTTCTACGTGGTGTTCGCGGCCACCGACCCGGAGGCGGGCGGCCGGCGGCTCTCGGCGTTCTGCGTCCCGGCCGGATCCGCCGGGCTCACGTTCGTTCGGCCCATGGTGCTCTCCTCCCCCCACCCGCTCGGCGAGATCGCCCTCGACGAATGCCGGGTGCCGGGCGCTCTCCGCCTCGGCGACGAGGGCCGCGGGCTCGCGCTCGGGCTCAAGACCCTCGACCGCCTGCGCCCCACGGTGGGTGCCGCCGCGTGCGGCATGGCGGCGCGGGCCCTCGCGGAAGCGCTCGCGCACGCGAAGGCCCGCCGCCAGTTCGGCCGCGCCCTCTCGGAATTCCAGATGGTGCAGGAGAAGCTGGCCCGCATGGCGACCGATCTCACCGCGGCGCGCCTGCTCGTGTACCGCGCCGCGTGGCAGGCCGACCGCGGCGACGCTCGCATCACGCTCGAGGCGGCGATGGCGAAGGCGTTCGCCACCGAAGCGGCGCAGCGGATCGTGGACGACGCGGTTCAGCTGCTGGGCGGAGCGGGTGTCCTCGCCTCGCACCCGGTGGACCGGCTGTACCGATCGGTGCGCGCCCTCCGGATCTACGAAGGCACCACCGAGATCCAGCACCTCGTGATCGCGGGACGGCTGCTCGAGGAGTCGGGCGAGTGAAGGTGGCCTGCGTGGGCGGCGGCCCGGCCGGCCTGTTCTTCGCGCTGCTCCTCAAGAAGCACGATCCGCGGCACGAGGTGACGGTCTACGAGCGCAACCGGCCCGACGACACCTTCGGTTTCGGCGTGGTGTTCTCGGACGCGACCGAAGAGGCGCTCGCGGACGCCGACCCTGAGACGGTGGCCGAGATGGCCCGGCGCTGCCACCGCTGGGACGATATCGAGATCCACTACCGCGGCGAGGTGCTGACCTCGACCGGGCACGGGTTCTCCGGGCTCTCCCGGCGGACGCTGCTCGAGCTGCTGTCGCGCCGCTGCGAGGACGCGGGGGTCCGGCTCTGTTTCGAGCGCGAGATCGCCGACCCGGCGCTCCTCGAAGGGGCCGATCTCGTCTTCGCGGCCGACGGGGTGCACTCGGCGGTGCGCGAGCGGTATCGCGACCACTTCCAGCCGGAGATGGACGTTCGTCCCAACCGTTTCGTCTGGCTCGGCACCTCGCGGCCGTTCCCCGCCTTCACGTTTTACTTCAAGTCCGACCCGCACGGCCTTTGGCGCGTGCACGCCTACCAGTACGAACCGGACCGGTCCACCTTCATCGTCGAGGCCCGCGAGGAGACCTGGCGGGCCGCGGGGCTCGAGGGCGCCTCCGAGTCGGACACCATCGCCTTCTGCGAGCGGCTCTTCGCCGAGGAACTCGAGGGCCACCGGCTGGTCTCGAACCGTTCGATTTGGCGCAGCTTCCCGACCGTGCGCAACCGCCGCTGGCACCACGGCCGGATCGTGCTCGCGGGCGACGCGGCCCACACCGCGCACTTCTCGGTGGGCTCGGGCACCAAGCTGGCGATGGAGGACGCGATCGCGCTCGGCGCGGCGTTACGCGAGCACCGGGAACTGCCGGAGGCGCTCGCGGCCTACGAGGCGGCGCGGCGCCCGGCGGTGGAGAGCCTGCAGCGCGCGGCGCAGGCCAGCCTCCAGTGGTTCGAGGACACCGAGCGCTACATGCGGCTCGAGCCGCTCCAGTTCGCCTTCGCGCTCCTCACCCGCAGCCTGCGCGTCACGCACGAGAACCTGAAGCTGCGCGACCCGGCCTTCGTGGCGAAGGTGGACCGCTGGTTCGCGGAACGCGCGCGCGCCGACTTCGAGCGCGGGAAGCCCGCCCTCGGCGCCGCGGCCCCCGCGACTGAACCGGCGACCGCGGGCGGGGCGGCGGAAGCGCGCGTCCCCGCGGGGGACGCCCCGGTCCCGCCGCCCATGTTCCAGCCGTTCCGCCTGCGCGGGCTCGAGCTCGCGAACCGCATCGTGGTGTCGCCGATGTGCCAGTACCTCGCCGAGGACGGCATGCCGGGCGACTGGCACCTCGTGCACCTCGGCTCGCGCGCGGTCGGGGGCGCAGGGCTGGTGTTCGCGGAGATGACCGACGTGAGCGCCGAGGCGCGCATCTCGCCGGGGTGCGCCGGGCTCTACCGGCCCGAGCACGCGGGCGCCTGGAAGCGGATCGTGGACTTCGTGCACCGCGAGAGCGACGCGCGGATCGCGATCCAGCTCGGCCACGCGGGCCGCAAGGGCTCGACGCGCCGCATGTGGGAGGGCGACTGCGAGCCGCTCCCGGAGGGCGGCTGGCCGCTGGTCGCGGCCTCGCCCCTTCCCTACCTCCCGCACGGCCCCGTGCCGCGCGAGATGACGCGCGAGGACATGGAGCGCGTCGTCGCGGACTTCGTGCGCGCCACGGGACTCGCGGTCGACGCGGGCTTCGACCTGCTCGAGGTCCACATGGCGCACGGCTACCTGCTGGCGGGATTCATCTCGCCGCTCACCAACCGGCGCGAGGACGCGTGGGGCGGCACGCTCGAGAACCGCATGCGCTTTCCGCTCGAGGTCTTCGACGCGGTCCGCGCCGCGTGGCCCGCCGACCGTCCGATGTCGGCGCGCATCTCGGCGGTGGACTGGATGCCCGGCGGCATCGGGGCGGAGGACTCGGTCGAGGTGGCGCGCCTGCTCAAGGCGCACGGCTGCGACGTGGTGGACGTCTCGGCCGGCCAGACCGTTCCCGACCAGCAGCCGGTCTACGGACGCCTGTTCCAGACGCCCTTCGCCGACCGCATCCGCCACGAGGTGGGCATCGCCACCATGGCGGTCGGGAACATCTCCTCCTACACCGACGCCAACACCATCCTCGCCGCCGGACGGGCCGACCTGTGCCTGCTGGCGCGCGCGCACCTGTGGGATCCCTACTGGACGCGGCACGCGGCCTACGAGCTGGGCCATCCGCTGCCGTGGCCCCCGCCCTACCGGACGCTCGACCGCTACCGCCCGCGCTTCACCTGATCGTGAAGCGCGGCGCCGGAGGTGACCCGATGCCGCTGACCTATTCCAGCTACCTCAAGCTCGACGAGTTGCTGCGCCTCCAGCAGCCGGTCTCCGAGGGCCCGGAGCACGACGAGACGCTGTTCATCGTGATCCACCAGGTCTACGAGCTGTGGTTCAAGCAGATGCTGCACGAGCTCGACTACCTGAAGGGGCTGCTGGTCGCGGGCGACACGCCGCGCGCCATCCACACCCTGCGGCGCGTCCTCACCATCCTCAAGGTGAACGTGGCGCAGATCGACATCCTCGAGACCATGACGCCGCTCGAGTTCCTCTCGTTCCGGGAGCGCCTCGAGTCGGGGAGCGGCTTCCAGTCGTTCCAGTTCCGGGAGTTCGAGTTCGTGCTCGGCGCCAAGCGGCGCGAGGCGCTCGACCGCTACGCCCCGGGCACCGACGCGCGCCTCCGGCTCGACGCGCGCTGGGGCGAGCCGACGCTGTGGGACGCGTTCCTGCGCTACCTCGCCGCGGCCGGGCACCCGGTGCCCGCCGGGGATCTCGCCCGCGACGTGACCCTTCCGGTCGGCGAATCCGAGGGCGTGCAGGCGGCGCTCCTCGCGGTCTACCGGCGGGATGCTTCCGCGAGCACCGTGTGCGAACTGCTGGTGGACCTCGACGAGGGCGTGCAGGAGTGGCGCTACCGACACGTCAAGATGGTGCAGCGCACCATCGGGACGCGGCACGGCACGGGTGGATCGCAGGGCGCCGCCTACCTGATGACCACGCTCAACCGTCCCTGCTTCCCGGACCTGTGGGCGATCCGGACCGACCTGTGACCCCGCGGCACACGCTCGCCTCGCTCGCCGGGCCGGGCAACTCGCTCGCCCCGCGCTACGCGCGCTTCCGGGTAACCGAACGCCTGCGCCTCACCGGGCACTCCCACCAGGCATGGCCCGACGTGGCGCTCGAGGGCCAGGTGGAGGCGTGGGAGGACGCCGCCGCCCTCGCCGACGACAAGTGGGAACGGGCGGAGGCGAAGGCCGACCGCGTGCGGCGCGGGTTCGCGCGGCTGCTCGGCGACGATCCCGCGAACGTGGCGCTCGGCGCCAGCACCCACGAGCTGGTCGTGCGCTTCCTCTCCGCGCTGCCGCTCGAGGCGCGGCCGCGGCTCGTGACCAGCGACGGCGAGTTCCACACCCTGCGCCGCCAACTCGACCGGCTCGCGGAAACCAGGCGGATCGAGGTGGTGAAGGTGGCCGCCTCTCCCGCCGGAACCCTCGCCGAACGGATGGCCGCGGCCCTCGATGGGCGCACCGCGGCGGCGCTCGTGTCCTCGGTGCTGTTCCTCGACTCCCGCATCGTGCCCGGTCTCGGCGCGCTCGCGGGCGCATGCCGCGCTCGCGGCGCCGAGCTGCTGGTGGACGCCTACCACCACCTGAACGTCGTGCCGTTCGCGCTCGGGCCACTCGGGCTGGGCGACGCGTTCGTGACCGGGGGCGGCTACAAGTACTGCCAGCTCGGCGAGGGCAACGCCTTCCTGCGCGTGCCGCCCGGACGCGAGCTCTACCCGGTGGTCACGGGCTGGTTCAGCGAGTTCGCGCGCCTCGCCGACCGTCCGGCGGGCGGCGTGCCCTACGGTGAAGGACCGGCCCGCTGGGCCGGCTCGACCTACGACCCGACCAGCCACTACCGGGCCGCGCGCGTCTTCGACTTCTTCGAGGAGGAGGGCCTCGATCCGGCGCTGCTCCGCGCCGTGAGCCTGCGGCAGGTGGGGCGCCTCGCCGCGGGCTTCGACGCCCTCGGGCTCGATCCGCGGATCGCGCGGCGCGACCTGGACCTCGCCCCGGAGGATCGCGGCGGCTTCCTCGCGATCCATGCGCCGCGCGCCGGCGAGCTCGCCGCGGGCCTCGCGGCACTCGGCGTCGCCTGCGACCACCGCGGGAGCGTGCTGAGGCTCGGCCCCGCTCCCTACCTCGAGGACGCGCAGCTCGACCGCGCCGTGGAGGCGCTGGGGCGGGCGGCGCGAGCGCTCCCCCGCTCGTAGTCGCGGACTCGGGGAGCCCGCATCGCCGTCCGGGCGCACCGCCCGAGCGACTAGGGCTCGCGTTCCGCGGTCAGGTTCACGTCGGGATCGGCGATCGTCAATCGCGCGATCCGCGGGCCGGCCTTCGCGAAGGCGATCTTCACCGAGGGAACTCCGGAGGGGAAGAACACCAGGGCTCCGGTGTGCATCAGGTTCCGCCGCGTCGTGCCCGGCCGCTGGATGCCGAGCTGGTCGTTGCGCACGTCCACGTCGAAGCGGTCGCGCTCGTCGCGGCCGTACGCGTAGCGCCCCACGATCGCGTCGCGGTCCGCGGCGTCGAGCGGAACGAGCCGCGGCCGCTCGTCCGCGCCCCCCAGCTGTTCGAGGAAGGCCACCACCGCCGCGGAACCCTCCCCGCCGGTTCGCGCGTGGTGCAGCAGCGTCAGGCCGTGCGGACCCGGCATGCGCTGGATCCCGGGTGCCGCCGCCACGATCGCCTTCACCACGTCGAGCTGCCCGAGCATCGCCGCCGAGAACAGCGTGGGCGGAGCCCCCGCGGCCAGCAGCATCCCGGCGATCTCCCGCCCGCCGGTGTGGGCGGCGGCGCCGAGCGCGGTCTCCCAGTCCCCGAAACCCCAGTCCCACGAGGCGCGCGCGAGGGACGGCTGGCGCTCGAGCATGCGGCGGACTTCGGCGACGTTGCCGTGGGCCACTCCCACGAAGGCCTGCACGGTGGCGGCGTCCGTCTGGGGCAGGTCGGCCGGTGGGGCCACGGCGTCGGCGGCCGCGGCGAAGCGTGGCGGGATCCCCGCCGCGGCCGCCCCGATCGCGGGCAGGGCGGCGAGGAAGCCACGGCGGTCGATTCGCGAACCCGTGCGAACGTTCATGAGGCTCTCCCCTGGGTTGCACCCGTCCGGGAACCGGGCGCCGTTCGTCATCCGGGCACCTTCACCCCGGTGCTCTCCGTCGCCAAGCCCCGTGGGACCGGCGCGGGCAGGGACGTGACCCGCGCGGCGCAGGGCCGCGCGAAGGGGTCACGCTGGCGGCGTCGGCCCGATCGTGGCGCTCACGGTCTCCGCCCCCGGTTCGGTGCTGGGTCGCTCCCCGACTGCGTGGCACGCGGCCGGCTACATCGGCCGGGCAGCCTCGGTCCAACAGGGCCGCTGCCGAGATCGTCATGGGCGGATCACCGGCCGGCTGCTGCAGTGAACCTAAAGCTGGTCGTATACCAGCCCTCGCCAGATGGCGCCGTCGTGAATCCGCAGGTGAAGGGAGTGACCGGGCAGCAGCGTGTCGGACCAGGCGAGCGATCCCTGCCGAACATTGGCGCCGGAGGGCAGGCTCGACTCTGCGGCATGCGCGGGGATCCCGAGCGAGCGCCGGCTCAGGCTGATGATCCGCTGCCCCACGGTTTCGATCCGCGCGATCGCGACGCCGACCTTGAGCACGCGAGTGCCCATCTCGACGCAGTCCGGCGAGGTGGCGTCGAATCGCGCCTCGTGCTCCAGCATGTTCTGCATCCCGCAGGCGCCGAGGCGAGAGCCCGGTGAGTTCGCGAAGCGTACGGCGCGCCGAGGCCACTTCGACCCGCCGGCCGCGGGCCCTCCCTGGAACCAGGCGCCCTCGACGATCGCCCCGGGGCAACCGTCGAGCAGCAGGAACTGGGCAGTGCGGGCTGGTGTGTCGGCGTTCTCGAAGTAGCACGAACGAAACGCCAAGCGATCGCAGTCGCGGGCCTCGACCCCGTTGCCCTCATTGTCCCCGGAGCCGCCCCGGTTGCCCTCGAAGATGCAGGCGTTCAAGAGCAGCCCGGTCACGGCCGAGGCTTCCAGTCCGCGATTTTCATTGGGCCCGCTCTCGCAGGATTCCAGCTGGATATCTCGCGTGCTCCCGGCCACACCCTCGATCCGCACGCCACTCCCCTGATTGAAGGAGAAGAAGCAGCCCTTGGCGAGGAAACTCCCGGCGTCCCGGAGCCACAGGCCATACTTCGGCGCACCCGCAACAATCACGTTCCGAAGCGTCATCCCCGCGACCGACTGGCCCGAGTGGGCGGGCCCCCTGACGACGATGCACGACTTTGGATTGGAATGGCTGACCTGCGCCCCACCGTCCACGATCATCTCCGCGATCTGGAAGTTCGGGCGCTCGACCGTGATGAGATCGAAGGCGTTGACCATGCCGCTCGCCGGGCGGATGACGCTCGATGCCCCCTCACCGATCAGCGTGACGTTCGGCTTCCGAATCACGAGCGGAGCGCTCAGGGTCGTCTCCCCTCGAGGGAGGAACACGACACCGCCGGTCGCGGGTAGCGCCTCGACCGCAGCCCTCAAGTCGCCGCCGAAGTCCCGGGCGTCATTCCAGTGCTGGTCGCTCCGGCCGAATTCGCCCGCCGCATCCACGAACAGCCGCGTCGGCTGGCCGGGGATCGCCACGTCGTAATCCACCCGGTCGCGCGAAAGGTAGAAGGCAACCCGCCCGGTCGCCGGATCGGTGACGAGGGTCGAACCGAGCGGCTCGTACCCGTAGGGATCGGCGAACGCCCCCGGGGAGTTGGCCGTCGGCACCAGGCGGGTTCCAGGGAGGAGGCTGACGGGCGTGCCGGTTGGGTTCGTGAGCAGCACCTCGGTCGCGTTTTCGACGCCGGCCACAATCAGGGTGCCTGGCCCGGTACCGACGCGGACGACGTCGTTGGTGGCGAGTTCCCCCGCGTCGTAAACGCCGACGACATAGTCCGCCCAGTAGGGACCGATCGTCGCGGTGGCACTGACGGTCGCGCCCTGGCGGTGGAGCTGGATCGTGGCCGCGGCCGGCACCTGGGCCGGGTCCGTCGCGCTCAGGTCCTTGAGAACCAGCAGTTCCATCCGCGGGAGTAGCTGTCGGGCCATCGAGAAACCTCCCCGTTCCGATTTCGTCGGTTGGAGCTGCCCGTGCGGCCCGAAGGATCCGGGGCGCCGGGCCTCGAGCTACGAGCCCAGCTGTCCTCGCTTCCAGCCGGTCGCGCCAGTCCAGACGTGCAGTTCGCCGTTCAGCCAGACCATCGTTCCCGGTGTGGGCGAAGCCGGACGTTCGCCGGTCATGGCGACCACGGGAAGACTCAGGGTGCGCCGGCTCATCATCACCATCCGGTCCGTGTCGGCCCGGATGCGGACGATCGTGCCGCTCGCGAGGGCCTCGGACTCGAGGTTGCACGTCTCGACGCTGTCGGAACTGTCCTGCTGGAACCGGGCCAGATACGAAGTCAGTTGCTTGCCGTGGCAGTTCGAGAGCCGTGCGCCCGGTGAGCGGTCGAATACGACTCCCTGAACCGGCCGCCGGGGCTCGTCGGCGCCGCCCTCGAACTGGCAGCCGTCCACCTGCGGCGAGAGACACTGCGAGAGCGCCACGAAGTTCGTGGCCCGCGTGGTGGTTGCGGCGTTGCGGAAGCTCGACGAAAGGATCTGGGCAGCCCGGCATTCGGTGAACTCCAGCGCGTTGCCCTCGAACTCGGCCACGCCGCTCCGGTTACCGTCGAACGCACCGCCCAGGACGCGGGTGGCGTGGGCTCGATGGGCCTCCAGGCCCCGGCGGTCGTTCTGGCCGAAGGTGCAGCCCGTGAAGCCGGCGGAGCCGCACTCCAGCGTGACCGCTTCGAGGCGCGCGCCGCTCCCCCGGTTGCCGTCGAACTGGCAGCGCTCGGCCGAGAACCCGAGCGAATCCTTCACCCACAGCCCGTGACGCGGTGCGCCGGTGATGCGAACGTCTTCGAGGTGCGCGTCATTCCCGCTGCCTCCCGATCCGCTCACCACCACGCAGCACTTTCCCGTGGCGCTGTAGACCGTCGCACCCCCGTCGAGCATCAGGGACTTGAGACGGAATCGCGACGCCGTGACCGTCAGCAGATCGAATGCGTTGACGGCAGCCGGGCCCAGAACGCTCGCCGGACCCTCTCCCAGAATCGTCACGTTGGGCCGGTCCACGACGACCCCCGCGCTCATCAACCACGTCCCGCGCGGCACGTAGACCACGCCCCCCGCGTCGGGCAGCAACGCGACGGCGGCTGCTAGGTCGCCGTTGAAATCCCGGAGATCGTGCCATACCTGGTCGCTCCGACCCCAGGCCGCCGCCTGGTCGAGGTAGTGGCGGGGGGGTTCGCCCGGGATCACGACCTCGAAATCGAAGCGATCCAGCGACAGGTAGGCGGACGCCCGGCCTGTGATCGCGTCGGTCAGGATGGAAGCCCCGAGTGAGGACGTTCCGGTCGGATCCGCGAACGCTGTCGGCCGGGGGCTCGCGATCCACAGCCGTGTTCCTGCGCTCAGGAGCAGGGGAAGCGGACCGTCCAGGTTTACGTGGATCTCCGTCGTGCTGGCGACATGGACCACGGTGAGGTTCGTGGCCGAGGTGCCGACCCTGAGCGTGTCGCCGATCTCGATCTGGCCCGAATAGTGGACGGGGACGATTCCGGGTGGAACGCCGGGTTGGATCGTGACGTCGCTCGCGACCGTCGCGCCCTGACGGTAGAACTCCAGCGTAGCCGCCGCCGGGACCTGCGTGTTGTCCGTGGGCGACCGCCCGCGCAGCACGGTCGTCTCGAATCTGGGCAGGATGCCTCGCGCCACGTGCGGCCTCCGTGGGGATGTCGTTTCTCAGGGCTCGGCGGAAGCGATCAGCGATACATCGCTTTCAACCGGCCCCAGGTCGTGTTCTTGGTCGCGGTGACCGGGCCGAACTTCATGATCCGGGAGTTGCCGTAGTCGAGCACGTAGACGTTTCCTGATGGATCCACGGCGACTCCGGTTGGATAGGAGAGCGCACCGAGCCCGCTGTTCAAGCCATCAATGCTGGCGACGTACTCCCCCGTGTCGGTGAAGATCTGCACCCGATTGTTGCCCGGGTCCGCAACGTAGATGTAGTCGTTTGGGCCGACTGCGACGTACGTCGGAGGCGTTCCGAATTGGCCCGGCCCGCCCCCCGGGCTGCCAAACGCGGAGATGAACGCGCCCCCGGTCGTGAACTTCTGAACGCGTGCGACTCCGGGACCTGCGTCCACCAACACTAGATCCCCGGTTGAAGTCCTGGCGATGCCGAAGGGCCCCGTGAGTTGCCCTGGCGCGGAGCCAGACACCCCCCACCTCGCCACGAACTGCCCCGACGAGGTGTACACCTGCACGCGCCCCTGACTCCGGTCCGGGATGTAGACGTTGGACCCGATGGTCGTGATGCCGTAGGCGCCGCTGTAGGGTCCGTCCACCGAGGTCACGTCGCCCCATCGGGTCACGAAGCTGCCTGTCCCGGTGAACTTGCGAATCCGGCCGCCCGAGGCGGAAGTCGCGTAGACGAATCCCGAGTCGTCCACGGCGATGCCATTCGGGCACTCGACCTCGAACTGAGTGTTCCCGGTGCCGTTCGTTCCCCACTTTAGAAGGAACGCTCCGTTCGAAGTAAATTTCTGAATCCTGTTGTTGCCAGGCTCTGTCACAAACACGCTCCCCTGGGCATCGGTGGCGATGGTCGCGGCGGCGTTGAAGAAAAACTCACCGTTGCCAGCGCCAACCGAACCCCACGCGAGGAGAAACGGAGGCGGTTGACCGGCTACAACCGGCTCATGGAACAGCACTCCGAGCGTGAGAAGGCCGCATGCGAGCAAGCGGAGCCAGTCTCCAACGGCGAGCGTCGAGGGCCACCTGCATGCATGGTCCGACTTCCTCGCGGGCTTCATGAGATCAAGGGCACTTCGCGCCATTGCTCCCCGTCCCACATCAGGAGCTGGTTGGTGATCGTTCGCCATAGGAACGCACCCGGAGTGACCTCTTCGTCAGTCGGAAGCACAGGCGGCTCGCCAACCTCCGGCGCACTCAGAGAGCGGCGTGACGCGCCGATCAACCTCTGCGCCGCAGTCGGCTCCGTTCTCAGCCTCGCCGGTGCCCCGAGGCTAGCCTGCTCCACCTCCGTGTTCCCGAACTCCACGCAGTCGAAGGAGAATCCATCCACCCACGCGAGGAAGTTCAGCAGCCGATAGCCCACGCAACTGCTGATGCGGC
>CAZIVR010000088.1:0-15323 GCA_964542745.1 uncultured bacterium
GCCGGTGTGGCGCGCGCGGCGTTCGGGATCGCGCGCACCGGCGACGCCGCGCTCGGCTGGAGCACGCTCGCCGCCGCCGCCGGGATCGCCGTCGAGGGGGGAGGCGCCGCGCTGCGCGGCGTGCTGCGGCGCGACGACGCGGCCCCGCCGGGCGAGGAGCGCCACGGGATCGAAGCGGGGGGCGGCGCGTGGCTCGGCGGCCGCGCGTGGCGCGGCTGGGTGTCGGCCCCGCAGGCGTGGACCGGCCGCCTCGCGCCGCCGCTGGCCCGCGGGCTCGCCGCGGGGCTCGACCTGGCCGGGGGCGGGGCGATCGCGAGCGTGGCGCGCGAGGCGCCGCGGCGCGGCTTCGCCGAGCCCGCCGCGTGGTCGGGCAGGCTGGGGCTCGAGTTCGGCCCGCTCGCGGTGTGGGGGGAGTGGCGCGAGCAGCCGTGGCGCGGCGGCGTGGGGCTCGCGGCCCGCGCGGGGCCGCTCGACTGCTCGGCGCAGGTGGACTCGCACCCGGTGCTCGAAACGACCACGCGCGTGGCGATCGCCCTCGGCGCGCGGCGGGGCTCGCCGTGAGCCGGGCCGCGGGCCCCGCGCGCGCCGCGCGGGAAGCGTGGCCCGCGTTCGGCGCCGCGCCCGGCTCCGCGCCGCCGGTCGCGGGGCCGCACCGGCCGCGGTCCGCGCCGGCGTTGGTCGTGGCGCTCGTCGCGATGCTCGTCGCGCCGCTCGTCGCGGCGTTCGCCGCCCCGGCGCCGCCGGCCCCGGCCGCCGGCGACTCCGCCGCGGTCGCGGGAGCCGCGAGCCCGTCGCTCCCTCCGGGTTCCGAGCCCGAGGTGCCGGTGGACACCGCCGACGATTCGGAGGTCACGTTCGAGCGCTCCCGCCCCGACACCGCCGCCGGCTTCGAAGTGGGCCTCGGGCTCCGCGGCGGCTCCGGCGCGCCGCGTCGCACCCGGACGATCCGCTTCGCGGGGGAGGGCCTCGATGCCGAGATCAAGGAGGGCGCGGGCGACCCGCTCGCCGGTGCGGAAGTGGGCGGGAGGAGCGCGGGCGGCGCGTGGCGCGTCGGGCGGAGCGCCCCGCAGTGGGGCTGCGGCTGGCTGGTCGGGGCGCCGCGCGCGCCGTGGGGCGAGGGCGCGGCCGCCGCTTCCCCGGGGCTCCGCGCCGGCCCGCGCGGCGACCTCGCGACGTTCTCGCTCGACGGGGCGCTGCGGATCGAAGCGCTGGCCGGGAGTTTCGCGCGGCGCGGCGTGGCGGCGCTCCGCGTGGGAACCGGTCCCGCCGGCGTGGCGCTCGCCGCGACCGGCCGTGGCGTCGAGGGCGCGGGACTCCAGCTCTCGGACGAGGATCTCGCGGCCGAGATCGCCCTCGACCGCGCGGGACGATGGCGGGCCGAACTGGCGGCGGCGAGGGGCACTCCCGCCGGCCGGGTCGGGCTGCGGCTCAGGGCCGGGGCCCGCGCCTTCCGGCCGCTGCTCGCGCCCTCGCGCGCGGGTCCCGCGGAGGCGCTGGCCGCGGAGTGGTCGCCGCCCGGAACCCGCGTGCGGCCCCGCGTCTCGGGCGCGCTGTGGCGCTTCGGCCCCGGGCTCGCGGGCGCCCGTGGGAGGCTTGAAGTGGACCTGCGTTTGGCCCACCATGCCGCGTGGTTCCTGGGCGTCGAGGAGCAGCGCGGAACGCGGCGGGAAGCCACCGCGGGGCGCGGGTTCCGCCAGGGCTGGTGGGCCGAGTGGCGCGGCCGGTCGGGACCCTTCGGGGTCGCCTTCGGGCTCGAGAACTGGGGGCGCCGCTCGCGCGCCCGGGACCCGGTGCGCGGCGCGAGCCTCGCCTCGGTCGAGTGGCGGATGCCGTTCGGCGGATCGCTCCGGTCCGAACAGCGCGTCTACCGCTCGGGCAGCGGCGAGGGCCTGCGCGCCGTGGACGCGGAAGGCGACCGCGTGGTGCTGCGCCCGCTCTCCGGCGCGGGCGAGCGGACGCGGTTCGAGTGGATGGTTCCGGGCCCCGCCGGCCGGATTCGGGCGGGCCTGACGGTACATGCGGCGGCCACGCGGCCGGCGCGAACGCAGTGGACACTGGAATGGTCGCGACGCGCCCGGATCGGGGGTGGCGCGCCCTAGGAGGCGATCATGACGTTCGCGCAGCGCATGGGGCGGCTCGGCACCGAGACCGCCTTCGAAGTCCTCGCCCGGGCCCGCGCGCTCGAGGCGAAGGGCCGGCGGGTCGTCCACCTCGAGATCGGCGAGCCCGACTTCGACACGCCGTCGTTCATCCGCAAGGCCGCGGCGCAGGCGCTCGAGGAGGGCTGGACCCACTACGGCCCTTCGGCCGGACTGCCCGAGTTCCGCAAGACCATCGCCGACGTGTTCGGCGCCGAGCGCGGCTTCCCGTGCGACGCCGACAACGTGGTGGTCACGCCGGGCGCCAAGCCGATCATGTTCTTCGCCATGCTGGCGCTGCTCGAGGAGGGCGACGAGGTCCTCTATCCGAACCCCGGGTTCCCGATCTACGAGTCGGTGGCCAACTTCATCAACGCTCGGCCCGTGGCGCTGCACCTCAGGGAGTCGAACGAGTTCGATCTCGACCTGAAGGAGCTGGAGTCGAAGATCACCTCGCGCACGAAGCTCCTGGTGCTCAACTCGCCGCACAACCCGACCGGCGCGGTGCTCAAGCCCGAGACCGTCGAGGGCATCGCCGCGCTCGCGCGCAAGCACTCGTTCTGGATCCTCTCGGACGAGATCTACGCGCGCATCCAGTACGAGGGTCGCCACCTCTCGATCGCCTCGCTGCCGGGCATGGCCGAGCGCACCATCGTGCTCGACGGCTTCTCCAAGACCTACTCGATGACCGGCTGGCGGCTCGGCTTCGGCATCATGCCGAAGCCGCTCGCGGTGCACGTGACGCGCCTGATGACCAATTCCAACTCCTGCACGGCGAGCTTCATCCAGCGCGCGGGGCAGGCGGCGCTCACCGGGCCGCAGGGCGAAGTGCAGGCGATGGTGGCCGAGTTCAAGGTGCGGCGCGACACCATCGTCGCCGGCCTGAACCAGATCCCGGGGGTGACGTGCTTCATGCCCAAGGGCGCCTTCTACGCGTTCCCGAACATCACCGGCACCGGCATGACCAGCAAGCAGCTCGCGGACGCCCTGCTCGACGAGGCGGGCGTGGCGGGACTGGCCGGCACGTCGTTCGGGGCGCACGGCGAGGGCTACCTGCGCTTCTCCTACGCCAACTCGCTCGAGAACATCCAGACCGCGCTGGCCGCGATCGGCGACTACCTGGGCGTGCGCGCACGGGCGTGAGCCGCGCGCGCGGGCCGGCCGCGCCCGGTCGCGGCCGCTGACGTGGAGCGGAACGCCGCGCACGATCGCGCCTCGCTGGCGGTCGGCGCGGCGTTCCTGCTGCTGTACGCGCTGACCGCGCACCGCGGGCTGCAGTTCGCCGACTCGGGCGAGCTCCAGACCGTCGCGCTGCACGGGGGCATCCCGCACGCCACGGGCTATCCGCTGTGGGTGCTCCTCGCGCGCGCCTTCGCGTGGCTCCCGCTCGGCGCGCCCGAGTTCCGGGTCACCCTGTTCAGTGCGGCGTGCGGGGCCGCGGCGCTCGCGCTGATGGTGCGCCGCCTCGGCGAGATGGGAGTGGGACTCGCCGCCTCGGTCACGGCGGCGTGTTTCCTCGGGGTGACGTTCAGCTTCTGGCGCGCGTCGGTGCGCGCCGAGGTCTACACGCTCTCGGCGCTGGTGGCGCTCGCGGCGCTCGGCGCGGCGCTGGGGGCGGCGCGGAGTCTCGCGCCCGCCGCCGCGGGGACGCGCGCGGATCCGCCCGGCGCGGGAGCGGCCCGCCGGGCGCCGTCCGCGCGCGTGCCCCTGCTCCGCGCGGGATTCCTGCTCGGGCTCGCGCTCACCGTGCACCTCGCGTTCGTGCCGGTCGTCGCGGTCGCCGGGATCGCCCTGGCGTGGCTCGCGTGGCGCGGCGCGCCCCGCGACCTCGCGCGCCTGCCGCTTCTCGCCGGGGCCTTCGCGCTCGGGCTCGCGCCCTACCTGCTGATCCCCGCGCTCGACGCGGCCCGGGTCCCGGCCAACTACCTGGACCTGGTGCGCGAGGCGCGCGCGTTCACGGGCGCCGGGGGCCCGCCCCTCGACTCCCCGTGGCAGGGGCTGGCGTGGCTCGTCATCGGGCGCAACGTCTATCCGCCCGAGCCGGTGGGCTTCCACCCGCGTTCGATCGCGGCGATGCTGCCCAATGCCGGCGCGGCGCTGTTCCTGTTCGAGCTGGGTCCGCTCGCCCTTCCGCTGCTGGTGGCGGGCCTCGTCCGCCACGCCCGGCGCGCCCGCGCGCGCGCCGCGCTGCTGGCCGCGGCCTTCCTCGCCTCGGTGGGATTCACCGCGTGGCTGCAGTTCGGCGCGATGCTGCACCTGTTCGCCCTGCCCGCGATCCTGCTCGGCGCGATCCTGCTGGCCGACGGGCTCGACGCGGTGTTCGGCGCGGTGGCGGGAGCTTCGCGGGGCGCGGGCCGCGCCGGGCTCGCGGCGCTGGCCGCGTGGGCGGCGCTGGCCCTGCCGCCCGCCCTGCTCCGGGTGCGCGCGCAGGAGCACCCGATCGGAAGCGCGCGCTGGCGCGTGATCGAGGAGGATCCGGTGTTCCGCGCGGGGTTCATCCCGGGCATGCAGGGCGAGCGGGACGCCGGGCGCTGGGCGCGCGAGGCGCTCGAGGCGATGCCCCGGGGCGCCCGGGTGCTCGCCGCGTGGACCCACTACACGCCGCTCCGGCACGTGATGCTGCGCGACGGGGCGCGGCCCGACGTCGCGCTCCGCCAGTTCTCGGCGGCCACGCTCGAGGCGCGCGTGGCGCGCTGGCGCGTGGAGCCGCCCGGGGAAAGGCCGCCGCTCGCGTTCGTGGCCCGCGACCGGGGGACCGCACCCTACCTCGAGGGCGCCGATTCCCTGGCGCTTCCGGGGGGCGGCTTCGTCTACGTCCTCGCGGGGCCGGTCCCGATCCCCTGAGGCGCGGGCCGACACCCGCGGTCACGCGTCCGCTTCCCCCGGTGACGAGCGGTTGGCGCGCCACGCGGAATCCCGCCGCACCCGCCGCGCTTCGGACACGCCGCCGCCCCCGGCACGCGCCGTGCGAGGTCCCGCCGCGTCACCGCCCCCGCACGCCGCCCCCCTGGAGGCCCGAGCGCCATGCGCCTGGCTGCCATCCTGCTGTTCGCCGTCCCCGCCGCGATCCTCGCCGCCCCTCCGGCCCACGCCCAGTCGCCGCTCGTCCTCAACGAGATCCTCGCGGGCCCCGCCACCGACTGGAACGGAAGCGGGGCCTTCTCGTCGCGCGACGACGAGTGGGTCGAACTCAAGAACGTTTCCGCCGGTTCGCTCGACCTCTCCGGCTACTTCCTCACCGACGGCGACTCCATCCCGCGCTACGCGCTGTCCGGGACGCTCGCCCCGGGAGCGAGGCTGCTGGTGTTCGGCAGCATGTCGTACGACTGGGAGCGCGCGAACGGGCACCCGGCGTTCGGCCTGTCGCTCGGCAACAGCGGCGACGAGGTGATCCTGTGGAAGGTGACCGGCTCCGACACCGCGCGCGTGGACGCCTACGCCTACCGCAGCCACGAAGCCGCCGCCGACCGCGCCATCGGCCGATCGCCCGAGGCCTCCGGGCCGTGGAAGCTCTTCGACGCCCTCAACCCGTACACCGGAACCCTCACGCCCCCCGGAACCGGCTGCGCCCCGTCTCCCGGCGCCGAGAACCTCTGCGGCAGCACACCCGCGCGCGAGACCACCTGGGGCCGCGTGAAGTCGCTCTACCGGGGCCAGTCCTCACGCTGAGCGGGGGGATCGCCGGAGAAAGTCGCGCGACGAGTGGGCCAGCTCTGCGGGGACCCGCGAGGGCGGGGACGGGGAGAGTCGCGCGACGAGTGGGCCAGCTCTGCGGGGACCCGCGAGGGCGGGGACGGGGAGAGTCGCGCGACGAGTGGGCAAGCTCTGCGGGGACCCGCGAGGAGCGCGACTCTCCCCGTCCCCGCCCGCGCCTCCCTCAGCTGAGAAACCGCAGCGCGTTCCGGCGTGCCATGGCCATCACCGTCGCCTGCGGGTTCACCCCCGGCGAGTCCGGCAGGATGCTGGCGTCGTTGAGGAACAGGTTCCCGAACCCCCGAACCCGGCCCCACGAGTCCGCCGCGCACCGGTCCGCCCGCTCGCCCATCGGGCACGACGAGAACGCGTGCACCGTCACGAGCCCGAGCCCCGCGCGCGGCAGGGGCTCGTCCAGCCAGCGTGCCGCCTCGCCCGCGGCGCGGATCGCCGGCACGCCCTGGACCGACGGGTGCACCTCGTGCGCCCCGCCCGCGAGCAGCGCGGTGGCGAGCCGCGCGAGCCCCGCGCTCAGGCCGCGCAGGTCCACGTCGGAGAGGTCGTAGCGGATCAGCGCGTTGTCGGGGCTCAGGAACGACGGGCGCACCGAGCCGCGGCCGCTGCCCTTCACGCCCACGTAGTACTGCGCCATCGAGCGGTGGTGGCGCATGGCGTCGCGGTTCGCGGGCCAGTTCTCGCTGAGCGTCATGGCGAGGTGTCCCGGCGTGAAGAACGCCCCGCCCATGGCCAGGTCGGGCGCGAACTCCTTCACCTGCACCAGCGGCAGCACGCTCGATTCGGCGTCGAGCCGCTCGCCGAAGCGGGCCGCCACCTTCAGGTAGGGGTGGACGCGCAGCGTGTTGCCGATCCGGTGGCGGATGCCGCTGCGCTGGAGGAGCGCCGGCGTCTCGGTGGGGCCGGCGCACACGAACACCGCGTCGGCGTCGAAGCGCACCAGGCGTTCCCGGCCCTCGCCGTCGCGCAGGCGCGCCACCGCGCCGATCACGCGATCGCGGCGGCGCAGCAACACGAGGGCCCGGCAGCCGGGGACGATCTCGGTGCCCGCCGCCTCGGCCTCGGGCAGCAGCCGACGGCTCATGCCCTGCTTGGCCCCGGTGGGGCAGCCGCTGGCGCAGGCGTTGGTGTGGCGGCAGCCCGGCGCCGAACGCGGCACCTCCTCGTGGGCCCATCCCATCGCCTCGAGCCCGCGCGCGAACACCTTCGTGCTGGGCGGCCACTCGCGCTCGGAGGCGCGCACGCCGAGCCGCTCCTCGGCCCACGCGTAGTGCGGCGCGAGCTCGGCCTCGCCGGCGGCGTCGAGCTCGAAGTCGGAGGCCCAGCGCTCCAGCACCTCGCGCGGCGCGCGGTGCCAGAAGCCGCTGTTGACCTCGGTGCTGCCGCCCACGCAGCAGCCCTCGACGTACCCGATCGGAACCCGACCGAGGATCGGCATCATGCCGCGGCGCCGGTAGAGCCGGCGCATGGCCCGCGTGGGCGGCTGCCCGTACTCGGCGGTCGTGGCGCGCGGGCCTTCCTCGAGCACGCGCACCGCGATCCCGGCGCGCGCCAGCTCGAGCGCGGTGACGGCGCCGCCCGCGCCCGAGCCGATCACGAGCGCGCGCGTCATCGCGGGTCCCCGCCCGCGGCGTCGAGGGCGGCGCGGGCCTCGGGGCGCTCGTAGTAGGCGAGCAGCGCGGTGGCCCGCACCGGGCGGAACAGCTGGCGCGCGAGGGGCAGGGGGCCGTACGCCCAGCGCTCGAACCACGCGCGGCGCGTGCCCGGGGCCAGCTCGCAGAACCCGCGCGCGTAGCGGAGCCGGGTCGCCACGCGGAACGCGGCGAGCCCGGCGCGGTAGAGCGTCCGGAGCCGCACCGGCAGCTCGCGCACCTGTCCCTCCACGAAGCCCGCCACCTCGCCCACCACGGCCTCGGCGGCCGCGCCCCCGATCCCGTCGCGGTCGAGCGGCACCGCCGCCTCGGCGAGCGCCCGCGTGAAGCGGGAGGGCACGGCCTCCGCGGGCTCCGCGGCCCGGCCCGCGGCCCGGGCCGCGCCCGAGTCGAGCGGCTCCGCCTCGCGGCTCAGCGCGAGCGCGCGGCCCACGGAGAGCCCGCGCGCCGCCAGCACCGCGACGCCATACGCCGTGACCGGGACGAAGAACGCCGCGTGGACCAGCACGGCGTAGGCGAAGGCGGTCTCGCGCGGAGCCCCGATCGCGCCGAGCGCCTGCGAGCAGAAGTAGTGGAAGGTCCCGACGAAGCCCGGGGTGGAGGGCAGCAGCAGGCCGAGGTTGGTGCCGGTCATGGCGAACAGCGCGTGGAGCGGGTCGGGCCCGAGTCCGAAGGCGGGCAGCAGCGCGAGGTAGAGCCCGGCCTCCGCCGTCCACGCGAGCAGGCTCCAGCCCAGCACCGCGGCGAGGCCGCGCCCGTGCCGCAGCGCCTCGAGCGCGCCGAGGGCGGCGTGCACGTGCCGCGTCACCGCGTCGTGCGCGGCGGGCGCGAGCCGGTTCGCGATCCGGCTGGTGAGCGCCAGCACCGGGCCCGGCGCCCACGCGCCGAGCGCGAGGGCCGCGCCCAGCGCGGCCAGCACGCCCGACGCGAGCGGCACGGCCGCGGCGAGCCCCGGGCCCGGCGGGAGCGCCGCGGCCGCCGCGCCGAACAGCGCGAGCAGCACCAGCGCGTCGAGCAGCCGCTCGACCAGCGTGAGGGTGAGGGTCTGGGCGATCGGGAGCCCGCTGCGCTCCATCAGCATCCACGCCCGCACCAGCTCGCCGAGCCGGAGCGGGAGCAGGTTGTTGCTGGCGTAGCCCACCACCACCACGTTGGTCGCGCCGTGGGCGCCGAGGTTGACCTCGTGGCGCAGCAGGCGCCGCAGGCGCTGGCCGCGCAGGCGGTGGCCGAGGGCGTAGCTCGCGAGCCCGAGCGGGAGCCACGGCCAGAGGCGTGCCGCGGCGAGGGCGCGCGCCACCGCCGCGGCATCGAGGTTCCGCGCCGCCAGCGCGAGCAGGGCGAGGCCGAGGAGCGCGGCGAGGAGCGCGAGGCCGGGGCGCCTCAGCACGCGGGCGCCCGGCCGCGGCCCGCGCCGGCCCCGCAGCGGCCCCGGCCGGCGCGCCTCACAGCAGCGCCCTCACCAGCCGCAGCACCCCCTGCTTCACCGGCGAGCGGTGGAGGCTGGCGCCCTTCGAGCGCAGCACCTCCTCCCGGTGGGCGAGGTACCAGTCGTAGCTCTGGGCCAGCATCTCGTCGTTGGACCAGCGCGGCTTCCAGCCCAGTTCGCGCGCGATCTTCTCCTGCCCGAAGTACATCGAGCGGCCGTACATCAGCGCGTGGTAGGCGCCGAGCGGGGAGAGGCCGAGCGCCGAGGTGAGCTTCATGCCGAGCACCGCCGGCGCCATGGGCACGCTCGTCACGCGCGATCCGGTTCCGGCGTGGGCGCACAGCGCCTCGAGCGCCTCGCGCATCGTGCCGAAGCGGTCGGTGCCCGCGTGGTAGACGGAGGCGCCGGCCCGCTCGCCCGCGAGGAGGCAGGCCGCCGCGAGGTCGTCGGCGTGGACGAACTGGTAGCGGTTGTCGCCCCGGCCCAGCACCGGCACGTTGGCGCCCTCGCGGATCCACTCGAAGAGGATCTGGAAGATGCCGAGCCGGCCGTGGCCGAGGATGGTGCGCGGGCGCACGATGCTCACGTCGAGGCCGCGCTCCGCCCACGCGAGGCAGCGCCGCTCGCCCTCGTGCTTGGCGCGGCCGTAGGCCTCCTGCGGGCGCGGGATCATGTCTTCCGTGACCGGGTTCCGCTCGGGCACGCCGAACACCGCGCTCGACGAGGTGTAGACCACCTTGCGCACCCCGGCGGCGCGCGCGGCGGCGAGCAGGTTCTCGGTGCCGGTGACGTTGACCGATTCGAACAGGTGCCGGTCCTTCGCCAGCGGGACCTGCGCGACGTTGTGGTGGACGATCTCCATGCCGGCGCAGGCGTGGCGCACCGACTCGGGGTCGCGGATGTCGCCGCGCATGAAGCTCTCGTTCGCGCCGAGGTCGTCGCAGGGAACGAGGTCGAAGTTCCGCACCTCCGCCCCGCGCTCGCGCAGGTGCGCGCGCAGCGTCGAGCCGAAGTAGCCGGAGCCGCCGGTGACGAGCACCTTCATCGGGTCCCCCGCGGCCGCGGCCCGCCGCGGCCCGGACCCGCCGCCCGGCCGCTCACAGCAGGCCCGCCTCGGCGCACCAGCGCAGGCTGCGGCGCATGCCTTCCTCGAGCGCCACCGCCGGGCGGTAGCCGAGCTCGGCCCGCGCCAGGGACACGTCGCAGGCGATGGTGGCGTTCATCTCGGAGAGCACGTGGATCTTCTGGTGATAGAGGCCGAGCGACTGGAGCGCGGCGTCCGCGAGCCGCGCGACGTCGCCCGCGAAGCCGGGCAGCCGCAGCCGGCGATGCGCGCACGCCTGCCCGAATTCCTTCTCGAGCAGCCGCTCCACGGTGTCCACGATCTCGTTCATCGAGTAGGGGTGCTCGTCGGCGATCCAGTAGGTCCGGCGGTCGGCGGCCGGCGTGAGGGCCGCCAGCATCAGGCCCTGGCACAGGTTGTCGAGGTAGGCCATCGAGCGCAGGTTCGACCCGCCGCCCACGATCGGCGCCTTGCCGTCGCGGATCATCGTGAAGAACAGCGTCTGCCGCGGGGGCTGCCAGGGCCCGTAGAACCACGGCGCGCGCACGATCACGCTCTCGAGCGCGGCCCGCGCGCGCAGGTCGCGCACCGCCAGCTCCATGAGCATCTTGGAGCGCCCGTAGTTCATGTAGGGCGCGTAGGGGGAGCGCTCGTCGAACCGATGGTCGGGGCGCGGGTTGAGCCCGAGCGGCGAGTTGCTCGACATCACCACGGCGCGGCGGGCGCCCGCGGCGTCGGCCGCGCGCAGCAGGTTGCGGGTGCCGTCCACGTTGACGCTGTAGAAGTCGGCGATGCGCCGCGGGTGGATCACGCCGGCGACGTGGAAGATCACCGCGCCCCGCGTTCCCTCCATCAGCCGCGCGCAGTCGGCGGGCCGGGTGAGATCGCCCTCGACCGGCTCGACGCGCGGCGAGAGGGAGCGCAGGGCGGCGAAGTCGCTCCCCGGCAGGTCGAAGGCCCGCAGGCGCGCCTCCGGATCGGCGGCCGCCAGCGCGGGGTGGTCGCCGAGGCCGTGGGCCAGCGTGTCCACGAGCCGGCGGCCCAGCCAGCCGGCCGCGCCGGTCACCACGATGTCGCGCGTTCCCCACTCCACCGACGTTCCTCCGGGCGATTCGGCCGTTCCCCGTCGCGAACGCGGGGCGAGACGCCGCGAGAATCTAGCAGAGCGTCGCGTGATAGAGTCCGCGCGCTTTCCCGTCGCGCGGCATCACGGGCTGGACGCGCCGCGCGCTTCCGGCCGCACCCACGAGGAACTTCGCGCTTGGCGCTGACCACCGGCAGCCGTCTCGGCCCCTACGAAATCGTCGCCCCGCTCGGCGCGGGCGGCATGGGCGAGGTCTACCGCGCGCGCGATTCGCGCCTCGGCCGCGAGGTGGCGGTCAAGGTGCTGCCCGGGCACCTGTCGGGCGACCCGGCGCTCAAGGCGCGCTTCGAGCGTGAGGCGCGGACCGTGTCCCAGCTCAACCACCCGAACATCTGCGTGCTCCACGACATCGGCCGGGACGCGGACGTGGACTACCTGGTGATGGAGCTGGTCGAGGGCGAGACCCTGGCGCACCGGCTGGAGAAGGGCCCGCTGCCGTTGCCCGAGGCGCTTCGCGTGGGCGCGCAGATCGCCGAAGCGCTCGACCGCGCCCACCGGGCCGGAGTCGTGCATCGCGACCTCAAGCCCGGGAACATCATGCTGGCCCGCGGCGCGGCCAAGCTGATGGACTTCGGGCTCGCCCGCCACGGCGCGCTGCGCGCGGCACCCGGGGATCTCACGACCTCGCCCACGGTGGCCCAGCCCCTCACCAGCGAGGGTTCGATCGTCGGCACCTTCCAGTACATGGCCCCGGAACAGCTGGAAGCGCGCGAGGCGGACGCGCGCAGCGACCTGTGGGCGCTGGGCTGCGTGCTCTACGAGATGGCCACCGGCCGGCGCGCCTTCGACGGCAAGAGCCAGGCTTCGCTGATCTCCTCGATCATGAGCTCACCTTTAAAAAATATTCCTGAATTTTACGATGTCAGCTGTCCACAATGTGGCGCCGATGCACATCGTGAAACAGACACCTTCGATACCTTTATGGAATCCAGCTGGTATTACGCGCGCTATTGTTGCTACAACCAAGACACAGCAATGCTGGATGATCGTGCAAAATATTGGACACCCGTAGACCAATATATTGGAGGTATTGAACATGCGATTATGCACTTACTCTATGCACGTTTTATGCATAAACTGTTAAGGGATGAAGGTTTAGTCAATTCCGATGAACCCTTTACCAACTTATTAACACAAGGCATGGTGTTAAAAGATGGTGCAAAAATGTCTAAATCCAAAGGCAATACCGTATCACCGGATGAACTCATTCAACAATACGGTGCAGACACCGTTCGTTTATTTATTATCTTTGCTTCTCCCCCTGAAAACTCATTAGAATGGTCTGACAGTGGTGTAGAAGGTGCGCATAAATTTTTAAAACGTTTATGGACTTATGCTTATACCCATAAAGATTTATTCATATCACTCAATCAATCCGATCAAGATCGTTATGATTTTAGTGAAGCAGAAAATACAATTAAACAAATGCGAAAAGAATTACATAGCATTCTCAATCAAGTGAATCATGACATTGAACGCTTACAATACAACACGATTGTTTCTGCAAGCATGAAAATATTTAATTTATTGACTGAATTAAATGTCGACGATGAAATGCAGTCTGAATTAATTCATGAAGCTTTTTCGATTCTTTTAAGCATACTCACACCAATCACACCGCACATATGTCATACATTATGGCGTGAACTGGAATTCGGCAAAGATGTTTCTCTAGAAAAATGGCCAAAGGTCGATTCTAAAGCCTTAAAAACAGATTTAATTATGTTAGTCGTACAAATCAATGGTAAAAAACGAGGTGAAATTAACGTTCCTTCTGATGCTGACGATCAAATGGTGACTGATATCGTACTGAATGATGAAAAAATTAAACCCCTAGTAACGACACCTCAGTCCTACAAAAAAATTATTGTCGTCCCTAAACGATTAGTTAATATAGTCGTATGAAAAAATATTTACTTGCTTTAACATTATTAGCTTTTTACTTAACGAGTGGATGTCAATTTCATTTACGCCACTATCCACCTAGACGAAATATACATAATATTTATGTCAGCTCAACGGATCAATATTCCCCGCTGGCTAATCGTTTTAGACGTGAACTGTCGAATGCAGATTTTCATATCACACAGAATACAGAACAAGCTCAAGCCACAGTTCACATCGAGAATACAAAACTCACACATACCGCACCGACTATCGGAACCAGTAATCAGTCACGTGTTTATCACTTTACTTATACTGCCTATTTTAGTGTTAGCGATGCTAAAAATCGCGTGATTATTAAAAACCAGGCCATTACGACTCGAGCCCATTTAACGCTTAGCCCAGGACAACTATTGAGCACTAACAATCAACTCGACATAGTCACCCACCAAATGGAACGAGACTTATCTCTACAATTCATTTATTGGTTAAACTCACCCAAAGTAGCCCGTCATTTTAATGAAAATTTACCCAAACCAAGTCTTAAGACAGCTTCATAAAGAACTGGCTTCTATTTATTTAGTGGCAGGCGATGAACCTCTGCTTGTTCAAGAATCGCGTGATGCCATTCTACAACAAGCTAAAAAAGCTGGTTTTGAAACTGCCTCAGCTCTACATGTCGATAAAAATTTCGCTTGGGATGAGTTTTTATATGCCTCAAAAGCACAATCTTTATTTAGTAACAAAACGATTCTTGAATGTCGTTTTCAAAGTGCATCCATCGGAAAACCTGGGGGCAATGCCATTCAAGAATATCTCAAATCACCACCGAAGGATAAATTACTCCTGATTATTTGCCCTAAAATTGATGGGAGTACCGCTAAAACAAAATGGTATGAAGCCATTGATAAAGCTGGTGTTATTATCAGTGCATGGCCACTCGACAGATCACAATTACCCGCGTGGATAAAAGAACGCATGGCGCAGGCAGGATTAAGTACGGATGCAGAAGGCATTAATATGATTGCGGATTTTACTGAAGGTAATTTACTCGCCACGGCTCAAGAAATAGAAAAGTTGAAACTCATTTACAATAGTGGAATAATATCTGCAAACGATATTGAAAAGAATCTAGGTGATAGTTCTAGATTTGATATTTACCAACTTGTTGATACTGCATTATCGGGTAATCCACAAAAAGCGATTCATATTTTAGAGCATTTACTAGAAGATGGTACTGAATCCGTATTAATTCTTTGGGCTATTACTCGTGAAATTCGTACATTAATCCACATTCACTATGGTTTACGTGAAAACAAATCACTGGACCAACTCTTTAAGCAATATATGGTATGGAGCAAAAAACAACCCATTATTTCAATGGCCCTGAAAAAATTATCCGTAACACAATTGCTGAAACTGCTAAAACAATCCGAAAAAATAGATCGAATGATAAAAGGTTTAGCATTAGGAAATATAAATGACTCTCTCACTGATTTGATTCTAGCTCTTTCAGGTAACGCATCGTTAATTACACTCGGAGAAAGAGCGTGAATAAAATTATCGGAATTTATGGAGGTACTTTTGATCCTATACATAATGGTCACTTACATGTGGCTAAGACATTATTAACACAACTTCCCTTCAAAGAAATACGATTTATTCCATGTTATGAACCAGTTCATCGTCAAAGCCCCCTCGCCACACCAGAACAACGTCTTCATATGTGCGAACTTGCCCTGGAAAATCAAACGCAATTAATTGTTGATTCTCGTGAAATTCAGCGTCAAGGTAAATCTTTTATGATTGATACACTCAAATCTTTACGCACAGAATTTAAAGACTATCCTTTGGCGCTGATCATCGGCGCTGATTCTTTAGAAACTTTTCAAACGTGGAAATCTTGGAAAAACATAATCAATTATGCCCATTTAATTGTGGTTAATAGACCAGAATCAGTTTCTCCTAAAGACCCAGAACTTAAACAAATGATTGAAAACAGTTTGACAGATGATCCACTAAAACTGTCCCAAGCACTAGCTGGGCTACTTTATTACGCTAACATTCCACCTTCTCTGGTTTCTGCCACAAAATTACGGAAACAGATGTTAAACTCCGAAGATATCAGCCATTGCATTCCCAAAAACGTTTTAAATTATATTCAAGCTCAACATATTTATGGCCGACAGTCAGCCGAAGCGTCGTAATTGTGATCTTGGGTCGATGATGTCATCCTGCTCCTGCCTTGTCATCCCGCGGCTTCTTTGTCATCCCGGCGCTGCTTTGTCATCCCGGCGAAAGCCGGGAT
>CAZIVR010000089.1:0-15264 GCA_964542745.1 uncultured bacterium
GACACCTAGCACAGCGGCCCGACCCCGGCTAGCGGGGCGGCGCGGCGCCCGGGCCCGCGAACCCGGCCCGGCGCAGCGCCCCGTGGACGCCGGCCGCGAAGCGCGCGTGCGCCTCGCGGTTCGGGTGATGGTCCACCAGCGAGAACGAGAGGTTGCGCCGGGACGCCGGGGCGTCGAGGAAGGCGGGGTAGCCGGACCACACCGGCAGCCCCAGCTCGCGCGACAGGTCCGCCTCCACGTCGCGGTAGAGGGCGACGTAGGGGTTCTCCGCGCGCAGGTTCTCCACGTCCGGGTAGATCGCGACCAGCACGCGGGTCACCCCGCGCGCCGCCAGCGTGTCGCGGATCCCCGCCAGCGCGAACTTGAGCAGCTTGTACTCGGTCCCGGCGTGGTCGCGCCACAGCGGCGGGTAGGCGGTGCGGCCCCACCCGGTGTTGAAGCCCGCCTTCATGGACAGGCCCACCAGCGCGTCGCGGAACAGTCCGTAGGCGTACGACTTGTTCTGGAGCCAGGTGTGGATGCGGCGCGGCCCGCCGTGGAGCGCGGCGGGGGCGTCCTTGGCCTTCGCGCAGCTCGCGCACAGGGCCTCGAGTCTCGCGATCTCGGGCGCGGCGAACGCCGGGTCGCGGCGCAGGCGGTCGAGATAGCGGCAGGCGGAGCAGCCGATCTCGATGTCGTTCGAGTAGAGCGTCACCACCACCGTCGAGGGCACCCGGTCGAGCGCGAGCAGGCGCTCGACGAGGTGCAGGTAGACCAGCGGGTCGGCGCCCGAGATGCCGAGGTTGAGCACGCCGCGCGGGTCGCCGTCCCGCTCCAGCCGCCGCGCCAGCTCGCTCGGGTAGCTGCCGTCCAGCCCGCAGGCGGCCCCGACCGTGAAGGAGTCGCCGAGGATCAGCAGCTTGCCCGCGGCGTCGGCGACCGCCTCCGGCCGCGCCACGAAGCGGAAGCTCTCGCCGCCCACGTCCACCGTGTTCACGGGAACGTGCGGGCGCCGGTTGTCCCACGCGAGGTAGAGCTCGAACGCGGCCAGCGGCAGCGCGACGCTGAGGAACACCAGGAGCAGGTTGATCGCGATGTCGCGCAGCTTCCCGCCGGCCTTTTCCTGGCTCATCCGTTTTCCCGCTCCCTGGTCCGTCGCCCCGGCCGGCCGCGGCTCGCGAGCCCGCACGGGGCGGCCGCTCCGAGGACTCCGCCCCTTGCCGGGCGAACGAAACTACTGAGCGTCCCCCCCGCCCGCAACACTCCCGCCGGCGGATCCCACGCGCGACTCACCTCACTTCTCCACCCGCCACACCATGCGGATCGAGGGGAGCACGTGGTCGGCGGTGCTCCCGAAGGCGCGGAGCACGAGGTGGAGCGGCGCCACGGCGAGGAAGATCAGCCGCTTGAGCCCGACCTGCGTCCCGCCCAGGTCCCGCCACGCCTCCCGCCAGCCGGCCGCGAAGTAGAAGCGCGTGGCGCGCTCGATGCGCCGCACGCCCGGCGCGCGGCGCAGCAGCCGCTCGTAGCCGCGCAGGCTCAGGTACTGGGACGGGTAGTAGCGCTGCCCGCGCACCTTCTCGGTGAGCCACTCGCGGCCGGCGCGCGGCAGGATCCAGTGGGCGAACGGGACGCGGTTGTCGTGGTAGTCCACCGGGAACCACTGGTTGGGCGTCTCGACCAGCAGGTGCCCGCCGGGCTTCAGCACCCGCGCGCACTCGTCGAGCACCCGCTGTTTCTCCTCGATCCGGAACACGTGCTCCAGCACCTGCCACAGCACCACGAGGTCGAACGCGCCGTCCGCGAACGGCAGGCGCCACGGCTCCTGCCGCACCAGCGCCACGCGGTGGCGGCTCGCCGGCTCGAGCGGCGCGAGGCGCTCGCGGGCGGCGCGCTCCAGCTCGGCGCGCTGCACGTCGCAGCCCACGATGGTGCGGGCCGGGGTGGCGGCCAGCGCCACCAGGTTGCGGCCGTAGCCGCAGCCCACCTCGAGCACCGCGCCCCCCGCGGCGAAACGCCCGGCCACCGGGGCCAGCTCGTGGATCGCGAAGGCGTCGCCCTCGGGGCCGTGGTAGCGGGCGTTGAGGTCGCGGAAGAAGCGCGAGAGCACCCACACGCCGGGGGTCAGCCTTTCCGGCGCGCGAGCAGGTCGCGGTAGAGCGTCTCGGTGTTCTCGGCGACCTTCTCCCACGAGTAGTGGGCCTGGATGTGGGCGCGGGCCCGGGACTCGTAGCGCTTCACGAGCGCCGGATCCCGGATCAGTCCCTCGAGCTTCTCGCGCAGGTCCTCCACGTCGCGGCTGCGGAACGAGATCGCGCAGTCCTCGCCCACCTCGAGGTTCTCGGGGATGTCCGAGAGCAGCACGCAGCGCCCGTACGAGAGCGCCTCGAGCAGCGCGATCGAGAGCCCTTCCATGGTGGAGGGCTGGACCACGCAGTAGGCGTGGCTCCACAGCTCCTCGAGCCCGTCGCCGAACACGTAATCGAGCAGCTTGATGCGGTCGCTCTCGAAGCGGCGCAGCAGCTGGACGTAGTCCTGCGAGAACGACAGGCCCCCGACCAGCGCCAGCTTCATGTCGGTGTCGATGCGGCTGAAGGCCTCGGCGAGGAAGTGCACGCCCTTCTCGGGCACCAGCCGGCCCACGAACAGCACGTACTTGCCCGGCGTGAGCCCGAGCTGCAGCAGCTTCTTCGCCGGGCGCGGCGCGGGCAGGTTGGTGCCGTTCGGGATGAACGTGGCGTCGCAGCCGTGGTGCTTGCGGAAGTGCTCGCGCAGCGTGCGCGACACCACGATGGTGCGGTTCGGGAAGTGGGCGGCCGGGCCCTCGCAGCGGCGCAGCACCCACGACGCGATGCGGCCCCACTTCTCGCGCTGCCAGTCGAGCCCGTGCACGGTCACCACGGTGCGCTGGCCGGCGAGCCGCGGGAGGAAGGCGAACAGCGAGGGCCCGAGCGCGTGGAAGTGCACGACGTCGTAGCGCCGCAGCATCGCCTCGGCGGTGCTCCAGGCCACCGCGCTCACGGTGTCGAGGTGCTTGGTGTGGATGCTCGGGCGGCGCAGCAGCGTGAGGCCGCCGCACTCGGCGCCGGGGGGCGTGTAGTAGAGGCGGCTGAACACCGCCACCTCGTGCCCGCGCGCGGCGAGCCGCTGGCCGATCTCCTCGACGTGGCGCTCGATGCCGCCGTAGGTGGCGGGAGCGCCCTTCTGCCCGATCATGGCGATCCTCACGCGGCCCCCGCCGCGCCCGCGCCCGAGGCGCGCCCGCCGCCCGCCGCGAGGCCCGCCGCGGCCTCGAGCGCGCTCCCCAACCGCTCGCCGAGCCTTCCCCACGCGTGGTCGGCGACCACCCCGGGGATCGGCTCGCCGCGGGCGGCCCAGCCGCGGGGCCGCGCGGCGATCGCCTCGGCGAACCCCTCCGGGCCGGTCACGATGGCGAGCGGCGCGAGCCCCGCGTAGCCGCGCGTGCCGAACGGCGTGCTCACCGCCGCGAGCCCGGCGCCGAGGTAGGTCGGGAGCTTCACGTTGCTGCCCCCGCCGCGCTCGACCGGATTGAGCCCCGCGTCGGCGGCGTGCAGCGCGGGCGTCAGGTCCGCCACCTCGCCGAGCACGCGCAGCCACGGCTCGCGCGCCGCGGGCAGCGCCTTCGAGACCGCGCCCGCGACCAGCAGCACCGTCCCGCGGCCCGCCAGCGCCGGGCCCACGCGCTCGACGAGCAGGCGCGCCGCGTCGCGGTTGTGCGGGACGTCCGACCCCACGAACAGCGCCACGTAGTCGCCGCCGCCGATCCCGAGCGCGGCGCGCGCCCGCTCGCGCTCCACCGGGGTGGGCGGCTGGACCGCCGTCTCGTCGTAGCCGTTCGGCACCACCAGCACCCGCGCGGGATCGGCGCCGTGGAGCGCGCCCATGCGCGCCGCGTCCTCGTCGCTCACCACCACCACCCGGCCGGCCCGCTCCACGGCGCGGCGCTCGCGGTCGCGGATCCGGCGCCGCCAGAAGCCGCCCAGCGCGAGGCGGCCCGACGTGGTGGCGAAGAAGTCGGTCTCCACGTTCTGCGACAGGTAAACGTCGAGCCGCGCGCCGGCGCGCCCGAGCAGCCCGGCCATCGAGAACTCGGCGGCCAGCACGTCGGGGCGGCCGGGCAGCGCGGCCAGCAGCGCGCCGGCGCGGCGCTGGTGGACCTCGGCCGCCGACTGGAGCGGCGCGAGCCCGGCACGGTCGAGGCGCCAGGCCGCCGACGTGTACCAGGCCTTGCGGCGCAGCAGCGTCACCCCGGCCGCCGTCTCCTCGCGGGGCGCGCCCGAGCGGTTCGGCACCAGGCACAGCACCCGCACCTCGTGGCGCCGCGCGAGGCCGCGGAACAGCCCGAAGGCGCGCTGGCTGCCGCCGAAGCGCGGCGGGTGCAGTTCGTTGTCCACGGCGCCGTGGATCAGCACGCGGCCTCCCCGCGCGGGAACCGGCCCCGGGCACGCGCGCGGCCGCTCAGCACGGCACGCTCCGCGTCGGCGCGGACGCCGGGCCCGCTCCCGCCATCGGCCCGAGCGGCCGGGCCCCCGCCGGAAAGCGCAGGAACCCCACCACCATGCCGGCGGCCTGCACCGTCCAGGTCGCGAGCGAGAGCGCGCCGAGCCTGAGGCTGCGCTTGCGCACAGCCATCCCCGCGATCACGGTGAGCGGGACCAGCGCCCACGCGCCGAGCCAGCGCGGGTCGCGGGTCGCGACCGACGCCGCGGCGGCCGCCAGCCCGAGCAGCACCATGCCGAGGGCCGCCACGTAGAGCTTCTGCCGCCACAGCAGCGTGCCGAACCCCGGCCGGCCGAGGTAGAGCCGCAGCACCTCGCCCTGACCGAAGCAGATCCCGGTGGTCCAGCGCCGGGCCAGCTCGCGGAAGCTCGGGCGCGGGGCGCTCCAGTGGCGCGCGGCGAGCCTTCCGAGCGAGCGCATCTCGAGCCCGAGCCGCCGGAAGCGCAGGCCCAGCTCGAAGTCCTCGTCGGCGTGGAGGCGCTCGTCGTAGCCGCCCGCGGCTTCGAGCGCGCCGCGGCGGTAGAAGGAGAGCGCGGCCAGGTAGTCCACCGCGCGGTCGGTGTCGCCGGTCTTGTACATGTCGTGGAGTCCGGGCCGCTCGCCCGTCCCGTCCACGAACCACTCCTCGAGCCGCCCGAAGATCGCGGCGAGGCGCGGCTCGCGCGCGGCGAGGTCGAGCGCGGCGCGCATCCAGCCCGCGTCCACCTCGAGGTCCGAGTCCGCGAACAGCACCCAGTCGCCGCCGCACTCGCGAAAGCCCAGCATGCGGCCGCCGCCCGGCGTGAGCGGGCGCCCCGGGCGCCCGGCCGCGGCGTCGTAGGCGCACACCACCTTCCAGCGCGGCGAGAGCGCGGGGAGCGGCGTCGGCGAGGGCACCGCCAGCTCGAGCACGCCCTGCCAGTCGGCCCCCTCGAGCGCGCGCTCGAGCGAGGCGAGGGTCCGGGGCAGGAAGCGCTCCTGCCGGTAGCAGGACACCACGACGCCGACGTTCACGCGCGCGCCCCCGGGCCGGGCGCGAAGGTCGCGAGCCCCAGCACCTCGTCGTAGACCGCCTCGAACTGCTCCACCACGCGCTCCCAGGTGTAGCGCTCGCGCACCGTGCACTGTCCGGCCCGCCCGAGGCGCACCGCCGCGTCGCTGCGGCGCAGCAGGTCCTCGAGCGCGGCCGCCAGCGCGCCCGCGTCCTCGGGCGGCACGAGCCGGCCGTTCACGCCGTCCTCGATCACGTCGGGAATGCCGCCGACGCGCGCGGCCGCCACCGGCCGCGCCCGCGCCAGCGCCTCGAGCAGCGTGAGCGGGAGCCCCTCCCAGCGCGAGGCCAGCACCACCGCGTCGGCCGCGGCCAGCAGCGGGCCCGCGTCCTCGAGCCGGCCGAGGAAGCGCACCCGGCCCCCGAGCGACGCCGCGGCCGCGCGGCGCTCGAGGTCGGCGCGCAGCGAGCCGTCCCCCGCGATCGCCGCGGTGAACTCGAGCCCGCGCTCCGCGAGCCGCGCCAGCGCGTCCAGGAACAGGTCGTGTCCCTTCTGCGCTTCGAGGCGCGCGACGCTCACCACCAGCGGCCGGCGCAGCGAGGCGCCGAGGGTCTCGCGCCAGCGGCGCGCGGCGTCGGCCTCGGCGCGCTCGTCGGGCGCGTCGGCGCCGTTGGGCACCACGCGCAGGCGCGCGCGCGGCACGCCGTAGTCGCGCTGCAGCGAGTCCGCCACCGCGCCGCACACCACCGTGACCGCGTCGGCGCGCTCCAGCTCGCGGCGCTTGAGCGCGCGCTGCGGGCCCGAGTGCGACTGGCCGGCGATGTGCTCGGTCACGACCAGGTGCGGCACGCCCGCGAGCCCGGCGAGCCCGGCCAGGTAGCGGTCGGCGGCCGGCCACACGTGGTGCACGTGGAGCACCTGCGGCCGCGGGCGGCGCAGCGAGTTCCAGGTGCGGAGCATGCCCTTCCAGTCCCAGCGCGAGTCCACCTCGGGGAGCCGCCGCACCGGGAGCTCGCGCGCCTCGAGGGCCGCGGCGAACTCGTCCACGCCCGGGTCGTCCGAGAGCCACACCGAGACCTCGAAGCGGTGGCGCGGCAGCCGGGTCGCCAGCTCCCACACCACGCGCTCGGTCCCGCCGACCGCGCGCCCGCTCTCGGCGAGCACCAGGCTCACGCGCTCTTCTTCGGTCCGCACAGGATCTCGTACGCGCGCAGCAGCTCGCCGGCGCTGTACTCCCAGGCCATGCGCTCGAGGAAGCGCCGGCGGTTGTAGGAGCCCATCTCGGCGCGCCGGGCCGGATCGTCGAGCAGCTCGGCGATCTTCCCGGCCAGGTCCTCCTCGCGGTTGGGCGTGGCGTAGAGCGCGCCCTCGGCGGCCGAGTAGCGGTGCTCGCGCAGGTCGTAGGCGACGATCGGCCGCCCGCACGCCATGTACTCGAGCACCTTGTTCATGGTCGAAACGTCGTTGAGCGGGTTGCGCGGATCGGGACACACGCACACGTCGGCGGTGGCGAGGATGCGCTCCACGTCGGCGTCCGGGACCCGGCCCGTGAACTCCACGCGGTCCTCGATCCCGAGCTCGCGGGCCAGCGCCTTCAGCGCGTCGAACGAGTCGCCGGAGCCGACCAGGGTGAAGGCCACGTCGTCGCGCCCGCGGTCGCGCACCAGCACGCGCGCGGCCCGCAGCAGGTGGTCCACGCCGTCCTGCGGCGCCATCACGCCGAGGTACGCCACCAGGAAGCGGCGGCCGCGCCGCAGGCTCTCGTCCACCGGACGCACCGTCGCGAAGCGTTCGCGGCTCGGCCCGCTGCGCACCACCACCACGCGGCCCTCCGGGACGCGGCCGCGCGTGATCGCGACCTGCCGGTAGGACTCGTTGGTGGAGATGACCAGGTCGGCGGTGCGGAACTGCGCCCACTCGAGGAAGCCCAGCGCCCGGTGCATCAGCGAGCCGCGGCGCTCCTCGCCGAAGCGCGACAGGTAGAGCTCGGGGCACAGGTCGTGGTGGTCGAACACGTAGCGCCGGCCGAAGAGCTTGTAGAAGGCGGCGATCGCCCAGAAGGTGTCGGGCGGGTTGGCGGCGTGGATCACGTCGAATCCGTGGCGCGCGAGCGCGGTGACCGAGAGCCGCGCGGTCTGGAGCCAGCAGTAGAGGAATTCCCACACGTAGGAGAGCGCCCCGTGGGCGGGCGGCGGCGGCGGGTAGCGGTAGAGCGTGATGCCGTCGATCACCTCGTGCGGCTCGGTCCAGCGCTCGCCCATCGGGCTGATCGCGGCCACCTTCCACCCCGCGTCGCGGAGCGCCCCCAGTTCCATCCAGACCCGGCGGTCGAAGGGAAGCGGCAGGTTCTCGGAGAGGTGGAGGAGCCTACCAGGCGAGCCCATGGTATTCCCCCGAGGCGACGCTGGCCGGGTCCACGGCGTGGACCAGGTCCACCAGCGCCTGGCCCGGGCGGAGCCATGCGCCCACCTCCCGGTACTCCTTCGCTCCGTGCGCCACCACCACCACCTCGCTGCCCTCCACCACCTCGCGCGCGGTGGGACGCAGGCGCTCCGGCAGGTAGGGCACCTCGTCCTCCACGAAGCGGCGGTTGGCCCCGAGCAGGCGCTCGAGGTCGAGGTGCGGGTCGTGCAGCAGCATCGAGTAGCCCTTCCCCACCAGCGTGCCCACCACGCGCAGGATCGGGCTCTCGCGCAGGTCGTCGGTCTCGGCCTTGAAGGACAGCCCGAGCACGCCGACCCGCCGCCGCTTGAGGCGCTCGACCAGCTGGATCGCCTCCTCCACGTGGCGGTCGTTGGAGCGCAGGATGTTCTCGATCACCGGCAGGTCGAGGTCGCGCACCCGCGCCCGGTGGTGCAGGGCGCGCAGGTCCTTGGGCAGGCACGAGCCGCCGAAGGCGAATCCCGGCTTCAGGTAGGTGCGCCCGAGGTTGAGTCGCGTGTCGCGGCAGAACAGCTCCATCACCGCGTGGCTGTCGATGCCCTCCCGCTTGCACACCCGGCCCACCTCGTTCGCGAACGACACCTTGAGCGCGTGGTAGGCGTTGTTCACGTACTTGAGCATCTCGGCCGCGCGGAGCGGCGTGACCACCGCCTCGCCGATCCCCGCGTAGAGGGTCTTCAGGGCCTCGGCGCTCCTCGGGTCGCGGGCGCCGATCACGGTGAGCTCGGCGCCGAAGAAGTCGGCGACCGCGGAGCCCTCGCGCAGGAACTCGGGGTTGTAGGCCACGCCGAAGTCTCGGTCGGCCGCGAGCCCCGAGGCCGCCTCGAGCACCGGCAGGATCTCGTCCTCGACGCTCCCCGGCAGCATGGTGCTGCGCATCACCACGGTGACGAACCGGCCCGCGTCCCGC
Source organism: uncultured bacterium (assembly GCA_964542745.1). Classification (GTDB taxonomy): domain Bacteria; phylum Eisenbacteria; class RBG-16-71-46; order RBG-16-71-46; family RBG-16-71-46; genus DATKAB01. The sequence goes on from CAZIVR010000089.1 coordinate 8,824, forward strand.
AGCGCGCCGCCCACCTCGTGCGCCGCCCGCTTCACGTGCTCGAGCGAGAGGCTGCCGTCCTCGGCGCTCGGCGTCCCGACGCACAGCAGCACCACCTCGGCGCCGGGCATGGCGTCGGCGATCCGCGGGGTCGCGCGCAGGCGGCCCGCGGCGCGCGCCTCGGCGATCATCGCGTCGAGGCCGGTCTCCACGATCGGGCTCAGCCCCGCCTCGATCCTCCCGACCTTGTAGTCGCTGGTGTCCACGCCGACCACTTCGTGCCCGCGGCTCGCGAGGCAGGCCGAGCACACCGAACCCACGTACCCCAGTCCCACCACCACCACGCGCATCGGACGTTCTCCGGTCAGGTTCGGGATCGAGCGGACGTCATTCGCCGGCCGGCGCGGGGTTCCCCGCCCCGGGCAGGCGCCACACCTTCACACCCTCGGACGCGAAGGTATCGGCCTCGGGGTACTTCGACCGGAGCAGGGCCAGGAATCGCCCCTCCGGGTCCAGGTCCTCGCCGCGGCTCCACACCACCCACAGGAAACGCGCCCCGGCGCGGGCCTCCTCCAGCTTCGCCTCCATCCGGGCCGGGTCCCGCGACCACCCGAGCCAGTAGCGCTCCACGGAGAGCGGCCCGCGATAGTAATAGATGAGCACGTCGTCCGCTCCCGCGGCCACGATCCGGTCGCCGGGCGCGGACCCTGCCGCCACCCACGCGGCGGCCGGCCGCATGTCCTCCTTGCCGTAGACGGGCACGAAGTAGTGGTGATGGAGCGACACCGCCCACACCGCGCCGAGGGCCGCCGCCAGCGCGATCCGGGCGCGCGGACGCGCGTCGGCGAAGGCCGCGGCCAGCAGCGCCAGCACGAAGGGGAACGACACCGCGACGTAGCGCGGGTGGTAGACCTTGAAGTTCTGGAGCGCGCCGTAGCTCACCAGCAGGGTCGGCACGACCAGCGCGATCAGCGCGAACCGCAGCACCCTCCGGCGCGCCGCCGCGCGCGCGGCGAGCACCGCGAGGATCCCGAACAGCGCCGTCACGAGCAGGAGCTCCGGAAGGTGCGCGCGCACCGCGCCCGCGCCGCCGAGGGTCCGGATCTCGCGGATCGCGGGCCCGAACCCGTAGCCCACCGCGAAGGCGTGCAGCGTGAACGGGTAGGCGGCCAGGCTGATGGCCGGCCCCCCGCGCAGCGCCTCGGTGGAGGCGGGCCCCGCCGGGTGGAGCCGCTTCCAGTCCCACACCTCGGCGAGCCGGGGGATCCACGGCGAGAGCGCCACCAGCAGCAGCACCGCGACCCCGCCGAGCACCGCCAGCCGCCGCCCGCGCTCGCGCGTCCCGGACAGCCAGCCGTACAGGTGGAGCGGCGCGAGCAGCACGAAGGAGAGGTTGGTGAGCAGGCCGGCCGCCGAGGCGACCACGAATCCCGCGAGCGCGGGGCCGGAGAGCCGGTCGCGCAGGGCGAGCAGGGCGATCGCCGAGAGCGCCACGAGCGGGAAGAGCAGCGCGTAGTTGCGCGCGTCCTGCCCGTACCAGACGAGGAACGGCGACGCGGCCGCCAGCCAAGCCGCGGGCACCGCGCACTCGCGGCCCAGCCAGCGCGCGCTGAACCAGGCGAGGATCGGCACCGACAGGGTTCCGGCCACGGCCGAGGGCAGGCGCAGCGCCCACTCCGAGTCGCCGGCCACCGCGCCCCAGGCGTGGAGGAGCAGGCCGTGGAGCGGTCCGTGCACGTTTTCGAGCACGCTCGCGAGCGTGATGGGCCGGCCGATGTCGGCGGAGTACCAGGTGAACACCTCGTCGATCCACAGGCTCGGCCGCCCGAGGCGGAACAGCCGGAGGCACGCGCCGACCAGGGTCGCGGCGAGGACGTTCCAGATCACCGTGGAGGAGGGGGATCGAAAAACTCGGCGGGAGGGATCCGGTGCGGGGGGTCCGTGGCGCTCGGGCCGCGTTGGTTCGGTCCTCTAGTAGGCGCCGTCGCGCGACAGCACGGCGGGGATCGTGCGCAGGAGGATCTTGAGGTCCAGTCCGAACGAGCGGTGCCGGATGTACTCGAGGTCGAGACGCATCCACTCCTGGAACCCGATCCGGCTGCGGCCGCTGATCTGCCAGAGGCAGGTGATCCCGGGCGACACGTCGAGCCGGCGCAGCTGCCACGGCTCGTACTGCGCCACCTCGGCGGGAAGCGGGGGCCGCGGGCCCACCAGGCTCATCTCGCCGCGGATCACGTTGATGAACTGGGGAATCTCGTCGATCGAGGTGACGCGCAGGAACCGCCCGACCCGGGTGACGCGCGGATCGTTGGCGATCTTGAACACCGGCCCGTCGGCCTCGTTGAGGTGCGCGACGTGGTGGCGGTGGCGGTCGGCGCCGTCCACCATCGAGCGGAGCTTGAGGAAGGTGAAGGGCCGCCCGTTCCGGCCGATGCGCGTGGAGCGGTAGAAGACGGGCCCGCGCGACTCGAGCTTGATCGCGATCGCCGCGGCCAGCAGGAGCGGCGCGTGCACCAGCAGCGCGATCGAGGCGCCCACGATGTCGAGCAGCCGCTTGCCGAAGCGCAGGTAGAAGCCGCGCGGCTCGATCGGGCCGGCGAGGGCCGTGGAGGCGGCATGCGCCGCGGCGGCCGACGACGCCGTGACCGGCGGGGACCACGCCGCCACCGAGGCCGAGGCGTGCCCGTTCGCGTGGACCGCACCGTGGGAGCGCGTGTGGCCGTTCGGGACGCTCGCGACCGTGCGGCCGTGGGTGTCGTGGGAACCGGCCGCGGCCTCGGCGCGTCCCTCGACCGCAGGCGTCAGGGTCGCGGACACGGTGGCCGGCTCGAAGCCGCCGGGCGGCACGCTCGCCACCGGGGGCCGCATGTGACGGCCGGCCGTGGCATCGCCGGGGGAAGCGAAGATGTGGGGCTGCATGTCACACCGCTCTCGCTCGGGTCACCCAAAAAAAAGCCGAGAGGAACCGAAGGTTCCTCCGGCCTAGATCACTCGCCTGGTCCGCACGAACTGGGTCCGGGACATTTCGAGCACGTACCGCGGGGGAAACGGCAAGGTGTCAGATCCTCTGATGCTGGGCCGTCGGCCGCTGCTGCCTGCGGCCGCTGGATGCAGGCTCGACGTACTACCCATCAATCCCAGTTAGCAACGTGCGTTTCGAGTTCTCCTCGGGCGGGTGGGTGAGGCGAGAGCGCGGGGCTCCGTGGACGGGCAACAGCTTAGCAAGGGCCTGACAGGGTAATCAAGAACTTTGACGGCCGGCACTTGGGGCCGCCGGGAGCGGCCCCGGGCCGCGCCGGTTCGCCCCGCCGGGAGGGGCTTCGGCGCCCCTCGCCGCCGCGCTCGCGCACCTCGGAGTCGCCTTGCCCGCGCCGACGCGCTCCCGGCACCGCCGCGGGGCCGGTCGTTGACGCTTCGCGCGTCGAGCCGATAGGATTTTGCCTCGTTGATCTCCCTCCCCCCCTCCTCCGGCCTCGCGGACCCGAACGTGTCCCCATCGGTTTCCGGCTCCGGCCTCGCGGCCGAGGGCCCGCTGCTGAACGGGGAGGATCCCTTCTTCCTCGAGGTCGAGGGCTGCCCGATGTGGGCCGTCTTCCACCCCTCCACGTCCGCCGCGCCGGGGCCGGGCACAGCGGCGCTGATCGTGCCCGCCCTCGGGGTCGAGCAGCTCACCGGCTACCGCAGCGAGGTGCTGCTCGCTCGCGCGCTCGCGCGCCTCGGCATCCCGACCCTGCGGTTCCACCCGCGGGGACAGGGCGACTCGGGCGGCGACGCCGCGGAGGTCACGCTCGACCGGCTCGCCGCCGACGCCCGCGCCGTCCGCGCCGAGCTCGAACGCCGCGCGGGAGTCCGCCCGCTGGTCGCGGTCGGCGTTCGCCTCGGCGCGCTCGCGCTGGCCCGGGCCCTCGGGGGCTCGCCCGCGCCCCGTGCCCTGGCGCTGTGGGAACCGGTGCACGAGCCCGCCGCTTACTTTCGCGACCTGATGCGCAGCGTCCTGTTCGCCGAGGTCGCCAAGGGGCGCCGCTCGGGCGCCACCGTGGAGACCATGCGCGAGACGCTGGCGCGCGACGGGCTCGTGGACGTGCTCGGCTACCCGCTGCACCGCGCGCTGGTCGAGACCGCGGGCCAGGGACTCGCGGCCTCGCTGGCCGGCTGGTCCGGCCCCACCCTGCTCGCCCAGATCGACTCGCGCCGCTCGCTGGCCCGCCCGCACGCCGAGTTCGCGGCGGCGCTGGCCGCCCGCGGGGTGCCGGTGGAGGTGCGCGAGGTGCGCTCCGAAGTGAGCTGGTTCTTCCTCCAGAATCCGGCCTGGGAGAGCTCCGAGCTGGTCTCCGCCACCGCCGACTGGATCGCGTCCCATGCGTGAGGCCGCCGCCGACGAACGCGCGCGCGCCGAGCGCCCGATGGTGGTGCGCGCCGCCACCGGCGACCTTGTGGCGATCGTCACGCCGCCCGCGCCCGCGGCGCCCGCGGCGGGCCTCGGCGTGGTGCACCTCACCCGCCCGCGTTCGCACCGCAACCGGACCTGGGTGCTGGGCGCCCGCCGGCTCGCCGCGCGCGGCTTCACGGCGTGCCGCTTCGACTACCACGGCAACGGGGACAGCGGCGGCGAGAACGCCTTCCTCGACCCCTCGGCCCCGTGCCGCGAGGACCTGCGCGCCGTGCTCGACGCGCTGCGCGAGCGCCACGGCGTTTCCCGCTTCGTGCTCACCGGGAACTGCTTCGACGCCCGGACCGCGCTGGCCGCCCTGCTGGACGCGCCCGGGGCGATCGCCGGCGTGGCGTTCCTCTCGGCGCCGGTGATGCCCCTCGAGGTCATGGACGGGCTGCGCACCTCCACCGGCGAGTGGGGCGGCGTGTGGCAGGCGGTGAACAACCCGGCCAACTGGAAGCGGCTCGCCGATCCCTCGCTGTGGCGGAACGTGGAGGCGCGCCTGCGCGGGGTCGTGGGACGCGCCGTTCCGGGCGCCCCGGACGAGGCGAACGCGGGCGGCCCCGCGCTCGATCCCGGCTTCGTGGCGGCCTTCGACGCGCTGGTCGCGTCGAAGGCGCGCGCGCTGTTCCTCTACGGCGAGGAGGACCAGGAACTCCTCACCTTCCAGCCCGTGATGGAGCGGATGCTCCCCGCGCTCGACGCCGGGGCGCGCGAGCGCATCCGCGTCGAGATCTGGCCGGGCGAGGTCCACGACGGCTTCAACCGGCTCGACCGCCAGCGCGAAATCGTGGACCGCGTGCTGGAGTGGGTCGAGTCGTTCCACCCGGCCGCGCCCGCCGATGCGGCGCGCGGCGTTCCGGCGGAGCGCGCATGAACCTCGACCGTACCCCCGAACAGCAGGAACTCTACGACGCCACGCTCGAGTTCGCGCGCGAGCGGCTCTCCGGCGACGTCGCCGCCCTCGACCAGTCGGACGGCTTCGACCGCGCGGCGTGGAAGCGCGCCGCCGAGTTCGGGCTGCTCGGCCTGCCCATGCCCTCCGAGCACGGCGGGCAGGGCCGCGACCTGCTCACCACGCTGATCGCGATGGAGGCCCTCGGCCGCGGCTGCCGGGACAACGGGCTGGTGTTCAGCCTCAACGCGCAGATGTGGGCGTGCCAGATGCCGATCGCCGCGTACGGGACCGAGGCGCAGAAGCGCGAGTGGCTGCCGAAGCTGATCTCGGGCGAGGCGATCGGCGCGCACGCCATCACCGAGCCGGGCGCGGGCTCGGACGTCTTCTCGCTCACGGCGAAGGCGGTGCGCAGCGGCGGACCCGGCCCGGCCGGCTACCGCCTCACCGGCACCAAGACCTTCAGCACCAACGCCCCGGTCGCGGACCTCGCCGTGGCCTTCGCCTACCTCGACCGCTCCGCCGAGGGGAAATCCCGGGCCCTCACCGCGTTCCTCGTGCCGCGCGGCGCCCCGGGCCTCACGTTCGGCGCACCGATCCACAAGATGGGACTGCGCACCTCCCCGATGGGCGAGGTGATCTTCGACGACTGCTTCGTGCCCGAGGGCGGGCGCCTCGGCCCCGAAGGCGCGGGCGGCGCGGTGTTCAACTCGGCGATGGAGTGGGAGCGCGCCTGCATCTTCGCCGCGCACCTCGGCTCGATGGAGCGCCTGCTCGAGGATTGCGTCCGCTACGCCCGCGCGCGCCGGCAGTTCGGGCAGCCGATCGCCAAGTTCGAATCGGTGGCCGACCGCATCGCCGACATGAAGGTGGCGATCGACGCCGGGCGGTTCCTGCTCTACCGCGTCGGGTGGCTGCAGGGCCAGGGCCGGAGCACCGTGATGGAATCGGCGATCGCCAAGCTGTTCGTGAGCGAGACGCACGTGCGCGCCGCCCTCGACGCGCTCCAGCTCCACGGCGGCTACGGCTACATGCGCGAATACCCGATCGAGCGCGAGGTCCGCGACGCCCTCTCGGGCACCCTCTACTCCGGGACCTCCGAGATGCAGCGCAAGATCATCGCGCGCTGCCTCGG